>JAZUNW010000098.1:0-8437 GCA_045604325.1 Faecousia sp. | reverse complement strand
AAGGCTGCTTGCCAGGCTTGGCTGGATACCTTCAACGACGGCGAAGCAAACAAGGCTGCTACCAAGGCTCTGATTGCTAACCTGGAAGCTAAGGTTTGCTGCGACACCGTCGCTGACATCCTGAGCAAGAAGGAATACCTGTCCAAGAAGTCCATCTGGATCTTCGGCGGCGACGGCTGGGCATACGACATCGGCTTCGGCGGCGTTGACCATGTTCTGGCTTCCAACAAGGACGTCAACATCTTCGTCTTCGATACTGAAGTTTACTCCAACACCGGCGGTCAGGCTTCTAAGGCTTCCAACATCGGCCAGGTTGCTCAGTTCGCAGCTTCCGGTAAGGAAACCAAGAAGAAGTCCCTGTCCGAGATCGCTATGAGCTACGGCTACGTTTACGTTGCTCATGTCGCTATGGGCGCCAACCAGGCTCAGACCATCAAGGCTATCTGCGAGGCAGAGGCTTACAATGGTCCTTCCCTGATCATCGGCTACGCTCCCTGTGAGATGCACTCCATCAAGGGCGGCATGACCAACTGCCAGGCCGAGATGAAGAAGGCTGTTGACTGCGGCTATTGGAATCTGTTCCGCTTCGACCCCTCCAAGGAGACCGGCAAGTTCCAGCTGGACAGCAAGGATCCCAAGGAAGGCTATCAGGAGTTCCTGATGAACGAGGCCCGCTACTCCCGTCTGACCCGCGAGTTCCCCGAGCGCGCTAAGGAGCTGTTCGTGAAGAACGAAGAAGCTGCTAAGGAGCGTTGGGAGCACCTGAAGAAGCTGGTCGAGATGTACAAGGACTAATTCCTCAAAACAATGCCCGCCCTTGGAAACAAGGGCGGGTTTTGTAAAAATCATGGAGGTGCGTTATGAACATCATTACATCCTCTTATTCCCCTGAGGAACACTTAAATGCCATCAAGGAAAATATGGGCGGACATTTTACGTTTGGTGCCGAGCGCTTTACCGGCTTTTTTCTTGGAAAATGGTTTCATGTGACCCACCACGCAGGATACGAATGGAATCGGCGCTATACCAATCAGAAAAACGCCGCAGTGGGCTATGTGAAGGAAACGGAAAACGGCTGTGAAGTTCGGTTTGTTTGCTTCAAGGGCGCTCTTGTTCCTGCACAGTTCCTGTGGATTCTCGCCCTCATGATCCCACTTGCTTTTCTGGTAGCCCTCTCCGAAGGCGTTACCGACGCACTTGTTATCCGCAACGTTTTTTTATTCATGCTCATTGCCGCACTCCCGGCTTCTTTGATCGGTACATTGTTCGAAAGTCTTACTGAACGCAGTGAAGAAGGCAAGCGTATTCTGCTTGCCATGCTGCTTGATCCCAAAGACCCCTTTTCCTATCTCAGCAACAAAAATAAACTCCCATAAATGATCGCTTATCCTACGATGCACCTTGACTCTCCCTCTGGGAGAGTCAAGTAGGTGCGGTAAACAATCATTTATCATACCGCTTTGTAAAGGAAACAAATATGCTCTGTACAGTCATTGACATTCGCGGCGACTACGCCCACGTCAAATACGACGATACCGGCGTGGTATCTGAGGTCGCCATCGCTCTGCTGCCCTACGGCATCGACACCGGCGACAAACTTAAATTCGACGGTTGGGAATTTGAAATCGCATAAAACGGCATGGGATAAACCCATGCCGTTTCTTATTGCGCATTATTGTGCTTCTTTGCTGTCACTTGCAGCCTTTTGCTTTTTCTGGCTGCGCTTTTCTTTGGATTTGTCCCGCTTTTCCTTAAAGTTGGACTTCAGTTGCGGAGGATGGTCACAAAGCTTATCCTTATCAATGCCCCGAACGGTAAGGCGCTTATTGGTGAGCTCTCTGGTCAGCGCATAAATGACCGATGCCAGCGGGATCATCAGAAACATACCGCTCACGCCCATCAGGTCACCGCCAACTGCCACAGCAACCAGCACCCACATACCGGGAAGACCAATGGAAGTACCCACCACTTTGGGATAGATGAGGTTTCCCTCGATCTGCTGCAGCACCAAGAACATCGCCACAAACCACACAGCCATCATGGGATTCTGCACCAAAATGAAGAACGCACCCACAACGCAGCCAATAAACGCACCCACGATGGGCACCAGGGCCGTTACCGCAATGACCACACTGACCAGCGGCATGTACGGCATTCTAAAAATAGACATAGAAACCGCAAACATCATGCCCAGGATCACCGCTTCTAAGCACTGTCCGGAAATGAAGTTGGAGAATGTGGAATTGGTCATGCGAAGAATGCGAATCAGCTCATCGCCAAACTTTTCCGGCAAGAAGGCATACAGCAGTCTTCTTCCCTGCCGGGCAAGGATCTCCTTGCGGCCCAAACAGTAAAGGGCAAACACAAGGCTCAGCACGGCATTAAAAATGCCCGTACCCAAGCTGACAACCGCACTGATTGCACCGTCTACAATGGTGCTGACGCTGTTGGTCACCACGGATACTGCCTTCTGGATCAGTTCAGACCAGTTAATGCTGGCAAAATCTGTATTCTCCGTCAGCCATTTCAGCACTTCGGGATGCTCGCTCAGATATTCGTTTGCCTGCGCCTGTACGCGTCCAATAAATCCAGGCAGGCTTGCCACAAGGGATTCTACCGTTTGCACCAATTGAGGCAGCAGCAGATAAAATACACCCGCCAAAACAAGGGCGACGATCACAAATGTTGTCAAAATGGAAAGTCCGCGCCGGAGTCCCGGATTTTTGATTCCCTTAAAGCCTCTTTCGATGGCTCGCATGGGCACATTGAGAATAAAGGCAATGGCCGCGCCCACAGCAAAGGGGGACAAAACCGACCACCCCGCTCTTAATACAGCCGCCAAACGCTCCGTTTCATGAAGCAGCCAGTATAACACAATACAGCCAGCAACGCCCAGAAAGATAGCGCGCAGGTTTTTTCTGTTCAGTTCCAAGAGCCATTCCTCCTTTTCCTTTATTATAAAGGAAATTACAGCAAATTACCAATTAATATTTTATGAATTTACCCCAGTATTTTCTCCAAGGCGATACAAAGGGCATCTACATTTTTCTGCTCGGTCGCCCAGCTGGTGCAAAAACGAACCGCCCGATGGGTATCGTCAATGCGTTCCTGCTCGGTGAAGGTAAATTCCTTGCCCAGCTCTTCCAGCGCGCTGTCAGGAAGAATGGGGAATATCTGATTGGTTGTGCTCTCCACAAGCTGCGATACGCCCAGCGTCTGCAATGCAGCGCGGATCTGATCCGCAAGCCGGTCTGCCCGTGCGCCAAGCTGGAAGTACAGCCCATCGTCATCAAAGAGCGTATCAAACTGCAAGCCCAGCAGCCGGCCCTTGGCCAGCATACCGCCCCGCTGCTTGATAAGGTAGCGGAAATCTTCATTGATAGCGGGATTTCGGATCACCACCGCCTCGCCAAAGAGCGCGCCCACCTTTGTGCCGCCAATGTAAAACACATCGCAAAGTCTTGCAAGGTCTGCAAGGGTCACATTATTGCCCTCTGCCTCCAAACCGTAACCCAAGCGGGCACCGTCAAGGAACAGATAAAGGCCGTACTGGTCGCAAATATCCCGCAGGCTTTCCAACTCTTCCAGCGTATACAGTGTTCCCAACTCCGTCGGATTGGAGATATACACCATCTTTGGAAGAACCATGTGCTCCTCACAGCCGGATTCGCGCTGCTCCAAAACCACTTTTGCCACCTGCTGGGCAGTGATTTTCCCATCAAGTGACGGCACGGCAAGCACCTTGTGTCCGGCGGCCTCTACCGCACCGGTCTCATGGACATGGATATGGGCCGTTACCGCACCGATCACGCCATGATGGGGGCGCAATGCCGCCGCAATTACCGTCAGATTGGTCTGTGTGCCGCCCACCAAAAAGTGGACACCCAAAGAATCATCGCCGCAGCACTTGCGGATCTTATCAGCGGCAGCCATGCAGTATTTGTCTTCGCCATAGCCCTTGGTCTGCTCTAAGTTTGTTTCCTGCATCCGTTGCAGGATCCGCTCGTGGCAGCCTTCGCTGTAATCATTGTGAAAATAGATCATTTATATCACCCCGGCAGTAAATTATACATTTATTTTATCTTTTTTGACTGACTGTGTCAAGGACGCATATTCCCCAAATGATGCGCATAATGTTTTCGTAGCAGCACACAGCATCGGAGGGGATATCATGTCAGATACCATCGAGGAACGCGCATGCGCATTGGCTGTGTACATGATCGAAACCGGCGCCACGGTAAGAGCCGCCGCCCAACACTTTGGCATCTCAAAATCCACCGTACATAAGGACCTGCAGCAAAGGCTGCCCCAACACAACCGAATTCTCTATGAAAAGGTCCGCAAGGTCCTGGATATTAACAAGCAACAGCGGCACATTCGTGGTGGCATGGCTACCCGCAGAAAATACAAGGGAAGTATATAACGAAATGTCCGGGTACAGCCGTACCCGGACATTCTTATTTCAAATTACCCATTGGGGAATAGAGAACGGAAATAGTCCGTATCCAGCACCAGCTGGCAATAGCGAACCTTGTTCTTAACCACCTTTTTGGTAGCTGCCACGTAGCCCTCTGGGATCTCAACATCCTCGCTGGCAGGATAGAACTTATTGGACGATGCAATATAGGTGCCATATTCCGTCTTCCAGTCGTAGCCGGAGTTAAACACCAGCACCGGCGCATCGGAAAACACATCTCTGCCCGGCATCAGGCGGGAATCGAACTCCGTACCGAAGAGGTTGGAAAGGGTGGGCAGAATGTCGATCACAGAGGTGGGTTCATCCACAACGATGGGCTCCTTATCTTCCAGCGCACCGCACCAAAGGATCAGGCGGGAATGGTCTCGGTCGAATTTATTCTTTACAGGGAAACCGTACAGCTCCTCCAGCTCATTTTTCTCAAGACCGTAAGGAGAGTGGTCGGTGGTCAAGCAAATGACAGTATTATCGGCAATGCCGGCCAGCTCCAGCTGCTCTACAAGATATTTAAGCGCATCTTCAAGGCCCAGCTGCGCTGCCAAATAGCCCTTAACATTATCGGAGCAGTCAAGATGCTTCACCCGATCCCAGTTCTGCTTGACGATTGTATTGCCGGATTTGGTGTAGTTGCTGTGACCGCTGACAGTCATATAGTAGGCATTAAAGGGCTGCTTGTCGATATACAGCGGCAAGGTACCCTGCATCATCTGCAGATCGCTCTGGGGCCACTGTTTTTTGACATACTTCTCCATGCCGTTGCCGTAGCCCATAAAGCCCGCGCTGTAACCTAAGTTGTTGTGGGTCTTGTGGCGGCTATAGTAGGTGTAGGAATTGTTGTGGAACGCCTGGCCGTAATAGCCCAGTCGGTTGAGCTGACTGCCCATGGTAAAATAGTTGAGGTGATCCGCTGTGTTTTTAAAGGACTTGCCGTCAGCAGTGGGAAGCATACCAAAAATATTGAGATACTCACCACCGGTAGTGCCGGCGTCTTCTGTCTGATAATAGTCGGTAAACTGAATACCGGAATTGGCAAGACGGTACAGCGTAGGCGTCAGCTCCGGATCAATGACCTCACCGGTAAAGGCCTCCGCCGTAATGAGGATCAAATTTTTACCCTTGAAGATGCCCGTATACTCGTTCTTCATGGACGGAGTCAGGCTCTGCACGTAGGCGTTCAGCTCTTTGATCTTCTTATCGGAACTACTTGAGAAGTTCAGCTCCAGAATGTTCTGGGTGTAAACCACGGAGGGCTCTGTTTCCGGAGGCTCTGTCTCATCGCCACCGGTGCTCTCAGTAGGATCAGTCTCATCCGGGATCGTAGGGATCGTAACATGGGGCTCAAAGGTATCTTCGTCCTCTGCGAACATATTCTGCACATCCAAGCGAAAAGCGCTCACGAGACCCAAGCTGTTAACCGCACTGTTAAACTCGTACTGGGTGGTCTGAATTCCCTTGAGGTAAGGATTCGCCATGGAGCCAAGCAGCGCACCCACAAACACCAGCGTCGCGGCCAGCACCGCCATAAGACGGCACAGCCACCAGGACTTTTGGTAGCGGCTTAAGTTTCTGCCAAAAATTCCGTAAAGAATGGCCGGCAGGAAGAACAAAACGATCTTGAAAAATCCGTCCCAGGAAATGACCATGCGGAAGATCTCCTGGGAGAAACCGCCCACGGCATCAGCGCCGTTGCTGAACATGGAGCCAAAATCATAAAAGGTCTTGAACTGTTTATAAATAAAATACTCCACAAGGAACGGGAACGCCGTCAAAACAAGCAGTATCAGCGTTATCACATAGCTTGCCTTCCTGTTCTTAACGAGGGTGGACAAAAGGTAACCAACCACGCCGTAGGCAATAGAGAAAAGCACCGTAACCAGCGTGCCAACCGTCCAGAATCCGCCCACTGTGGAAAGCTTGAATACAATCTCAAAATATACCAAAACCACCGGGAACAGAGCATAGGAAAATGCATCGTGCCAGGGGCTGTACTTCGGTTCTCTTACACGCATAATCGGGCCTCCTTGAGGATATGCTGAAATACAAATGTCATAACGGTATTATATTGCATTCTTCGACAAAATTCAAGGCATCTGAACAGTTTTCTGACACAAAAATATAGGGCCGGACTTAAAAGTCCGGCCTTTTATCAAAGATCGTCCGCATCCTGCATCGGCACATCGTTGATGTCTCCCGGTCGACCGGTATAGCTCCCAAAAGGATCAGCAGGATACATGTCCACATTGTTCACAGGAAACTCGTTTTTTCTTTCCCGTTTCATATTAGCACTCCTTTCTTGCCTTTCTAACCTTCATATGTTATCATATCCCAAAAGGAGGGCTTCTATGTTTGATATCACCTTGATTACCATGGGCAAGCTGAAAGAAAAATTTTACCTCAGCGCTGCCGAGGAATATGCAAAGCGCTTAAAGGGCTACTGCAATTTTCATCTGATCGAACTGCCGGAATACCGGTTGCCGGAAGACCCCTCCACTGCCGAAATTGCCGCAGGCTTGGATAAAGAGGCCGAAAGCATTTTTGCAAAGGTCCCAAAGGGCGCATGGTTTTGCATCTTCACCCCGGAAGGCAAGACGCTCTCCAGCGAAAGCTTTGCAGAAAAGCTGAAAGAAGTGAAGCTGTCCGGCAAATCCAGCGCTTGCTTTCTGATCGGCTCTTCTTTCGGTATTTCTCCCAAAGTCAAAGAAAAAGCGGATTTTAAGCTCTCCATGGGCCCCATGACCTTCCCCCACCATTTAGCGCGGATCATGGTTTTGGAGCAAATCTATCGGGCAGAGGCCATTCAGGCAGGCAGTAAATATCACAAATGAGCACCCATTTGGGTGCTCATTTTGCTTTAAAATTCACCGGCATCGTACATGACCGCAGACAGTGCGCAAAGCGGTGCGGTCTCGCAGCGCAAAATTCGCTTTCCAAGGGTGCAGACCTGCAAGCCTGCAGCTTTCGCCTGCTCCACTTCCGAAAGCTCCAAACCGCCCTCCGGGCCCGTCAACAAGCTGACGGTTTTGTAGGAACTGGCGGAAAGCGCCATCTTTAATGTAGTCGCCTGCTCATTTTCGTAAAAAAGCAAGGCTTTATCTGCTCCAGCAGCCCGTTCTAAAGCGGCCTTATAGTTGGGCAGGGTCAAAACCTGCGGCACAACTCCCCTGCCGGATTGCTCCGCGGCAGATGCCGCAATTTTCTGCCATCGTTCCAGCTTTTTGGCCAAACTCTTATCATCCGGACGGGATACACAGCGGTTAGAGGGAAATGCCACGATCTCATAAGCGCCCAATTCCGTTGCCTTTTGGATCACATGCTCTAACTTGTCCGCCTTGGGAAAGGCCATGTAAACACTTACCCTTACAGCCGCCTCCGCACCGGATGCCTGCCGTTTTTGCACAACAAGGCTTATCTGACCGTCGCTGACATCGCTGACGGTGCACAAAGCCTCCCCGCCCTGTCCATCACAAACGAGGACTTGCTCACCTGCTTTCAGGCGGAGCACCTTTGCGTGCTTTGCGTTTTCACCGGTAAGTACGAAAAAATCCGGCTGCATATCTTCCGGCTCTGCAAAAAACCGTGTCATAGTAAGTCCTCCATGGGTGTTTTCTCCAGTTTACCAAATAGAACGCAAACTTGCAAGGGATTCTTAAAAAGTTGTTGACAAAAACTGCCTCAGCGGTTATAATACTTAAGCGCTTGCGAGAGTGTTGGAATGGTAGACAATCACGTTTGAGGTGCGTGTGGCAACCGCCGTGTGGGTTCGAGTCCCATCTCTCGCACCAAAAAAGAGATCATCCTTTGGGATGATCACTTTTTTGGTATTTTGCGAGAGATGGGACCCGAACGGTCTAAATGCAGCAGTCCGGTGGACTGCTGCTTGCCGCCGGCTGGACGGCGGCAACACCTTAATTTCCGGCAGAGCCGGAAATGCAAACGAGGCCCTCTCTCGCACCGCAAAGC
>JAZUNW010000097.1:0-10420 GCA_045604325.1 Faecousia sp. | reverse complement strand
CATTCCGAGGGAGCGTCAGCGAGTCGAGGAATCTACGCATTTCGTTTATATTTGCATTAAAATCGGTGCCAAGATCCCTCGGCTCCGTTTCACTCCGCTCGGGATGACAGCATTTTTGGTGGTACGGTAAACGATCATTTATATAAACATTCATTCCGCAATGTTGTTGCCATCTGCGATGCTTTCTGTTACAATAGCGGAAGATACAGAAAGGCAGGTCTTACATCATGCCGACCAAACACCTACATCATCATCACCATTACCACCGCATTCCCTTCGGTAAGAAGCGGGATGTGGATATGACCGAGGGCAATATTGTCCGCCACCTCATCACCTTTGCGCTGCCTCTTTTGGTGGGAAACATCTTCCAGCAGCTTTATAACACCGTCGACACCTGGGTGGTAGGCAATTTTGTCAGCAACGAGGCTTACTCTGCCGTGGGCACCGTAGGTCCCATCGTCAATATGCTCATCGGCTTTTTCATGGGCCTTTCCTCCGGTGCCGGTGTAGTCATCAGCCAGTATTACGGCGCTCAAAAGCAGGACAAGGTTCACGATACCGTGCACACCGCCATTTTGATGACTTTGATCCTCGGCGTTCTCTTCACCGCCATCGGCATTATCATGATCCCGCTAATGCTGAGTCTTATCAACATGCCCCCCACCGTCATCCCCGAAGCCACCACCTACCTTTCCATCTATTTTTCGGGACTCATGGGGCTGATGCTGTATAACATCGGCGCAGGTATCCTGCGAGCCGTAGGCGATTCCCAGCGGCCCTTCTACTTCTTAGTTGTGTGTGCCGTTATGAACACCGTTTTAGATCTTGTGTTTGTGCTGGTATTCCAAATGGGCGTTGCCGGTGTGGCGCTGGCTACCATCCTCTCCCAGGGCGTTTCCGCATTGCTTGTCATCATCACGTTACTGCGCACCGATTCCTCCATTAAACTGCGCATCCGGGACCTCAAGATCCACCCGGACATGCTGAAAAAGATCATCACCGTAGGCATCCCTGCCGCATTGCAAATGGCCATCACATCGTTTTCCAACATTTTCGTCCAGTCCTACATCAATTTCTTCGGAGAAAACTGCATGTCCGGCTGGACCACCTATGCCAAAGTTGACCAGCTGCTGTTCCTGCCTATGCAGTCCATTGCCCTTGCCGCCACCACCTTTGTGGGTCAAAACCTCGGTAAGAACCAAGTAGAGCGGGCAAAGCAGGGTGTCCGCAAGGCTGCGCTGATGGCGGTGACTGCTACCGTGGTTCTGTGCATCCCTGTGGTGGTTTTTGCCCCCGGAATTGTTGCATTCTTCAATGACAAGCCGGAAGTGGTGGAGTACGGCACCATGCTGCTGCGGTGGCTCTCCCCGTTCTATGTGCTGTGCTGCTTCAATCAGGTATACGCCAGCGCTCTGCGGGGCGCAGGCAACAGCAAAGCACCCATGGTAATCATGCTTCTAAGCTTTGTGGGATTCCGTCAGGTTTACCTCTTTGCCATGTCACGGATCTGGAACGAAATTTTGCCCATCGCCATGAGCTATCCCGCAGGCTGGCTGATCTGCAGTGCCATCGTTCTCCTTTACTACAGAAATGTACAGCTTGGCAAGACCCGTCTGGTAGAAGATCGCTGAGTATAGTTGAATTAGATAAATATTGAGTGGGTTGCTGTCTTGTGCCCTTTTCCCCTCTATGGTATAATGATGCTATCTGTTTTAGAGGAGGCTTTCCTATGGAATCCCTGCACCGAGCTGTTTTGGCCCAGTTCCCGCTGGATGGCTGCCCTGTCAGCTGTGAGCGTTACGGCTGCGGCCATATCAATGTAACTTTCCTCGTGGTCACCCAAACCGGCCACCGTTATATTCTGCAAAAGATCAATGACCGGATTTTCAAGGATGTTCCCGCTTTGATGGAAAACATTTCCGGCGTGACAACCTACCTTCGCCGGCAGCAGCCGGATGCCAACCGGGTGCTGACTTTGGTTAATACCACCGGTGGCAATTCCTACTTGGAGCAGGAGGGCTTCTGGCGAGTCTACGAATTTGTGGAAGGAAGCGTCTGCCTGCAGCAGCCGGAAACGGCAGAGGATTTCTACCAAAGCGCCGTTGCTTTCGGTCAGTTCCAGCAGCAATTAAAGGACTTCCCCGCTGCCACCCTCCATGAGACCATCCCCAATTTCCACAACACCGTGGATCGTTACCGCATTTTCCACGAAACCCTCGCTGCTGACCCCATGGGCAGAGCCGCCTCAGTGCAGGACGAAATTGATTTTCTGCTGGCACGGGAGCAGGAGGCCGGCACTTTGGTCACCCTTTTGCAGGAAGGAAAGCTGCCGCTGCGGGTCACCCATAATGACACAAAGCTTAATAATGTTATGCTCTGCGCCGATAAGCGCACCCCCTTGTGCGTCATCGATCTGGACACCGTGATGCCGGGTCTGAGCGCCTACGATTTTGGCGACTCCATCCGTTTTGGCGCGGCAACCGCAGTCGAGGACGAAAAAGACCTGACCAAAATGGAGATGGATCTTGATCTTTTCCGCACCTACACCCGGGGCTTTTTGAAGGCCTGCCCCGGTCTTACGGAGCTTGAAAAGGAAATGCTGCCCATGGGCGCCAAGCTGATGACCTTGGAAGTAGGTCTTCGGTTCTTGACAGACTATCTTGATGGCGACCATTACTTTGCCGTCCACCGGGAGGGTCATAACTTAGACCGCTGCCGCACCCAACTGAAATTGGTTTCCGATATGGAAGCAAAATGGGCCGCCATGCAGAGAATCACTCAGGAAGAAATGTAAAAGATCGGGTGCAAAAAATGCACCCGATCTTCCTTTTTTCAATTTTCCTCTTCCTATTGCGGGAAAAGTATGCTATAATGTTAGTTACTTATTTATTATATCAAATTTTCGACACACGCAACGAAAGGAGCCGCTATGGAGAAAATATCCAATGTCTGCGTCGTGCTTCCCTCTCTGGACCCGGACACAAAACTGCTGACCGTTGTTGACGGTCTTTTGGAGTACGGTTTTACAGATATCATCCTCATTAATGACGGAAGTAAGCCGGAAAACCTGCATTATTTTGAAACTGCCGCCACCCATCCGGAGGTCACTTTGCTGCACCACCCGGTCAACCGTGGCAAGGGTGCTGCGCTGAAAACTGCCTTTCACTATGTCCTGGAGAACCGGCCCGAGGCCGTGGGTGTCGTCACCGTCGACGGCGACAACCAGCACCACCCGGAAGATACCCGCCGATGCACCGAGCATATGTTGAAGACCGGCAAGCAGGTCCTTGGCGTACGGGATTTCTCCCAGCCGGATGTTCCCGCCAGAAGCCGCAGCGGCAACCGCATTACCTCTGTTGTCTTCAAGCTTTTTGTGGGCATGACGATTTCCGACACCCAGACGGGTCTTCGGGCCATTCCCAGAAAGGATATGGAAACCTTTGTTGGCATAAAAGGCGAGCGGTTTGAATTTGAGACCAACATGCTGCTGGCTATGAAGGAATTTAATATTCCTTTTGACGAAGTAAAAATCCGCACCGTTTACATCGAAGAGAATAAGAGCTCCCATTTCCGGGCTGTGCGGGATTCCTGGCGGATCTACAAGCTAATTCTTGCCCATTTCTTCAAGTTCACCGCCAGCTCCCTTTTCAGCGCCTTGGTGGATGAGGGTCTTTTCCTGCTGCTGTCGGCAACACTCCACGCATTTTTGGACGGATTCGCCCTCAACACCGTCAGCGTCGTGGTAGCCCGCATTGTCTCCTCGGTAATAAATTTCTACATGAATATGAAGTTGGTGTTCCATTCCCGCGAAAAAACCGGCAAGGCCTTCTTTAAGTACATTGCCTTGGCCGTGCCCCAACTCATCGCCCAGCTTTTGCTGACCCACTGCCTTGTTACATTGCTCGGCATCGGCGAACATCAGACCGGCCTTCGGGGCATCGTATATGCTTTAGTGATGACGGTACTGTTCTTTGCCAGTTTTACCATCCAGCAGCGCTGGGTCTTCGCTGCCAAGAAGCAGAACGCTGAAAGCGCTGCGGCAAAGGAGATGGCAGAATAATGGACCTATTTTCTTATTTTGCAGAGCACTTTGACCTGCCCATCTTAGAGTGGATCGCAGGCAATCTGCAAAGCGCATTTATGGACACTGTGATGCCCATCATTACGCTGCTTGGCGATGCCGGCATCTTCTGGATCGCCATCGCCGTGGTGCTGCTGCTGATCCCTAAGTACCGCAAAGCGGGCCTTAGCATGGGCATTGCCCTGGTTATGGGCTTGATCGTTTGTAACCTGACCATGAAGCCTCTGTTTCAGCGCCCCAGGCCTTACGATTATCAGTTGCTCCATTTCGGCAGGGAGATCAAGCTGCTGATTGAAGCGCAACATGATTTCTCTTTCCCCTCCGGTCACACTCTGGCATCCTTTGAGGCAGCAACGGCACTTGCCCTTCACAACAAGAAAATGGGCATTCCCGCCCTTGTGCTTGCCTGTCTGATTGCCTTTTCCCGGCTTTATCTGTACGTCCACTACCCCACCGACGTGCTGTTTTCCGTGGCAATGGGCATCGGCTTTGGCTTCCTCGGTGTTTTTCTTGCCAACAAAGCCGCTGGGCTTTATCAGCAGAAAACCGGAAAAACTCTATAAAAAAGCAGGCGATGTAAATCGCCTGCTTTTTATTCACTTTACAGCCAGCCGGTATCCTCGGATTCTGCTTTGAGCCCACGGTGCAGCAGGGTCTCCACAACCTTCGCCGCGCTGACACCTTCATACAGCACACTGTATGCCGCTTTTACGATGGGCATTCCCACGCCCTGCTTTTTGCCCAGTTCATAGGCGGACTTGGCAGCATAATAGCCTTCCACCACCGCGCCAACCTCTTTCATAGCATCACCCGGTGTCTTGCCCTGACCGATCAGAATGCCTGCACGGCGGTTTCTGGAGTGCATGGAAGTGCAGGTAACGATCAGATCGCCCACGCCGGCAAGGCCGGCAAAGGTATCTTTGCTTGCCCCCAAAGACACGCCCAAGCGGGCGATCTCCGTTAAACCTCTGGTCATCAGCATGGCCTTGGTGTTGTCGCCATAGCCCAGTCCGTCGGTAACACCGGCGCACAGCGCAATGACATTTTTCAGCGCCGCACCCAGCTCCGCGCCCACAGCATCGGGACTGGTATAGATACGGAATACGTCTGTAGCAAATGCCGCCTGCACGAATTCTGCAAGCTCCCGGTCATCGCAGGCCGCAAGGCAGCCGGTGGGCAGCTCCTGCGCCACTTCCTCGGCATGGCTGGGTCCGGTGAGCACCACCACTTTGTGGCCGGTCTCCTGCTCCACCACCTGACTCATGCGCAAATTCGTGCCGTCCTCAATGCCCTTGACAACACTGACGACCACCGCATCTTCATCAATATAAGGCGCAACACCCTTACAGACGCTGCGGATGGGGAACGACGGGCAGGCAATGACCACCATCTGGCAGCCTCTTGCGCTACCGTAATCATCGCTGATCTGAAGCCCCTCCGGCAGATAGGCGCCGGGAAGTCTCGGATTGCGGCGAGTTTGCCGCATTTCGTCCACCAGTTCTTTTTCAAAGGTCCACAAAGTCACATCGTGACCGTTTTTCTGCAGGCGGATGGCAAGGGCTGTGCCCCATGCGCCGCCGCCGACGACTACTGCTTTCATTTTGTTTTTCCTTTCCCGAATAGATCAGTCTTGCGCTCTGTGCCCCGGATCAGACGCACGATGTTTTCCCGGTGCATATACACTGCCAGTGCGCCCATAGCAACACCGCATAGCATCACGGCCCAGTCACCAAAATGCAAAATAGCAAAGCTGATAGCAAAAGCAAAGGCCCCCAGTACAGAGCCGAGGGAAACATACTTGGTTAAAAGATATGCCACAGCAAACACCGCAAGAATAATCAGCGCAACACGCCAATCCACAACCAGAGCAATAAATAAGCCGCTTAAAATTCCCTTGCCGCCCTTAAAGCCCAGCAGCGCAGGGAAATTGTGGCCCAGCATCACCGCAAGGCCGCCCAAAGCCGTGCCCACCCGGTAATCGCCATAGGGTGCCAGCAGCAGACCGGTCAGCAGGCAGGAAACAACAGCCTTACCCGCATCGATCAAAATCACATACGCCGCCTGTCCGGCACCGTAATTGCGGATAAAATTCGTAAGACCTGCGTTTCCGCTGCCGTGGCTGCGGACATCATCATGCTGCAGCGCAGACATGCATACCGCGCCATTTAAGTTGCCCAACAGGTAGCTTGCCAGCATACCGATAAAAATGGAAAACCACATGGTTTATTCCTCCTTGTCGCCCTTCTGGCGAATGGTGATGCGTACCGGCGTTCCTTGCAAACCAAACACCTCACGGATCAGATTTTCCAGATACCGCTGGTAGGAGAAGTGAAACAGCCGTGCATCGTTGCAGAAAATAACGAAATGGGGCGGTTTGGTACCGGCCTGGGTCATATAGTAGATCTTCAAACGGCGGCCCTTGTCCGTAGGCGGCTGCACACGGGCGGTGGCATCTGCCAGCACACTGTTCAGCGCGCCTGTGGTAATGCGGCTGGTATTCTGCTTGTGGACATCCTGGATCACCTGATAGAGCTTGTCCACCCGCTGGCCGGTAAGCGCAGACAAAAATACCACAGGGGCATAGAGCATGTAGCTCAGGCCATTGCGGACATTGGCCTCTTTGTCCCGCATGGTGTTGGTCTCCTTGTCCTCCACCGCGTCCCACTTGTTGACCACGATGATGGCGGCTTTGCCCGCTTCATGGACAAGACCTGCAATCTTGGTGTCCTGCTCCGTAACACCGTCATTGGCGTCGATGAGGATCAAGCATACATCACTGCGCTCAATGGCGGCAACGGTACGCATATTGGAGTACTTTTCGATCAGATCGTCCACCTTGCTCTTACGGCGCATACCGGCGGTGTCGATGAAGCAGTACTTTCCGGTCTCATTTTCAAAATAGGAGTCGATGGCATCACGGGTGGTGCCCGCCACATTGGAAACGATGACCCGCTCCTCACCTAAGATCCGGTTCAGAAGGCTGCTTTTGCCCACATTGGGCTTACCTACGATGGCGACCTTAATTACATCGTCCTCTTCTTCCGTTTCGTCCTCAGCAGGAATGTTATCCAGCACCCAGTCCAGCAGGTCGCCGGTACCGTGGCCGTGGACAGCGGAAGTTTCAAACAGATCGCCGATACCCAAAGAATAGAATTCGTACACATCGGGGTTTACTGTACCGATGGAGTCGCACTTATTGACTGCCAGCGCAACGGGCTTGCGGCTCTTGCGCAGCATGGTGGCAACATCCTGGTCAGCTGCGGTAACACCGCTGCGCACATCCACCACCATAATGATGGCATCTGCCAGTTCGATGCCGATCTCCGCCTGACGGCGCATAAATTTCAGCATATCGCTGTCGGTGCCCGGCTCAATACCGCCGGTATCCACCAAAGAGAAATGGCGGTTACACCACTCACAGTCGCCGTAGATCCGGTCACGGGTGACACCGGGGGTGTCCTCTACGATGGAGGTGCGCTGACCGGTCAGCTTATTAAAAAGCATGGACTTACCCACATTGGGTCTGCCAACAATGGCAACCAAAGGCTTTGCCATGGCTTTTCACTCCTTTCTATGGAAATACTTTACATTATATTATGGCACAAAATCGCCGCAAAATCAACGCTTTTGCGCAGATTCATATAAGTTTTACAATCATGTAAATGATCGTTTACCGTACCACGAAAAATGCTGTCATCCCGAGCGGAGTGAAACGGAGCCGAGGGATCTTGACACCGATTTTAATGCAAATATAAACGATCATTTATCGCACATAGTCTACATAAGGAAAAAGAGGAAGGCTGATTGCCTTCCTCTAACATTTCCTGCCTTAGTCAGCCTTGGCGGCCAGGACCTGACGGCCATTGTAGGTACCGCAAGCCTTGCAAGCTCTGTGGGGCTGGGTGGGCTCACCGCACTTGGGGCAAACAGACACACTGGGAGCAGACAGCTTCCAGTTGCCGCCACGGCGCTTATCGCGACGGGCCTTAGACACTTTACACTTAGGGACAGCCATGGATGACACCTCCTTGGTCGAACTGCTTTTTGCAGCATTCTTATGTGTTTACTTCTCGAGAAGCTGCTTCAAAGCAGCAAAACGGGGATCTATCTCCTTCTGACAACTGCAGGGACCTTCGTTCAGGTTCTTGCCGCAGCGGCAGCACAGGCCTTTGCAGTCTTCACTGCAAAGCAGCTTGGAATCCAAATTCAGCACAAATACTGTGCGAACGATATCTTCCAAATCAGCCGCATCCGCCTGAAGGTGGAATACCCACTCATCTTCGTTATCTTCGTTAGAAAGCTCCGTTACCAGCACCACATCAATGGGAAACTCCACAAATCTCTCAAAATCAGCAGCGCAGCGGTCGCAAACGCCGTGGATGGTGGTATGGATAGATCCGGTCATCATCAGCACACCGGCGGTGTTTCGCACCGTACCGGATGCTTCCACCGGTTCTGTTACCGGATTGCTTTCGCCATAGCGAAGATCGCTAAGATCCACGCTGGTGGAAAAGGGAACTGACGCACCGGGACAGTCTATGATCTTTGACAGTCCAAGAAGCATACTTCTCCCCCTTCTCGCAGTCATGCTTAGATATTATATAGGCTTTTATTTCATTTGTCAAACATTATTTTTGAGTTTTTTGCGGATTTTGCCGTTCTATTCTTGTCTTTCGGGACATACCCTTTGGTGAGACCATGGCAGGAGCCTTCCCTCCTGCCGGATGAGGAGGCTGGCTATGGAAAATATCTATGCAAGACTGGCCGCCAGGACCGGCGGCAATATTTATGTAGGCGTGGTAGGCCCGGTGCGGACCGGCAAATCCACCTTAATCAAGCGGATCATGGAGGAACTGGTCATCCCGTGCATCGATGATCCCTACAGAGCCGAACGGGCCCGGGATGAACTGCCCCAAAGCGGCTCTGGAAAGACCATTATGACTTCCGAACCGAAATTTGTGCCGGAAGAGGCAGTAGAGATCTCTCCCGACGGCACAGCAAAGCTCCGTGTACGGATGATCGACAGCGTCGGCTACATGGTAGATGGGGCGGTGGGCGCCGAAGAGGACGGTGCGCCCCGAATGGTCACCACCCCTTGGTATGACTATGAGATTCCCATGACCGAAGCCGCGGAGCTGGGCACCAAAAAGGTGATGGATGAGCACTGCTCCATCGGCCTTGTGGTCACCACCGACGGCACTGTCACCGACATTCCGAGAAACGATTACTTAGCTGCAGAAGACCGGGCCATCCGGGATATGCAAGCTACCAAAAAGCCCTTTTTGGTGGTCATCAACTCCCGGGAGCCCCACGGCGAGGCTGCCAAGGCGGTAAAGGAAATGCTGAAAGCCAAATACGGCATCGATGCTGCCATCGCCGACTGTCAGGCCCTGGATTCGGGTGGAATCAGTCAACTGCTGAAAGAATTGCTCTATGCTTTCCCCATGGGGCAGCTGCGGATTTACTTGCCCCGATGGATGGATGCTTTGGAGCCAGAACATCCGGTAAAATCCGCCCTCTACGAAGCCCTTATCAAGCGGGCGGAGCAGATTTCCGCTCTTGGTCAGGCAGAAACCGCATTGTCTGCCTTAAAAGATCTGGAGCAGGTGCTGGATTTCACTATCCGCGCCATTGACCTTGGTACCGGCACTGTGGACTGCGCCCTCGGTTTTCCGGAAAAGCTGTTTTACGAAATCCTCAGTGCCAAAGCAGGCATCCCCATTCACACCGACGCTCAGCTTTTGCAGCTGCTGACAGAACTAAGCGCCGTCAAGCAGGAATACGACAAAATTTCCGATGCCCTTTCCTCTGTTAAAGCGACGGGCTACGGTGTCGTCATGCCCACGGCGGAAGAAATGAAGTTAGAGCAGCCGGAAATGCTGCGCAAAAACGGCGCATTCGGCGTCAAGCTGAAGGCCGGCGCACCGTCCATCCATATGATCCGGGTGGATATTGACACCGAGATCAGCCCCATGGTAGGCAGCGAGCAGCAATCCCAGGATCTGATTACCTACCTCACCGGTGAAGAGCCGGAAAAGCTGTGGGAAAGCAACATTTTCGGTAAATCCGTCTATGAGCTGATCCAAGAGGGCCTTACCGCCAAGGTGATAAGGATGCCGGAAGATGTCCGCGCCAAATTCCGCGGCAGCTTGTCCCGTATCGTCAACGAAGGAGCAACGGGCCTCATCTGCCTGATCCTATAAATGATCGTTTACCGTACCACCAAAAATGCTGTCATCCCGAGCGGAGTGAAACGGAGTCGAGGGATCTTGGCACCGATTTTAATGCAAATATAAACGAAATGCGTAGATTCCTCGACTCGCTGACGCTCCCTCGGAA
>JAZUNW010000096.1:0-8244 GCA_045604325.1 Faecousia sp. | reverse complement strand
CCATACTGAGCCAGAACGCCATTGATCTTGTCGGTTTTTCTTTCGTAACCTTCAAACAAAGCCATTGTAGCGTCCTCCTCTTATACGTGGGGGGGGTCGATGTACTTAACAGCACCTGCGAAGCGGCCGGAGGAACCCTTGGCCTTTTCCAGTGCCACGTTGGCATCGTCGCCCTTCTTGATGAAGTCCATCATCTTACCCAGGTTGATGAACTCGTAACCGGTGATCAGGTTGTCCTCATCCAGAGCGATGCGGGTAACGTAACCCTCAGCCATCTCCAGATAACGGGGGCCCTTGACCTTGGTAGCAAACATGGTGCCCACCTGGCTGCGCAGACCCTTACCCAGGTCCTCCAGAGAAGCGCCTACTGCAAGGCCGTCCTCGGAGAAGGCAGACTGGCTGCGGCCGTAAACGATCTGCAGGAACAGCTCACGCATAGCGGTGTTGATGGCGTCGCACACCAGGTCGGTGTTCAAAGCTTCCAGAAGAGTCTTGCCGATGAGGATCTCGGAAGCCATAGCCGCAGAGTGGGTCATGCCGGAGCAACCCAGAGTCTCAACCAGGGCCTCCTCGATGATGCCTTCCTTCACGTTCAGGGTCAGCTTGCAGCAGCCCTGCTGAGGGGCACACCAGCCGATGCCGTGGGTAAAACCGGAGACGTCCTTGATCTCCTTGACCTGCACCCACTTGCCCTCTTCGGGAATGGGAGCGGGGCCGTGATAGGCGCCCTTGGCAACGCTGCACATATGTTGTACTTCGCTACTGTAAATCATTGCAATTTTCCTTTCTTTTGAAGATGCGTAACCATCTTCGTTATTTTCCGCATACATTATACAGTTTCGTGGAAAAAATGTCAATGCATGCCGCGAAAAATCAAAGTAATTTTGCACCGTGTCTTGTAAGTTTTTTCCACGGCTTAATGCGTTTTTATAGCGCATACTAAGCTTGATCTCAAAAGAAGGAGGTAAATCACAAATGAACGAGAATGCCAATAAGTGCATCGAGTGCACCGTGCAGTCCTGCGCATACCACTGCGATAACGCAAACTACTGCTCTCTGGACCGCATTCTGGTGGGCACTCATGAGACCGATCCTGCTATGGATCAGTGCACCGACTGCAAGTCCTTCCGCAAGCGCTAAAGCCTTCTTTGCTGCGGCAGCTTTTGCTGCCGCATTTCTTTTTGTTTTTCTTGACGGATAGGGCAAATGCGGGTATGATAATATGGAAACACGGGAAGATTTTGTTAAAAAAACGTTTTAGTGCTGTACATATTTATTTCATATCCCACAATTATGATGTTATTATACATAGATTCAAAGGGAGGAACTACCATGGATAACGAATATGAGATCGACAGCTTTCCCATTGACGATGAGCAGATTCCTGCCCCGCAGGAGCCGATGGTGCAGAAGAAGGTGTCGCCTTTTGCAGATTCTCCGTATGTGATGGATTTTGAGCTCCAGCCCAAAGAAGCTGTGGAAACCGTCGAGCCTGCTGAAAAGCCAAAAAAGAAGAGCAGCAAGGGCTTTAAGCGGTTTGCGGCTGCCGTGCTGGTCGTTGCTTTGGTGGCGGTGGGCTGCGGCTTGACTGCTTTTTCCGTGAATAGCCACTGGGCAAAGCAGATGCAGGCACTCGAACATGATTTTGCCCAGAAGGTTGAACAGCTGCAGCAGCAGATCAAGGAGAATTCCTTTACCGGCAACGGCAACTCCGTTTCCGGCAGCGTCAACACATCCCCTGATGGCATGACCCCCGGTCAGGTTTACGCCAAGACCCACAAAAGCGTTGTAGCTGTCAGCTGCACAGTTACAAGCGGCGGTGGCTTTGGCCAGACCACCCAGGGCACATCTACCGGTTCCGGCTTCATTTTCTCGGAAGATGGTTATGTAGCCACCAACTACCATGTGGTAGAGGGCGCAACCAAGATCACCGTTATTACCTATGACGAGCAGGAGTATACCGCAACACTGATAGGCTATGACCAGGCCAACGATGTGGCTGTTCTGAAGGTAGAGGCAGAGGGGCTGCAGAAAGCGGATATGGGCAGCAGCGATGATCTGATTGTAGGCGATCAGGTGGTGGCTATCGGTCATCCTCTGGGCAATGAGACCGCAACCTTGACCGTTGGTTATATCAGCGCCAAGGACCAGTCCATTACCACCGATGGTTCTATCATCAACATGCTTCAAACCGATGCCGCCATCAATTCCGGCAATTCCGGCGGCCCTCTGTTTAACATGAAGGGTGAAGTAATCGGCATCACCACCGCAAAGTATTCCGGCACTACCAACTCCGGTGCTTCTATTGAGAGCATCGGCTTTGCCATCCCCATCGATGATGTGGAAGCGAAGATGCGGGATCTCATTGATTTTGGTTATGTGACCGGCGCGTATTTAGGCGTTTCTGTTATGGATATGAATTCTGAAGTGATGGATGCCTTCGGCTTCCCTGAGGGTGCTTATGTTGCCGAAATTGTACCCGGCTTATGTGCTGAAAAAGCCGGTGTTCGGCCCAAGGATATGATTATCGCTGTGGGCGACCATAAGGTCGACAGCGTCAACGGCCTGACAAGAGCGTTGCAGAAATTCAAGGGCGGTGATACTACCACCATTACGGTCTGGAGAGCCGGTGCGGAGCTGGTACTGGATATCACTCTGGACGAAAAGCCTGCGCCTGACAAGGCCGGCTGATAAAAATACACGAGGGACCTGCTGAAAATCAGCAGGTCCTTTTGTTTGTCGAAAAAAAGGGATTTTACCAGGGATTGACAAATTGAAGCAAGATTTGTCGTATGGTATTTTTAGAAGGGAAATAAAGAAAGACAGGGGTGTACAAAAAATGGAGAAATTAAAGCTGCTGATCGCTGACGGTGCAGAGGATTTTCGGGTGGACCTGACGCAGGCTTCCCGGGACAATTACTATGTGCAGGTGGCAAAGGAAGGAAATGAGGCACTGTCCATGCTGCAGAGCTTTCTTCCGAATGTTTTGGTGCTGGATATGATGCTGCCGGGACTGGACGGCATCAGCTTGCTGCAAAAGGCGGCGGATCTGGGTATCCGTCCGGTGGTGCTGGCAACCACGAAACTGCTCAGCGAATATATGTCACAAGCTCTGGAGCGGATGGGTGTGGGGTATGTTATGGTCAAGCCCTGCGATGCCGGTGCTGTAGTGGCACGGGTCAGTGATCTGACCAAAAGCGGAAGTGTCGCCCTGTTTACCAATCCCGACCCGCGGATACTGATCTCAAATGTTTTGCGGGAACTGGGAATTCCAACAAAACTCAGGGGCTACAGCTATCTTCGGGAGGCGATAGAAACATATGCCGCAGATCCCAGTCAGACCATCACAAAGGAGCTCTACAGCACGGTGGCGGTGCGGTATAATGCCACCGTTACCCAAGTGGAACGGGCGATCCGTACTGCCATTGAGTATGCGTGGGAGAACGGGGACAGACGGGTTTGGAAGCGCTATTTTGCGGTGGGTGAGCATGACATGAAGGGAAGACCCACTAATGGCGCATTTGTATCGTGCCTTGCGGACCGTCTGACAATGGAGTTGCTAAGCGGCAAGGATAGCGAGCAAAATTGCCAAATATAGGGAAATAAACTTGTTTATTTTTTACATACCAATAATTGACAAATTTTTACATGAGGGCTATAATGATGCTTGTGTAAAGGAGGTGTCGTATTGGAACTGACAAAAAGTGAGATGGAGATCATGGATGTCCTCTGGCAAGATGGCGGTGCGCTGTCCCGTGCAGACCTTTTGGAGCGTACAGAAGAGAAAAGCTGGAAGGACAGCTCTGTGCACATCCTGCTCAACGGCCTTTTAAGCAAGGGTGCGATCCGGGAATCCGGATTTGTCAAGCGTATCAAGACATACGGCCGCACATTCCTTCCCACAATGACCCGTGAAGAGTACTTCGCCGCCACGATTTTCAGCCATCGCTACAAGCCGGAAATGGTCGGTCTTGTGGATGCACTTCTGAAGCGGCCCGAGGTAACCGAGTCCATACTGAATGAGATCGTAAAACTGGCAGAAGCCAGAAAAAACGAGATCAGATAAAACAGCCCTCGCCAATCGGCGGGGGTTGATTTTGTTGATGGGTATGCTTATAATGGTGCTATATGCATTAAGGAGTGAACAATATGAAAGTATGTATTATTCAGCCGGAATATTGCCTGGATCACAGCCGCTCTGACGAGTTTTTTCAGTGGGAACTGGATGCTCTGGATAAATGCGACGAAAGCATGGATGTCATTGCAATGCCGGAATACTCCAATCTCCCTTGCTATGCAAAGACCCGGGAGCAAATGCTTTATAGCTTTGAAAAGTTCACAGAGCGCTTGCTGCAAAAGGCATCCGAAACCGCAAAGCGCTGCAATGCTATCGTGTTTTTAAGCTGCCTGCATGAAACGGAAACCGGACTACGCAACGGCACCATTGCCTTTGGCCGGAACGGTGAGCGCCTGGGCGCATACCACAAGCAGCACCTTGTGAATTCCGAAATGTACAACTATCAGCTGGACAAGGACTATACATGGGAGCATTCCGAGCCTACCATTCTGGAAATCGAGGGTGTGCGCTACGGCTTCCTCATTTGTTACGATGCTTATTTCTATGAAGGCTTTGCCAATATTGCACGGTATGATCCGGATGTGATCGTAGCTTGCTCCCATCAGCGCAGCGATTCCCACGATGCCCTGCGCACCATGCACAAGTTCCTTGCTTACAATACAAATGCCTATGTGATCCGTTCCTCTGTTTCCATGGGCGAGGATGCCGGTATCGGCGGTACCTCTATGGTTATCGCTCCCGACGGTACTGTACTTGCGGATATGGAAGGCCGCGTGGGCATAGCAACTGCTGAGATCGATCCTAAGAAGCGCCACTTAAAGCCTGCAGGCTTTGGCAATCCCGACGACTGCCACCATCACTATGTGGAGGCAGGAAGAAGACCGTGGAAGTACCGCAATGCCGGCAGTGCCATCGTGCCCTATGACGATATTATGGCATATCCCCGCATCTGTGCCCACCGCGGATTTAACTCCGTTGCTCCGGAGAACAGCCTGCCTGCCTATGGCGCAGCCATTGCCATGGGTGCCCAGGAGATCGAATTTGACCTGTGGCCCAGTAAGGATGGCGTGATCGTATCTATCCATGATCCCGTTCTGGATCGGGTCTCCGACGGCACGGGCAATGTTTGGGAGTATACTTACGAAGAGCTGCTGAAGTTTGACTTTGGCATCAAAAATGGCCCCAAGTTTGCCGGTATGCGCATCCCCACTTTGGAGGACATCCTTCAGAAATTTGCCGGTCATGCCATTATGAATATCCATATCAAGAGCAGCCTTGAGTGCCCCGTAACAGAAGAAATGGTCAAGGAGATCGCACGGCTGCTGAAGAAGTACGATTGCGAGCGTCATTGCTATTTCATGCAGGGCAGCCCCAAGATGCTGGATGTAATTCGCCGTGCCGCGCCCCACATTCCCCGCTGCGCAGGCCATGGCGATGCCAAGGCGGACATCGTGCAGAAGGCGTTGGACTACGGCTGTAAGAAGGTGCAGCTGTATAAGCCCTATTTCCCCAAGCTGCCAGACGATTATGTGGAAGTTACCTGCCGCCGTGCCCACGAACACGGCATCATCGTCAATGTGTTCTATGCTGACGATCCCGATGAGGCACGGATGTATTTTGAAAAGGGCGCGGATACCGTCCTTACCAATGACTTTAACCTTGTCAGTCAGATCCTCAAATAAGCAAAAGCAGCTGCCGAACGGCAGCTGCTTTTTTAATATTATTCCTGCTCCCAGTTGTGCCAGACGTTCTGCACGTCGTCATCATCTTCCATAATGTCCAGCAGCTTTTCCATGAGGGTGATGTGCTCCTCAGTCTCCAGCTTCTGATAGTTCTGGGGCACCATTTCGATCTGAGCGGAAGCGAAGGTGTACTTCTTGCCCAGTGCATCAGCAACAGCATTGAAATCGTCGGGATCGGTGTAGACTGTGAAGCAGTCTTCCTCAGCCTCAAAGTCGTCAGCGCCGCAATCCATGGCGTCCATCATGACGGTATCTTCGTCATAGTCACCGTCTTCGTTGTCGATGACCAGTACACCCTTCTTATCAAAGGACCAACTGACGCAGCCGCTTGCGCCTAAGTTGCCGCCGTACTTATCAAAGTGGTGGCGCATAGAGCCTGCGGTGCGGTTGCGGTTGTCGGTCATGGTCTCCACGATGACAGCAACACCGCCGGGGCCGTAGCCTTCGTAGGTGATGGATTCGTAGTTGTCGCCACCGCCTGCGCCGGCGGCCTTCTCAAGGCAGCGCTTGATGTTGTCGTTGGGCATGTTGGCGGCCTTAGCCTTGGTGATAACGGTGGCAAGGCGGGAGTTGTTGGCGGGATCGGTGATACCGCCGCCTTCCTTAACAGCCACGATCAGCTCCTTGGCGATCTTGGTAAAAGCGGCAGCACGCTTGGCGTCCTGTGCGCCCTTGGTCTTTTGAATGTTATGCCATTTGGAATGTCCGGACATAAGTATTTCTTCCCTTCAAAAAAATTCGCACTTATTTTAGCATTACAGCGCGGAAAAATCAATAGAATTTCATATGGTCTCGGTGTTTTTTCGAGATTTTTACGGTGATTTCCGGGAATTTTTCGGCAAGTTTTTGGGCCAAGACCGGAACGATGGGGTTTTCGGTATGGAAATGGCCTGCGTCGATGAGGTTGACGCCAAGGTCATAGGCAGTGCGGAATTGATTGTATTTGACGTCGGCGGTGACAAAGGTATCGCAGCCTGCCTCATAGGCCTGCATTAGGTCGCTGGCGCAGGAGCCGCCGCCTACGGCAACGCGGCGGACAGTGCTGGTTGGGTTTACATAACGCAGATGCACGCAGTGCAGCGCGGCCTTGACGGTATCAAGGAAAGTCTCCATAGGCTGCTCCTTTACAGTGCCCAGGCGCAGCAGACCGTAAGGCTGCCCGGCATCATCCGTCCCCATGGGGCTGATGACGGAAGTGTCCTGCAGTCCCAGAAGATCCGCCAAAACGTCATTGATGCCATGAGGGGCACAATCCAAATTGGTATGGGCGTTGATATGGGCGATGCCGTTTTCGATGAGGGTCAGGGCGTTTTTGCCCCAGGCGGTTTGGTCATTGACAAAGCCACCGTCCCAGATCAGAGCGTGGTGGGTCACAAGAAGCTGTGCGCCCATTTCCTTGGCCTCCTCTATGGCCTCGGCAAACGGGTCAAGGGCCACCAGCACTTTGGTAACGGCAGCGTCGCTGCGGCCGCAGTTCAGGCCAACATGGTCCCATTCATATTTCATATACGGGGGAGCGAGGGTCTCTACAAACTTCAGAATATCGTTAACAGTAATCATATAGCTTTCGCAACTCCTGCAAAATTTCTTCTTTTTCGGGGGTGTTTTGGTGCTCGGTGGTGATTCTTAAACCTTCCACCACCCATTTGTGGTAAGCGACGGTCTCTCCGGAGAGAACTGCTTGGGGAAAGTAGCACTGGGCAGGGCTTAAGCGGGGTGCATCGGGGGCAAATGTTACTTCCATAACGGTGTAAAGGAATCTGCCGTCACGGAGCACCGATTCTTTGCCTATGGAATAGCCGTTGTCGGAAAGGTATTTCCTCAGCATAGGAGTCTTGGATTGGCACTGCAGGATAAGACGATACTTATTGTTTTGCAGCCACGGGGCAGCTTCCAGAATAGAAACCATGGTGTCCCCGCCCATACCGGCGCAGACCATGCAGTCAAAATCCCGGGGGATATTTCGCAAACCGTCAGACAGATAAAACTCCATTTTGTCCCGTACGCAGTATTTTTCCGCATTGCGGACAGCGGACATCAGCGGCTGCTCCTTCACATCAGAAGCGATGGCCTTTACAGCAATGCCTTCTCGCAGCAAATGGATGGATAGATAGCCGTGGTCACAGCCTACATCAGCCACGGTATCTCCGGGGCGCACAAAGCCGGCACAGGCCAAAAGCCGTTCTGAAATTGGAAGCTTCATGTGATTTCCTCCTGCGATAAATGAACGTTTAGCGCACTAACTCTGTAGGGGAGGGGCTTGACCCTCCCTAATTGTCATCCCGAGCGGAGTGAAACGGAGTCGAGGGATCTTGGCACCGATTTCACTGCTAATGTAAACGAAATGCGTAGATTCCTCGACTCGCTGACGCTCCCTCGGAATGACATACTTTTTGGTGCTTGCGAAGCTAAACGATCATTTAT
>JAZUNW010000095.1:0-10170 GCA_045604325.1 Faecousia sp. | reverse complement strand
ATGGGTCTCGTGGGCTCTACCACAGAGCAGGCAATCTCCGAAACTTTGGAGATCAACTACATGCCCTATGCCATGTCGGTCATCGTATCCCGGGCCATCCCGGAGATCGACGGCTTTAAGCCATCTCACCGCAAGCTCCTGTACACCATGTATAAGATGGGCCTCTTAAACGGCAGTCGGACCAAGTCTGCCAATATCGTGGGCCAGACCATGCGGTTAAATCCCCATGGCGATGCGGCCATTTATGAGACCATGGTGCGTCTTGCCAAGGGCAACGAGACACTCTTGCACCCCTTTGTGGATTCCAAGGGTAACTTCGGCAAGGTCTACTCCCGGGATATGGCCTATGCCGCGTCCCGTTACACCGAGGCCAAGCTGGACAGCATCTGCGGGGAGCTTTTCAAGGACATCGATTCCGACACCGTGGATATGGTGGATAACTATGACGCTACCATGAAAGAGCCCGCATTGCTGCCTACCACATTCCCCAATGTGCTGGTGTCTGCAAACCAGGGCATTGCCGTCGGTATGGCATCCAACATTTGCTCTTTTAACCTCAAAGAGGTCTGTGATACCGCTATCGCTCTGATGGAAAATCCGGAGCATGATATTATGCAGACCTTGCCAGGTCCTGACTTTTCTACCGGCGCAGAGTTGCTGTTTGACGAGGCTGCTACCCGTGAGATCTACTCCACCGGTCGCGGCAGCTTTAAGCTGCGCTCCAAGTGGCGCTATCAGAAGGACGGTAACCGCATCGAGATCTACGAGATTCCCTATTCCACCACCACGGAAGTCATTATGGACAAGGTGGCGGAGCTCATTAAGGTGGGCAAGATCCGGGAAATTCAGGATATGCGTGACGAGACAGACCTTGGCGGTCTGAAGCTGACCATCGACTTAAAGCGTGGCGTAGAGCCCGAAAAGCTGATGCAAAAGCTGTTCCGCTTGACCTCCTTGCAGGATAGCTTTGCCTGCAATTTCAACATCCTCATTGCCGGTATGCCCCGTGTCATGGGAATTGGTGAGATCTTGGAGGAGTGGACCGCTTGGCGCACCGATTGCGTGATGCGCCGCATCTACTTCCAAATTCAGAAGAAAGAGGAGCGTCTGCACCTGCTGAAAGGCTTGGAGCGGATCCTGCTTGACATCGACAAAGCCATCCGTATCATCCGGGAAACAGAACTGGAAAGCGAAGTTATCCCCAATTTGATGATCGGCTTCGGTATCGATGAAATTCAGGCAAATTATGTTGCGGAGATTAAACTGCGCAATATCAACAAAGAATATATCTTAAAGCAGACTAAAGCGATTTCGGAGCTGGAAAAGGAGATTGCCGAGCTGAATTCCACCCTCAAGAGCCACAGCAAGCTGCAAAAGGTTATCATTTCCGAGCTGAAAGCCGTCAGCGAAAAGTACGGCCAGCCGAGAAAGACGGAGATCATTTACAGCGCTGCTGACATTGAGCCGGAGGAAGAAGAGGACGATACGCCCGACTACCCGGTGACTCTGTTTGTTTCCAAGGAAGGCTATCTGAAGAAGATCACCGTCGCATCCTTAAATCAGACGATCCGCATGTCCGGCGAGCAGAAGTTTAAAGAGGGCGACAGCCTTGCCTTCTCCCAGGAGACCACCAATAAGGCGGAAATTTTGGTGTTTACCGATAAGTTCCAGTGCTACAAGTCCCGCCTTTCTGATTTTGAGGATTCCAAGGCATCGCTCCTTGGCGATTATCTGCCTCAGAAGCTGGGCTTTGATGCGGACGAAAAGGTAGTGCAGGTGCTGCTGCCCGGGGATTATAAGGGCTTTGCGCTGTTCTTCTTTGAAAACGGCAAGGCGGCCAAGGTGCCCATGTCTGCCTACGAGACCAAGACCAACCGCAAAAAGCTCACCGGTGCATATTGCGACAAGAGCCCCTTAAAAACTGCCATGGCCATGCAGACCGATGAACAGGTGGCGGTGTACTCTACCGATGGCAGAGCGGTCATCTTCTCCACAGCCCAGCTGCTGCCCAAGGCCACCCGTAATACCCAGGGTGTGGGCGTCATGTCCATTAAGAAGAAGGCATCTGTCAGCTATGCAGTGAAAGCTGCGGACAGCGGCATCGTCAATCAGAGCCGCTACCGCACCAGAACGCTGCCCTCTGCAGGTGCGCTCTTGAAGGAAGAGGACGCTCCGGAAAAGCAGATCAGCTTTGAAGTTTAATAACCGGAGGAAAGCATGAAAAATGTAATTTGGTTTTTGCGGATCATTGTGGGCTCAAGCCTCTTTGCCCTGGGCTTTAATCTTTTCCTTGATCCCAATGACCTCAATGCTGGCGGCCTTTCGGGTCTTGCACAGATCCTTGTGCAGGTGCTGGGCTTTGGCTCGGTAGGTGTGATAACCGCCCTTTTGAATCTGCCGCTGTTTGCCCTTGGCGGTATGAAGATCGGCAAGCGGTTCTTCTGGGGCTCTTTAGCGGGCATGCTGTCGCTGACTGTGGCACTGGAAGTGATGGCGTTGCTGCCCGTCCCTGACACAGAACCGCTGATCGCGGCACTCTACGGCGGCGTGCTGGGCGGAATCGGTCTGGGTATGGTGTTTGCCACCGGTGCATCTACCGGCGGGTCGGACATCATCGTCCGGCTGCTGAAAATGAGAATGCAGCATGTGCCCATCGGTACGATTAATATCTGTTTTGATTTGGCAGTTGCGGTCTTGACCGGTATCGCATTCGGGGATATGACCCGTGCCCTTTACAGCGGTGTGGCGATCTTCGTTACCGGTCAGGTCATCGATGCTGTTGTTTACCGTTTTGACTATTCCAAGGCTGTTATGATTATATCGGAACACCACGAGGCCGTTGCCAAGGTCATTATGGAGGATTTGGACAGAGGTGCTACCTATCTAAACGGCGAGGGCACTTACAGCCACAAGGAGCGCAAGGTGATCTTCACGGTGGTGAAGAAACAGCAGATCGCGGAACTGAAGCGGTTGGTGGTTGAGATCGACCCCAATGCATTTATCGTGGTGCAGGAGGCTCACCAGGTGCTGGGCGAGGGCTTCAGCCGGTACAGCAAGGATTCGCTGTAAATGAAAAAATAACGGAAAAAATGTATTGACAATTCTGAAATTGGTGCTATAATACATTTTGTTCCGCGGGTGTAGCTCATCCGGTAGAGCGCCACCTTGCCAAGGTGGAGGTAGCGAGTTCGAGCCTCGTCACCCGCTCCATAAAAAGAAAGCAGATGCTTTAGCATCTGCTTTCTTTTTATTTCGCGGTGACGATGGCTCGAAAATTAGATCGCAATATGCTGGTGGCATATTGCTGCCACCAGTTCAAAAACTGGTGGCTACAATAATTTTCTGCAAAGCAGAAAATGCAAAAGAGCCTCGTCACCCGCTCTATCTAAGCAACTCCATCACTTTCCATCGCCCCAATCATTTTGCTCAAGGTCAAGGCGTTATTGGGGTTGATATTCAGCCACTGTCCGTCGCCGATTCGCATATAACGGTCTGCCTTTTGCAGATAAATTTTTTCTGTGCCGTTGTCGCAGCGAACGACGATGCGGAAAAGACTTCCTTCCACAGATTCCGGATTTTCTTCCGGAGTGCCGTAGGGATCGATCCAGCGCAAATAATGGAGGATCGCCCGCAGCTTTTCTGTGTGGGAATATTCTCTTTCTATGTGGATCGGGCCGTTGTCATAGGTAATGCTGATTCCCGTAACCACCCGGCAGGCTGCTTCCGTTGGGTCGTCGCTGCGATTGCTGCAGCCAACAAGCAGAGAAAGGATCGCCCCCAGCAAACATATAAAAAACGCTGATTTTTTCACTTTTGACCCCTCCTTAAAATTTAGGGTACGCACGAAGCCTTGCATTTATATGTGAAAAAATCAGTAAAAATTAACGATAAAAGGGCTGCCTTCCAATGGAAGACAGCCCAAAAATATTTTTTTACAGTTCGCAGTTGCCCACAGTTCTGGGGAATGGGAGCACATCGCGGATGTTCTGAATGCCGGTCAGGTACATGACACAGCGCTCGAAGCCCAGGCCGAAGCCGGCATGACGGGCAGAGCCGTACTTGCGCAGATCCATATAGAAGCCGTAGTCCTCGGGGTTCATGCCCAGCTCCTCAATGCGGTTCTTGAGCAGCTCGTAGTCATCCTCGCGCTGGCTGCCGCCGATGATCTCGCCGATGCCGGGCACCAGGCAGTCCATAGCGGCAACGGTCTTGCCGTCGGGATTCAGCTTCATGTAGAAAGCCTTGATCTCCTTGGGGTAATCGGTGACGAAAACGGGCTTCTTGAAGACCACTTCGGTCAGGTAACGCTCGTGCTCGGTCTGCAGATCGCTGCCCCAGTGGACGGGGTAGTCAAACTCAGCATTGTGCTCTTCCAGAATCTTGATGGCCTCGGTGTAGGTCACATGGCCAAAATCGGAATTGACGACATGGTTCAGCCGTTCCAGCAGGCCCTTATCCACAAAGGAATTGAAGAATTCCATCTCCTCGGGAGCTCGCTCCAGCACATAGGAAATGATGTACTTTATCATATCCTCGGCAAGGCGCATATCGTCGGAAAGATCGGCAAATGCGATTTCCGGCTCGATCATCCAGAACTCGGCAGCATGGCGGGTGGTGTTGGAGTTTTCAGCCCGGAAGGTGGGGCCGAAGGTGTAGATGTTCTTGAAAGCCATGGCGAAGGTCTCGCCGTTGAGCTGGCCGGAAACGGTCAGGTTGGTGGGCTTGCCATAGAAGTCCTGAGAGAAATCCACCTTGCCGTCCTCGGTCTTGGGCACATTGTTCAGATCAAGGGTCGTGACCTGGAACATCTCGCCTGCACCCTCGCAGTCAGAGCCGGTGATAAGGGGCGTGTGGACATAGACAAAGTCCCGCTCCTGGAAGAACTGGTGGATGGCCATAGCGGCTAAACTGCGGACACGGAAAACAGCCTGGAAGGTGTTGGTCCGGGGACGCAGATGGGTGATGGTGCGCAAAAACTCCATGGAGTGGCGCTTGGGCTGCAGGGGAAAATCACCGGTGGAAGCACCCTCGACGGTGACGGTGTCCGCCTGGATCTCAAAGGGCTGCTTGCTGTCGGGGGTCAGCACCACACGGCCCTTGACGATGAGGGCAGCACCGATGTTGATCTTGCTGATCTCCTGGAAATTCTCAATGGTATCGTTATACACCACCTGCACAGGGGTAAAATAAGTGCCGTCGTTCAGAACGATGAAGCCGAACTGCTTGGAAGGTCTGCGGTTACGGACCCAGCCGCCCACGGTGATAAGCTGGTCGGCATATTTTTCGGTGTTCTTGAACAGCTCACGGACAGAAATCAGTTCCATAATATGTTCCTCTCTTGAAAAATGGATTATTGTTTAGTATACGCCACTTAAGTAGATTTTACAAGAGGGAAGTTTCAAAATTGTGGTAAAATATCAAAAAACGAACTGTAGGCCGATAAATATTGCGATAAATGATCGTTTACCGTACCACCAAAAATGCTGTCATCCCGAGCGGAGTGAAACGGAGCCGAGGGATCTTGACACCGATTCTAATGCAAATATAAACGAAATGCGTAGATTCCTCGACTCGCTGACGCTCCCTCGGAATGACATACTTGGTAGTGCTTGTTAATATAAACGATCATTTATAAAAAGTACCGCTCCCATGGGAGCGGCACTTAAGGTATTACAGGTGCAGAACTCTGTCTTTGATCTCCTGGGTACGGCCCTGATTCCAGAACTGAGAGCCGATGTAGCCGCAGGTACGGCGGGCAACGTTCATCTTGCTCTGATCCCGGTTGCCGCAGTTGGGGCAGACCCAAATCAGCTTGCCGTCATCTTCCTTGATCTCGATCTCGCCGTCGAAACCGCATTCCTGGCAGTAGTCGGACTTGGTGTTCAGCTCGGCGTAGATGATATTGTCGTATATGAACTGCATCACTTCCAGAACGGCATCCAGATTCTGCTGCATGTTGGGAACTTCAATGTAGCTGATGGCGCCGCCGGGGCTGAGGTGCTGGAACTGAGCCTCGAAGGCCAGCTTGGAGAAAGCGTCGATAGGCTCGGTGACATGGACATGGTAGGAGTTGGTGATATAGCCCTTGTCGGTAATGCCGGGGATAAGTCCGAAGCGCTTCTGCAGGCACTTTGCGAACTTGTAGGTGGTGGACTCCAGAGGAGTGCCGTAGAGGGAGAAGTCGATGTTGTGCTTTTCCTTCCACTTGCGGCAAGCGGCATTTAAAGCGTCCATGACCTCAAGGGCAAAGGGGGTGGCCTCGGGATCGGTGTGGGATTTGCCGGTCATATACTTGACACACTCGTAAAGGCCGGCGTAGCCAAGGCTGATGGTGGAATAGCCACCGTAGAGCAGCTTGTCAATGGGCTCACCCTTGGGCAGGCGAGCCAGTGCGCCATACTGCCACAGAATGGGAGCGGCATCGGAAAGAGTGCCCTTTAAGCGCTCGTGGCGGCACAGCAGTGCCTTATAGCAAAGCTCCATGCGCTCGTCAAAGATCTTCCAGAATTTCGTCTTATCCCGCTCGGAAGAGAGGGCAATATCCGGCAGGTTGATGGTGACAACACCCTGATTGAAACGGCCGTAGTACTTGTGCTTGCCGGGCTCGTAGTTGCCAGCGTTTGCAATGTTGCCGGCACCTGCGTCGGTAAAGCGGTCGGGAGTGAGGAAGGAGCGGCAGCCCATGCAGACATACACATCGCCCTTCAGTTCCAGCATCTTCTTTTCGCTGATGTAGTCGGGCACCATCCGCTTGGCGGTGACCTTGGCTGCCAGCTGAGTCAGATACCAGTAGGGGGAATCGGCGGTGATATTATCGGGCTCCAGCACATAGATCAGCTTGGGGAAAGCAGGGGTGATCCACACACCCTTTTCATTCTTAACGCCTTCGTAGCGCTGACGGAGCATTTCTTCAATAATGAGGGCAAGGTCCTTCTTTTCCTGCTCGTTTCTGGCTTCGTTCAAATACATGAACACGGTGATGAAGGGGGCTTGTCCGTTGGTAGTCATCAGTGTGACGACCTGATACTGGATGGTCTGCACACCGCGGCGGATTTCGTCCCGAAGCCGGTCTTCCACAACGGCAGAGATCTGCTCTTCGTTGGCAGCCACACCGAAAGTGGCCATTTCTTTTTCTACGGACTTGCGGATCTTTTCACGGCTGATCTGCACGAAGGGAGCAAGGTGGGTAAGGCTAATGGACTGGCCGCCATACTGGTTGGAAGCGACCTGTGCAATGATCTGGGTTGCGATGTTGCAGGCGGTAGAGAAGGAGTGGGGCTTTTCAATCAGAGTGCCGGAGATGACAGTGCCGTTTTGCAGCATGTCTTCCAGGTTCACCAGATCGCAGTTGTGCATATGCTGGGCAAAATAGTCCGAATCGTGGAAGTGGAGGATGCCGGCCTCGTGGGCCTCCACCACATCCTGAGGAAGCAGAATACGGTTGGTGATATCCTTGCTGACCTCGCCTGCCATGTAGTCACGCTGCACGGCGTTGATGGTGGGGTTCTTGTTGGCGTTTTCCTGCTTGACTTCCTCGTTGTTGCACTCGATGAGGCTTAAGATGCGGTCGTCGGTGGTGTTGGACTGGCGCAGCAGGCTACGGGTGTAGCGGTATGTAATGTAGCACTTGGCGACTTCAAAAGCACCGTGGGCCATAATGGCCTTTTCCACCAAGTCCTGAATTTCCTCAACAGAGGGGCTGCGGCCCATCTCTTCGCAGGAGATCTGCACGCTTTGAGCGATGCGGTCGATCTGCAGGGGGGTCATGCGAACCTTTTCGTCTACGGCCTCGTTTGCCTTGGTAACGGCCATTTTGATCTTATCGATATCAAAAACGACCTCAGAGCCGTTTCTTTTGATGATCTTCATAATTCTGTCCTCCTTTAGGATATGTCGTGCAAGGCTAATTATACTATATCTTGTGGTTTTTGCAAGAGGAAATCACAAAATAATGTGTACAAATTTTGTAAATGCAAATTGTAAACTTTTTTGCACATGGATGATACAGCTAAGAAGTTGAAAAAATCCGGGAAGTATTATATAATAAAAAGGAATGCGCAGAAAGGAAAAAAGATACTATGAAAAAGAACTTTGGCACACTTCCGGATGGGAGTCAAGCAACCTTATATACCATTCAAAACGAGTTTCTGACCGCAAAGATCACCGATGTGGGCGCGACCCTTGTGAGCTTGCTTGTGCCGGATCAAAAGGGCAGAAAAGCCGACGTGGTGCTGGGCTACGACGATGCTGCCGAATATGTCCGCAACGGTAATTTCTTTGGCGCTACTGTGGGCCGGTATGCAAACCGCATTAAGGGCGGCACTTTCCTTGTGGGGGGCAAGCAGGTGGTCATGGATAAAAATGAGGGCGGAAACAACCTTCACAGCGGCCATGATTATTTCAAAAACCGCCTTTGGACGCTGGAAGACCATCAGGAAAGCAGTATCCGCTTTAGCCTGTGCAGTCCTGACGGCGATCAGGGCTTCCCCGGCAATGCCCAGATCCACGTGACCTATTCTCTGGAAAATTCTTCGCTGAAGATTAGCTACGATGCCATCAGCGACCAAGATACGGTGTTCAATCTTACCAACCACAGCTATTTCAATCTGGCAGGCCATGACAAGTGGGAAAAAGGCAGCGAGCAGATCCTTTCCATGCCTGCAAGATTTTATGTGGTGGTGGATGAAGAGATGATCCCCACGGGGGAATTGCGCAGCGTAGAGGGGACGGTATTTGATTTCCGCCAGCCCAAGGCCATCGGAAGAGATTTTGGAAACGGACTCGATGGCTACGATCATACCTTTGAGGTGTTTTCCTCTCCCTGTGCCATTTTGACCGACCCCAAAAGTGGTCGTTCCATGGCGGTATATACGGATTGCCCCGGTGTGCAGATGTATTCCTCTCCCGGGATGGATGAGATCGGCAAGGGTGGAGCCCACTACGGTGACAGTGCAGGCGTTTGCCTGGAGACCCAGTATTATCCCGATTCTGTGCATCATCCCGAGTGGCCCCAGCCCTTCACCAAGGCCGGTGAGCACTACCACAGCGAAACGGTTTTTAAATTTAATTAAGAAAGATATGCCCCCTTCGACAAGGGGGCGTTCTTTTTTGCACTTTCACGCAAGGTCTGCATAAACTGTCCTATAAGCGTTTTGCTTATCCCAATATCTTTCGGGAGGTATCCATATTATGTCTGAAAACTGCCAGGACACCCTGCGCTGTGACCCCCAGGATCTGCAGCAGGCCATGTCCATTCACACAAGAAAGATCACGGACAGCTGCCGTGATAAGGACTGTATTGAGGACCTGAGAGTTTATCTGACAAGGGGATCTCAGAGTCTTTTGGATGCCTCTGCCGGTGCAAAAGTGCGCTGCGCAGAGTTACTGTACACATACATCGATGTAGAGCCGGTGGCCTTCGACCGGAATCACTACTGTATCGATGTAACATTCTACTACCGCATTCTTGCGGATGCCACCATCGGCTGCTCCCGTCCGGCAGCCCTTTACGGCCTTGCGGTGTTCACCAAGCGGGCAGTGCTTTGCGGTGAGGACAGCCGCGCACACATTTACCGCAGCGACACCCGCTTGGGCGGCTGCGACGGCACGTCCCGGTATTTTGCCAACTATCCCACCGCTGTGGTGGAGGTGCTGGACCCCATGGTCCTCAGCTCCAAGATTCGGGAAGTCTGCGACTGCAAGTGCGACGATACATCCCTGCAAGTGCCCGCTGCCATTGCGGAGCTCTTTGACGATGAGTTGGTGCTGGCAGGCGAAAAACGCAGACTGTTTGTCACTTTGGGCCAGTTCTCCATCGTCCGCCTCGAAAGAGATGCCCAGCTGATCGTGCCGGTTCTGGACTACGCGATCCCTACCAAGGAGTGCTGCGATGCACCCGGTTGTGCGGAAGACCCCTGCGAGATGTTTAGCAGGATTCCGTTCCCGGCTCAGCAGTTTGCGCCCACCGGCTGCGACTGTGGCGGCAAGAATGATGGCGACGGGTATACCACCTGTGGCTGCGGAAACTAAGATAAATGATCGTTTACCGTACCACCAAAAATGCTGTCATCCCGAGCGGAGTGAAACGGAGCCGAGGGATCTTGGCACCGATTTTAATGCAAATATAAACGAAATGCGTAGATTCCTCGACTCGCTGACGCTCCCTCGGAA
>JAZUNW010000094.1:0-3026 GCA_045604325.1 Faecousia sp. | reverse complement strand
GGTGTGCAGGGCATGTCCGGTTTCCCGACCTCCCAAACAAACTTTCTTTCCGTGTTCCGCAAGTTTCTGGCACAGTACTGAACCAACTCTGGTACGGGGATCGTCCGATAGCTGTCAAAGGACTTCGGCGTTCCGATAGCCACTGTTCCCTTCACCCGCACCACCGCCTGCGCAATGTTAATTGAAGAGCCATCCGCAGCAATGTGTCTGGGTTCCAATCCCAGCAACTCCTGTGTTCTCATACCCGTTGCGATCAGCAGACGAATGCTCCAACCGATTCGGTCATCAGGGAGCTCACGGAATAGGATCCGCATTTCATCTGCCGTAAAGGATTCCTTCTCCTTCGGCGGCTCCTTACGCATCTTATCTGCGAAGGCTACGGGGTTTTTCAGGATAATGTCATTGGCTGCCGCTTTGTTAAAGATCTGAAACAGCATACCACGACACTGTGCGATGTAGGAATAGGATCTGCCCTCTTTGCGGAGTTTCTTGAGGAACTGCTCAATGTCCATCGCTTTGATCTCTGAGAGTCTCCTTCGTCCGAAGTGATCCTTCAGGATCCGCAGCGTGTACCGATAGCTTTCCTGAGTCGTAGGCTTAATGTTATCCTGATGGTTTTCGTACCAGGTATCTGCCCATTCCTCAAACCGTAAATCCTGCCCAGTCAACAGGCCCGCCGCTCGTTTGCTTTTGAAGTCCTCCTTCTTACGGATGACCTCCTTTTGGGTTTTGGCCGTAAATGTCCGTATGTCCCGAGTTCCGTCAGGCTTAAACCCGACCATGATTTGGCAGCTCCAGCTGCCGTTTTCTAACTGGCGAAGAGAACCTTCACCATTTGCCCGTCTTTTTGCCAATTTATACTCCTTTCTTAGCTGGCAAATACGGTGTTTCGTCACCAATATTATACCATAAAGACGCAATAGACATATTAACACATAGTAAACTATTCGTATTTTGGCGCCCGGAGATCTTGTCCCCGAGCGCCATTTGCATACCTCATATTTTCCCTGCAGCATGATCCCGATTGTACGCAGCCCTTGCCGCAAGTTCCATATCCTGCTCCGCACTCCACAGCAACCGCAGCGAATATGCTTCCATATCCTTGATGTGCTGTGTTGTCGTTTCCAATGTGGAACATACATGCCGAATGTGCAAGTCGTTGATTTCCATGAGCCGCCTTCTCACCTCTAAAATAGGCGTTGGCCCCTTGGAAATTGTCAGATACTTCTCTTTGCTGCAAAGGGTCGACGTGAGGATCCCTACAAGCGAATCTACGACCCCTTGGGGAAGATCTTGAATGAGAATATCATATGAAATATTCTCCTTGACTGCGGCTTGTACAGCGTACCAGTCTGAGAAAAACCTTTCTGAGTAGAGATTACTTATATATTGATTATTCTCTTCATTATTACTAGATCCGACTTTTCCGGACTCCACACTCCGACTTTCCCGGATTGTATTATCCGATTTTTTCGGAGTATCAGACTCTGATTTTTTCGGACTGTGCAGCAAATCGTGGACGTAAATCCGGTATGGTCTGCCATACCCAAATCGCACGCGCTTAATGAGTCCAACCAGCTCCAGTTCACGAAAGGTTTTTGTTGCCTTGTCCAGACTGCAATTCAGTTGTTCTGCCGCTTCCTCCAGGGTGTAAATGATAAAGTAACCCTCTTCGGTGCGAAACTGATTTCCCTTCGTTTGAGAAAGGTGACTTCTGCCGTTCATCTTGGTATACAGTTCTTTGGCTGCGGTGGATAGCTTCTTATACTTTGGATTTGTGTCCAGTTCACGAGGTCGCAAATCGTAGGGTTTAGGAGGTGTCTTCACAAAACAGCCCTCCTGCTACCATACTCAACTGTGCACGGCGCGATTTTCAAGCCAATCCAGGAACTTGTCCTTTGTTACCAGCATCCGCTTACCATATAACTCAAGCGGAAAATCAGCGCTATGCATGATCTGATAGGTTTTTGCCCGGGATAGCCCCAGAACGTTCTGGACGTCCTCAGCGTTGAGCATCAACGGCAATTGGTCATAGGATGTGTACTTTTTCTTCATGGAAATTCCTCCTTTTAATAGCTGCCTTCCGGATCCTGTTTGATAGTTCCGAAAGGTCATTCGTCCGCAATATGGAGGCCCACTCGGACGGAACTCGCCGCCTTTCCTATCAGCGCAATCATCAGAAGGAGTACCGATCATTGCGCCCAAATAAATAACAGCAAACGCGGCACTCCGGTTTGCTGTCAAGGTTACGGGCTTTGTGTTTGCCCGCACTTATTTCATTCATGCGAGGCGTTACACTCCCCCGTCTTAACCTGGATGCAAATCCCGGCTACCGGTCTGCAGCTGCACATGGCCGTATGGTGCCGGGGCCTTGGCCTCTAAGGCAACAGCATCTCATACCTGCAGGAACAGAAGCACTGCATTTCTACAAATGCTTCATCTGTACCAAATAATAACATAAATACTTACAAATATCAATAATATTTTCTAAATATTATATGAATAAGTTTCGACCTTTTTCCTTGTTTTTCGACAAATACCAAACTTTTCATCGAATTTATGTGTATTCTTGCCCGTTATGTGTATTATGGCTAAAATACACACAAATCTCTTATTATGGCTGCCAGAGTGCCGGCTGGAATGCTGGCGAATCTACCAGACTGATTCTGAAAACTGGTTCTTTCCCCAGACTCATATGCAGTCATGCTGCATAGCTGCTATCTGATTGCAATTTAGAATGAGTATGGGAGAGTCACACAAAAAATCGCCGCTGCAGCACGCAACGGCGATCATGTTATTTACGGGCAATCATCAGGATCCGATGTATTCTGCCTTCAATGCATCCTTCTTCATCCAGTATGACCTGCGCATGCAGCAGTTGATCCTGACAACGCTCCACACTGAATCCCGGGAATTCCCATTCGATGATCCGGGCAAACCATACTAGTGCACCCACATCATAGAACCGGATCGGCCGGAAGCATTCCCTTCCATCCAGGATTTCAAAACCAGTCTGGGAGAACTGG
>JAZUNW010000093.1:0-17986 GCA_045604325.1 Faecousia sp. | reverse complement strand
CATTCCGAGGGAGCGTCAGCGAGTCGAGGAATCTACGCATTTCGTTTACATTTGTATTAAAATCGGTGCCAAGATCCCTCGGCTCCGTTTCACTCCGCTCGGGATGACAGCATTTTTGGTGGTGCGCTAAACGATCATTTATTGTATCATAGCACATATTTTCTTGCCGGTAAAGTTGAAAAATGTGCAATCCGTGATATGATAGAAAAAAGGATGTGAGAAAATGGATTATGTAAACTGCACCCTTTGTCCAAGACAGTGCGGCGTTGACCGGACAGCAGGAGAGCGGGGCTTTTGCGGCAGCCCGGACACCGCTCTTGTGGCGAAGACCATGCTCCACAAGTGGGAAGAGCCTGCCCTTGCAGGAAGCGGCGGCAGCGGTGCTGTTTTCTTTGGTGGCTGTACCTTGGGCTGCAAATACTGTCAGAACGCCGCTATCAGCGGTGGTGCTGTGGGCAATCCTGCGGATAGCGCCGCTTTGCGGCAGATTATGGAGGACCTCATCGCACAGGGCGCGGAAAACATTGACCTTGTGACACCCACCCATTTTTTGCCTACGATCTTGCCGGCGCTGAGCCCCAAGCTGCCCGTTCCTGTGGTATACAACTGCGGCGGCTATGAGCGGGCGGAGACTTTGAAAGCATTAGAGGGGAAAATTGACATCTACTTGCCGGATCTTAAGTATGCAGACAATGCTTTGGCAGCCGCCCTGTCCGGCGCGCCCGACTATTTTGAAACCGCCGCTGCTGCTGTTCGTGAGATGGTGCGGCAGGTCGGGCCGGTGCAGTGGCGGGATGACAAGGTGGTAAGCGGTGTCATTGTGCGGCATTTGATCCTTCCCGGTTGTGTGGAAAATTCCCTCAAAGTGTTGGACTGGTTAGGAGATACCTTTGCACCGGGGGAGATTTTGGTAAGTCTTATGCGGCAGTATACCCCCATGGGTGGCCTTGGAGCACCCTTTGACCGCCCCATCACCGACGAAGAATACGATGCGGTCTTAAGCTGGATGTACTTAAACGGCTTAGAGGGCTTTACTCAGGAGGAAACCGCCGCAGATAGGGCGTACATTCCAGATTTTTAAGGAATATAAGAAAAAGGGAACGGCTTGACCGTTCCCTTTTTGTGCGCAAATTTCAGCTTGTCGCTCTTGCGAGCAAATTGACAAGTGACAATTGATAATTGACAATTGGAGGTATTTGCTTACGCAAATGATTTAAATAAGTCCGCAAAGCGGACACCATAATTGTCCATTGTCTATTTTCAATTGTCCATTCGGCAGTGTAAACGGCCCCATAAACCGCAATTTATGGTGCAATTTCCCGGATGCGCTGGGCGATGGTGCAGCGGTCTTCATAGGGGCAGTTGCCGTAGGAGCAATCCACGGTGGTTTCCCCGTCCTCGATCTCTACCGCCACCATGCGGCTTTGATCCTGGGTGCGGCAGTACCCGGAGATGAATTCTTCTTTATACATCTGATTCCTCCACGATGCACAGACCAGTTGCCCCAAGGCTCAGCCAATCCGGGGCAACGGTGCGGATATTCTGTCCCAGCAGCACCTTGCCTGCGGGGATATCCCAAGACTCGCTGTTATGGTTTACATAAATCCGGAGAGTTTTACCGCCATAGGATCTTGTAAAGCCCAAGCGGCCATTTTCTGCGTGGAAGAAATGAATATCACCCAAGCGCAGTGCATCCTGCTCCTTGCGGAGCTGACCCAAGCGGCGGTGGTGCTCCAAAAGGAGCCCATCTTCCTTGCCCCAAGGGTAGGTGCGGCGGTTGAAGGGGTCTTTATGGCCCTCCATGCCGGCTTCGTCGGCATAGTAAAGGCTGGGAGCGCCGGGGAGGGTGTACTGCAGGAAAGCTGCCAGCAGCAGCCGCTCTCTTGCGGTTTGGTACTGCTCATTGGAGAGGTGGCGTTTCGCCTGCTCGGCACGGCTGCCGTCAAAATCGTCCACAAGGGCGGTCAGGATCCGCACGCTGTCATGGGTGCTGAGCATATTCATATTGCAAAGCAGCACATCCTTGGGGTAGTTTTCCGCAAGGGTCATAACCGCATCCGCAAGGCCTCTGCCATCGTCGAAACCGCGGGCAAAGTTGAGGATCGCTGTGCGGAAGGGGTAGTTCATGACGCTGTCTAACTGACCGTCCACAAAATAGCGGGTGTGTCTGCCGTAGGAAACCTTGTTGGAGGCGTCTTCCCACACTTCGCCCATCAGCAAAGCATCGGGGCGCAGCTTGCGGATGTGCTTTTTGAGGATGGACAGAAATTCCGGCGGCAGCTCGTCGGCAACATCCAAACGGAATCCGTCGCAGCCGGCCTTGAGCCAGTGCGCCACCACGCTGTCGCGGCCTGTGATGATGTAATCAATAAAGGCGGGGTCCATCTTGTTGATGGTGGGCAGGGTGTCAAAACCCCACCAAGAGGTGTATTTGTCGGGCCAGTTCTGGAACTGATACCAGCTTACATAGGGAGAATTTTGGCTTTCATAAGCGCCAACGCCGGGGAATGTGCCCTCTTTGTTAAAATACAGGCTGTTTGAGCCGGTATGGGAGTACACGCCGTCCAAAATCACCTTCATGCCGAGGCTGTGGGCGGCATCGCACAGGTTGGTGAAATCCGCTTCCGTGCCCAGCATGGGGTCGGGCGTTTTGTAGTCACCGGTGTCATAGCGGTGACTGGAAAAGCTTTTGCTGATGGGGTTGAGGTATAGGATCGTTACGCCCAAAGAGGCGAGATAGGGCAGTTTTTCGGTGATACCTTTGAAATTGCCGCCGAAGAAATCGTTGTTAAGCACCTTGCCGTCAGCGGTGGGCTGCCAGTCCACCTCGTCGGACCAGTTTTCATGGAGGGTGTAGGGCTCTAATTTGCCCGTTAAATCACATTCTCCCGACTTATAAAAACGGTCGGGGAAGATTTGATAGATGGTAGCGCCCTTTGCCCAGCTGGGGACGGTAAAGTCCGCGGGTACGCAGCTGACCTGCCAGCGGTCACCGGCCTCCATGTTGGTGTCGTCGCCCTGCTTAAAGAGGCGGAATGCGCTGTCTTTTTTGGTGATGCGGAAATAGTAGAAGTAAAGACCTTCTTTCGGAAGGGAAAAGCTGCCGCTCCACTGCTCGTAAGCCCCTTTGGTAAGCTCCAGGGAAAGGGAAGCGGTGACAGACTGACCGTCTACGCTTTCAAAAAGGCATTCTACCGCGGTAGTCTGCACTGATACGGGGATATGGATGCGAAGCCGGCAATCCTGCCCGGGCAGAAGTGTGCCAAAGGGGTCTTTGTAAGAAAGGTCTTTGCTGTTGTATAGAATACGCATAAGTTACTCCAAAAGCAAAAATGTAGGGACCGGCGTCCTCGACGGTCCGGTGATTTGCAAGGCAAATCACATCGCGCAGGCGATAAATATTAGTTTCCTACGGGAAATCCCAAAATTGCTTTGCGATTTTGGGCGGACTGTCCGGAGGCCAGTCACTACATTGAGTTTATCACAAATGAACTCTTTAGGCAAGAAAAACCGGAGTGCTTTTGCACTCCGGTTTGTGTTTTATTGGTCGCACATCCTGCGAAACAGTTCCATATACTTCTGCGCAGGCTTGTTCCAGCTGAAATCCTGCCGCATTTCGTGCTGCTGCAGTGCTCTAAAGCCATCCCGGTTGTGGTTATAAAGATTCAGGCAGCGCTTGACCGCACCGTAGAAATCGTCGCCGTTGTAGCTCTGGAAGGTAAAGCCGAGGCCGTTTTTACCCTTTTCATCGCAGGGAGAAACGGTGTCCTTCAGACCGCCGGTAGCATGGACAACGGGTACAGTGCCGTAGCGCATGGCGTTCATCTGGCTGAGGCCGCAGGGCTCACTCTTGGAGGGCATCAGGTAGATGTCACCGCCTGCGTAGATACGGGCGGCAAGACCCAAGTCAAAGGTGATCTTTGCAGCCACCTGCTCCGGGAATTCCTCCGCAAGCTCCGTAAAGAAGTGCTCAAACTGCTTTTCGCCGGTGCCGAGGATCAGCAGCTGACAGTTTTCCTCCCACAAAAGCTTTCTTGCGATGTAGCACAGAAGATCCAGACCCTTGTGGCCTGCCAGACGGGTCACCATCACCATCAGCGGTGTGTCGGGATTAACGGGCAGACCCACCTCTTTCTGCAGAGCGGCCTTACATTTGGCCTTACCGTCAGCGATAGTATCTGCATTATAGTGAGCGGGCAGGCTGGGATCGGTCTCGGGGTTGAAGGTGTTCACATCGATGCCGTTGGTGATGCCTGTCAGCTTCCAGCTGGCAGAGGAAATGATACCGTCAAGACCGTGGGCATAGTAAGGGTACATCAGCTCCCGGGAATAGGTCTCGGAAACGGTGGTCACCAGATCGCAGGTCTCGATGGCGCCCTTCATCACATTGACACTGCCGTTCATGTCCAGCACGGGGCGGTACTCCCAAGGCAGCGCCAGCACATCGTCAAAGAAACCGCTGTATGCCCAGCCCTGATACTCGATGTTGTGGATGGTGTACATGCATTTGGTGTTAGGGTACTGTTCCCGATACTGGGCCTTCAGCATGGTAGGAACGAGAGCCGTCTGCCAGTCATTGCACTGGATCACATCGGGGATAAAGCCGATCAGGGGCATTGCCTCCAGGCAGGCCTTGGAGAAGTAAGCGAACCGCTCACCGTCGTCCATATCGCCATAGATCGCACCGCTGCGGGCACCGAAATAGTACTCGCTGTCAATGAAGTAGACCTTTACGCCGTCAGCACGGTTTTTCAGCCGCGTTACACCGCAGTACTGCTTGCGCCAGCCCAGCTTGACCTGAAAATTCACCACCAACTCTGTTTCGTAGGCGGGATTCTCTTTGATTTTTTTGTAGTAGGGAAGGATCAGCACAACCTCGTTGCCCTCGATCCGACGCAGCGCGGCAGGCAGAGCCTCCATCACGTCGCCCAGACCGCCGGATTTGGCGTAGGGCGCACCCTCGGAGGCGAGGATGGCGATTCTCATACGGTTTCTCCTCTTTTGATGATGATGGGATTGGAAGGTGTGCCGTAAAGCTTAGCGCCCTCCCGGACGGTAACATCCTTATCAAGGATGACATACTTCAGCTCAGCGCCCTTGCCCACCACGGTGTCGTTCATGATGACGCAGTTTTCAACCTCTGCACCTTCGCAGATGGTGACATTACGGAAGAGAATGGACTCTTCCACTTCGCCCTCCAGCATGCAGCCGTCGGCCACCACGCAGTTTTCCACTTCGCAGTTTTCACCGTAGTAGCTGGGCACACGGTCACGGACACGGGTGTAGACGGGATGGTTGTAGAAGAACAGGTCGTGGCGCACGTCCTTATCGATGAGAGAAAGGCTGTTGCGGAAATATTCTTCCACGGATTCGTTGTACATGGCAATGCCGGCAAACTGGTAGACATTGATGGTAGCCTGACCCTTCTGCCACAGACCCAGCACCAGGTCACGGTCCATGTGGAACAGGTTGCGGGCGATATGCTCCTTGACCTGCTTGACCAGCCACTTCTTGCTCAGCACGAAAATATCCATGGAGGCAAGGTACTTCTTGGGGGCAACATAGTCAACGGCGATGTCGGCCACCTCGCCCTTCTTGTCCAGCTTCAGAGCAAGGTCCAGCTGCTTGGCGCCGTTGGCAATACCGGTCTTGGTGACCACGGTGATGTCTTTGCCGCTGGCGATGTGGGAATCCAGCACATCCTGCAGGTTGATGTTGGAGAGGATGGCAGAGTCGGTCATGATGACATATTCATCATCTCCCTTTTCCAAAAAACCCATAACGGAGTGCAGGGAGTCCAGCTTGCCGCGGTAAATATCGGTGGTGGACATGGCGTAGGGGGTAAGGAATTCCAGACCGCCCTCTTCCAGCTCCAGACCCCATTCTTCACCGGCACCGATATGATTCATCAGACTCTGGTAGTTGTGGCGGGAGATGATGCCGATGTGGCGGATGCCTGCAGCGGCAAGGTTGGAAAGGGCGAAGTCTACCTGGCGGTAGCGGCCGCCAAAGGGAAGACTGGCCATGGTGCGCTTATCGGTCAGAGCGCCAAGGGATGCATCGTTGGCAAAGATAATACCCATTACATTCATAGCTTAGCCCTCCTTACAGCATGTCACCGGGCAGCAGCACGGTGTTGTCTTCTACAACAGCGCCCTTGGAAGTAACGCTGATCTTCTTCTTTTCCTTAGGCTTGAAAGCGCCGCCGACCACGGCATTTTTACCGACCCGGCTGTTTTCACCTAAGATCGCATGGCGCACGATGGCACCGGAATCAATGACAACACCGGGCATGACCACACTGTCTTCCACCAGAGCATCGGCACCGACGGTGCAGCCGACAGAAATAACACTGTGGCGGACAGTGCCATAGACTTCACTGCCTTCTGCCACGAAGGCGTTTACGATCTTGGCATCTTCGTCTATGTAGGAAGAGGGGTGGGCATCGTTACGGGCGTAGATCTTGCTGCGCTCGTCGCCGCGGATGTTGAACTCGGGATTCTTGCCCAGCAGTTCCATGTTGGCTTCCCACAAAGAGTCGATGGTACCAACATCCTTCCAGTAGCCGTCGAAGGGATAGGCCATCATCTTGTGGCCGGCGTTTAAGAGGGTGGGGATGATGTTCTTGCCGAAGTCGTTGGAAGAATCGGGGTCCTCTTCGTCGTTAATAAGAGCCTCTCTCAGAACGCTCCAGTTGAACACATAAATGCCCATGGATGCGTTGGTGGATTTGGGCACCTTGGGCTTTTCTTCGAACTCGTAGATGGAGTTGTCGGGGTTGGTGTTGAGGATGCCGAAACGGGAAGCCTCTTCCAAAGGCACATTGCGCACAGCAATGGTGCAGCTTGCTTCATGCTTTTCGTGGTAGGCAACCATGGCGGCATAGTCCATCTTATAGATGTGGTCACCGGAGAGGACTACAACATATTCCGGGTCAAAGCGCTCGATGAAATCGATGTTCTGATAGATAGCGTTGGCAGTGCCCTTATACCAGCCGGACTTTTTGTCGTGGCGCTCGTAGGGGGGCAGCACCTGTGCGCAGCTGTGGGTCTTGTTTAAACCCCAAGGCTGGCCGTTGCCGATGTACTCGTTCAGCTCCAGCGGCTGATACTGGGTCAGAATGCCCACGGTATCGATGCCGGAGTTGACACAGTTAGAAAGGGGGAAGTCGATGATGCGGTACTTGCCGCCGAAGGGCACGGCAGGTTTTGCGGTCTTTTCGGTGAGTACCTTCAGACGGCTGCCCTGGCCACCGGCCAGCAGCATTGCAATACAGCGCTTCTTCTGGAAAAACATAAATACAGCTCCTTGTTATGATGTCCCGTAAAAAACAGGCAATATTACTCCATAGATAACATACCACATTTTTCCCGATTAAGAAAGGGACAAATTGGCTAAAATATCTCGTAACTTTCTGTCATTATCCACAATACTTCGCCATGGGGCAGGGGGAGCACTGGGTATTTCGACAGAAATCTTCCTCTTTTCCATCCAAATCACACCCAGCCAGCGGCCGAATTTCAAGCCGCAGTTTTTGCATTCGAAGCTGTGGACATATCCTGCTTTCTCGTGGAAACGGACGGAGCCTTCGTTTTCGGAAGTAATGAGGGAGTAGATGACCCGATAACCCTGCTGCCACATGATTTCTTCAAGAGCGGCATAAAGCCTGCGTCCGATGCCCTTGCCTTGGGCTTCGGGGGCAAGGTAGATGGATACTTCGCCGCACCAGCTGTAAGCAGCCCGCTCAAAGGGTGCGCTTCCGTAGGCGTAGCCCAGCACTTTCCCGTCTTCTTCCCATAGAAGCCATGGGAATTGGGCGGTGATGGCATCAAAACGGGCGGTAAATTCCTCCAAGGTGGGCACGGTGTATTCAAAGGTGTAAGTGGTATTTAAAATGTATGGTGCGTAGATTTCAAGGATCGCCGGAATGTCTTTCTTTGTGGCGGTACGGATCATAGAATACCTCCTGATGCAAATGATCGTTTACCTTTCGATGTGTCTTGGCTCTCCCTCTGGGAGAGGCAAGTAGGTGCGCTAAACGATCATTTCTCATTTCAAATATATTCTTATTTTACCTGCATGTCTAGCTACAGTCAAGGTTGACATATGGAAAGCGCGGTAGTAAAATAATGGGAGCCGATAAAAAAGGAGGGAACTGTATGGACACTGGCAGTAGTGGCAGTATACCGGGCCGAAGTAGATATGAGCCGTGTGTCTGTGCGGCTCTTTAGAAACGGCGCCGTGAAGCTGCCTTTAATATTCATTATTAAAGGAGGAATGCTGTAATGGCTGAACGGTTTGAGATCGTTGAGAAAGCACTCCTTCGTATGCTGGAGGAGAAAAAATACGCCGGGCTGCGGGATATATTGCTTGTGATGAATCCCAGTGATATTGCGGCCCTGTTTTTGGACCTGGAGGAGGAGCGGATCCCCCTGCTGTTCCGGCTGCTGCCCAAGGAACTGGCGGCAGAAACCTTTGTTGAAATGGAGCCCGATGCCCAGGAATTGCTGATACGCAGCTTTTCCGATAACGAGCTGAAGGAGATCGTCGACGAGCTGTATGTTGACGATGCGGCGGATATTATTGAAGAAATGCCCGCCAATGTGGCCAAGCGGATCTTAAAGTCTGCCGATCCGGAAATGCGCCGGTCTATCAATCAGATCCTGCGCTACCCGGAAAATTCCGCAGGCTCTATCATGACCACGGAATATGTGACCCTGCGGCCGGAAATGACGGTGGAAGAGGCGATTTTGCGGATTCGCCGGCAGGGTGTGGACAAGGAAACCATCTATACCTGCTATGTCACCGGTAAGGATCGGGTGCTGCTGGGTATCGTGACGGTAAAGGATCTACTTTTGGCAGAGGATGACGAAACGCGGCTGAAAGATATTATGTTAACCCATATGATCTTCGTCAACACCCTTACCGACCAGGAAGATGTGGCAAAAATGTTTGCCAGGTATAATTTCCTGGCGCTGCCGGTGGTGGATGGCGAGGGACGGATGGTGGGTATCGTCACCTTCGACGATGCCATGGACGTTATCGAAGAAGAGACCACCGAGGATATGGAGCTGATGGGCGGTATTCTGCCTACGGAGAAGACCTATCTCAAAAGCTCTGCCTTTGATCTGTTTAAGAGCCGTATCCCGTGGCTGATGCTTTTGATGGTGTCCGCTACCTTTACGGGGCTCATCATCACCGCCTTTGAGGGCGCGCTGGCAGCCCAGGTTGCCCTGACCGCCTTTATTCCCATGCTGATGGGTACCGGCGGCAACTCGGGAAGCCAGTCTTCTGTTACAGTAATCCGCGCCTTGAGCCTGGACGAGCTGCGGTTTTCCGATATCGGGCGGGTGCTGTGGAAAGAGCTGCGTACGGCGGTGCTGTGCGGCATTGCGCTGGCAGTGGTCTGCTTTGCCAAAATCTGGCTTATCGACCATCTGCTGATGAATAACCCCGACATTACCTTGATGGTAGATGCGGTGGTGTGCCTGACCCTTGCGGTGACGGTGGTGGGAGCCAAGTTGGTGGGCTGCGCGCTGCCCATGATCGCCAAGGTGCTGAAGCTGGACCCGGCAGTCATGGCAAGCCCTTTTATCTCCACCATCGTGGACGCATTGAGCCTGCTTGTATACTTTATGTTTGCAAAATCCCTTTTGGGAGTATAAAAAATCGCCTGTCTTTCGACAGGCGATTTTATTATTTTACTTAACCAGCAGTTCTGCGATCTGGATGGCGTTGGTGGCGGCGCCCTTACGGACCTGGTCGCCGCAGCACCACAGGGCAACGGCATTGTCATCGGTCAGATCCTTGCGGATACGGCCAACGAACACGATGTCCTGATCGGAGGTGTCCAACGGCATGGGGTACATCTTCTTGGAAAGATCGTCAACCAGCTTTACGCCGGGTGCCTTGCCGATGACCTCACGGACCTGCTCCACGGTAACGGGCACATCAAAGTGGCAGGAAACGGAAATGGAGTGGCTGCGAATAACGGGCACACGGACGCAGGTGCAGGTGACCTTCAGCTCCGGCAGGTGCATGATCTTGCGGCCTTCGTTTTGCATCTTCATTTCCTCGCTGGTGTAGCCCTCGAAGCTTTCGCCGCCGATCTGGGGGATCAGATTGTAGGCGATCTGGTGGGAGAACACCTTGGGCGCATAGGTCTTGCCTTCCCGCAGGGCTTCCACTTCGGCCATCAGCTCCACAGGGCCGCCTGCGCCGGCACCGGATACTGCCTGGTAAGTAGAAGCGGTCATGGTGCGGATGGGGGCGATGGAGTTCAGAGCGTTGACGGCGGTCAGGGTGATGATGGTAGAGCAGTTGGGGTTAGAGATGATACCATTGTGCCACTTAACGTCCTCGGGATTGACCTCGGGTACTACCAGAGGGACGGTGGGGTCCATACGGAAAGCAGAGGAGTTGTCAACAAAGACAGCGCCTGCCTTTTTGATGGCGGGGGCAAACTGCTTGGCAATGTCGTTTTCTGCCGCACCCAAAACGATGTCCACGCCTTCGAAAGCCTCGTCGCAGGCAAGCTGGATCGTCACATCCTCACCGCCAAACTTCAGGGTCTTGCCGGCACTTCTTTCAGACGCCAGAGGGATCAGCTTACCAACGGGGAAATTCCGCTCCTGCAGAACTTTCATCATTTCCTGTCCCACAGCGCCGGTAGCGCCCAAGACAGCAACAGTATAGGTTTTCATATTACATACCTCCCAAGGGGATTACTTAACGAAGCTGTTATACAGCACGCGAATGGCCTCGGCAAAATCCTTGTTATCCACACCAAAGATGATGTTCAGTTCGTCGGGACCCTGGTTAATCATACGGATATTGATGCCGGCTTGGCCTAGTGCGGCAAAGATCTTACCGGAAATACCGGGGCGGAAAGCCATCTTCCGGCCGACTGCGGCGACCACGGCGATCTGATCGTACACATCCAAAGAATCCGGCTGTGCCTCCTTCTCGATCTCAGCCATTACTGCGTAAAGGTGGGGCGCAATGTCGGCTGTGGGCATCACAACGGAAACGTTGTCAATGCCGTTGGGCACATAGTCGATGGAGATGCCATGGCGCTCCAAAACGGTAAGCACCTTGCGCAGAACGCCGACCTGATTGCTCATGCCCCGCTTACTCATGGAGATGATGGTAAAATCCTTCTTGCCGGTGATGCCGGTGATGAAGCGGTTGGGATCGGCGTCTGTAAAGTCTTCCTTAATCATGGTGCCGGGGGCATCGGGATCGTTGGTGTTGCGGATGTTTAAGGGGATGTTCTTTTCCCGGACGGGGAAGATGGCATCCTCGTGAAGCACCTGAGCGCCGGAGTAGCTCAGTTCCCGCAGTTCGTCATAGGTCACCTCGGGGATTGCCTGCGGATCGTCTACGATCCGGGGGTCTGCCATTAAAATACCGGAAACATCGGTCCAGTTTTCGTAAACATCAGCATCCAGCGCAGCGGCTGCCAAAGAGCCGGAGATGTCACTGCCGCCACGGGAGAAGGTGCGGGTGCGGCCGTCGGGCATGATGCCGTAGAAGCCGGGGATCACAACGCCGCCTTTCAGGGGCACCTGCTTGCGCAGGGCATCGTAGGATGCTTTCTGGTCCACAGAGCCGTCAAAGTTGAACTTGATCCAGTTGGCGGCATCCACAAAGTGGAAGCCCAGGTATGCGGCCATTAGCTTGGCAGAGTAATATTCGCCGCGGCTTGCCAGCTCATCCTGGGTAACTTCCTTGGCATCCAGCCGCTTTTTCAGCTGGGCAAAGTCAGACTCAAGGTCCAGATCGATATTGAGGTCATCCCGAATCTGAATGTAACGGGAAGCAATCATCTCGAAAACGCCGGTGCAGTCCACACCGTACTGGGTATGGGCGTGGCACAGGTATAGAAGATCGGTGATCTTGTGATCTTCCTTGCTGCGCTTGCCGGCAGCACTGACCACCACAATGCGGCGGCTGGGATCGCTTGCCAGAATGTCGCGGATCTTTTTATATTGACCGGCATCGGCCATGGAGGATCCGCCAAACTTTACGACTTTCAGCATAGTTTTATTCCTGCTTTCTATTGTTTAGATGAGTGCAGCGATGAATGCATCGGGGTTTTCTTTTCTCCAAGCGTGCATGGCCTTTACGCTGACGGGCTTTGTGATAACGGCGTTGCCCCAGTTTTCCTCGGCATCCTCCCATGCAGTGCCACGGATATAGTAGCGCAGCGTTTCTTCGTTGACGGCGGCCACCTTTTCGCCGTAGGGGCTGTAGAAGCCCTTGCCGGCAAGGATATCCACGCAGTCCTGCAAAACATTATATGCAGTGGGGTAGCGGCCTGCGCCTTGACCGTAGAAGCTCATGCGGTCGGATGCACTGCCAACCAAGGTGATGAGGTTGTAATTTAAGGGCACAGCAGCCTCCAGAGAGCCTGCGGGGCACAATGTGGGTTGTACATAAACGGAGTAAGTGCCGTTTTGTGCCTTGCCGGTGGAGATCAGCTTGCACACATAGCCGTGAGCCTTGAAATTTTCCACATCCTCAGCAGTGATCTTGCTGATACCTGCCACGGGAACGCTTTCGGTGTCCAGGCTGACGCCGAAGGCGATGTTGGAAGAAAGGATGATCTTGTGCCAGGTGTCGATGCCCTCCACATCGGTGGTGGGATTTGCCTCGGCATAGCCAAGGCCCTGGGCCTGCTTCAAGGCTTCATCATAGCCAAGACCCAGTCGGGTCATGTTGTCGAGGATGTAGTTACAGGTGCCATTCATGATGCCGCCCACGGCACTCATAACTTGCGCACGGCGGGAGCGCTCCACTTCAGACAGCCAGCCGATGCCGCCGCCCACAGCAGCGGTGCAGCGGAACTTAAGCCCCTTTTGCTCTGCAAGGGGGATCAGCTCGTCGTAAAATGTGGCAACGAGCGCTTTGTTGGAAGTGACGATATTCTTGCCTGCTTCCATAGCGGCTCGGACAAACTCGTATGCCGGATGCAGGCCGCCCATGGCCTCGATGACGGTGTCGATAGCACCGTCATTCAGGATCTCCTGAAAGTCCCGGGTGACGGTGGCATCGGGCAGGGTAACATCTTCAAGACACAAAACCTTGCTGATTTTCATATCGGTGCGTGTCCTGGTCAGGTCATAAAAACCCTTGCCGACAACGCCGAAACCCAATAAACCGATGTTCATACCAAATCCTCCTAAGCAGGTGTACTGTCGAAGTGACTGTTTTTATATGGAAAGCACTTGCTTTTTATTTGGAAACAGTATATCATATACCCATTCAAAATGCCAACTATTTTCACGAATTTGTTCATCTTTTGTGCATATGGTTGAGAAAAAAGGCAATTTTCAAGGAGGAAGTTATGCAATATCATTCTACACGCGGGGGTGCACCAGCGGTTGACAGCGCTCAGGCAGTGCTGACCGGCCTTGCATCCGATGGCGGACTTTACCTGCCCCAGGCGCTTCCTGCCTTCGATTGGCAAAAATGTATAGCATCGGATACTCTGTCCCAGGCTACCCAAATCCTCACCGCTTTTCTGCCGGATATAGGGGATATGGAGGGCTTGGTCCGGAAGGCCTACCAGGGAAAGTTTGAAACAGAGGAACTGACACCCACAGTCAAGGTTGGGCCTTTTACCGTGCTGGAGCTGTTCCGTGGCCCTACTTCTGCATTCAAGGATGTGGCCCTTTCCATGCTGCCCCAGCTGATGACTGCGGCAAAGTCTGCAAAGGGTGTACAGGAGGACATTCTGATTTTAACCGCCACTTCCGGCGATACCGGCAAGGCCGCTTTGGAAGGATTTAAGGATGTGCCCGGCATCCGTATCTGCGTGTTTTATCCCGATGGTGGCGTCAGCCAGGTCCAGCGGCGGCAGATGGTGATCCAGGAGGGCGAAAATGTGGCGGTCTGCGCCATTCGCGGCAATTTTGACGATGCCCAGACCGGCGTAAAGAATGTGTTTGCCGCCTGCGCAGGCAAGGAGCTGCCGTTCCGGCTTTCCAGCGCCAATTCCATCAATATCGGCCGTCTTGCGCCGCAAATTACTTACTATTTCAAGGCCTACCGGGATCTTTTGGACCGGGGTCAGATCGAACTGGGTGACGAGGTCAATTTCTCCGTTCCCACCGGCAATTTCGGTGATATTCTGGCAGGCTACCTGGCCAAAAAATTAGGATTGCCTGTCGGTAAGCTGATTTGTGCATCCAATGCCAACAACGTGCTGACGGACTTTATCCGCACCGGCACTTATGACCGCATGAGACCCTTGCACAAGACCCTTTCTCCCAGTATGGACATCTTGGTCTCATCCAACCTGGAGCGGCTTTTGTATCTAATGAGCGGCGACACTGAGCTGGTGGCAAAGCTGATGAAGCAGCTGAGCGAAGAGGGTGTGTATACTGTGCCTGCCGAGCTGCTGCAAAAGATCCAGACGGAATTCTGGGCAGGCTGCTGCGATGACGAAGGCGGCAAGACCGCCATCGCCGAAGTCTTTAAGGATCATGGCTACCTTTGCGATACCCACACCGCATCCGGCTGGGCAGTAGCGGAGGATTATGTAAACCAAACTGGAGACAAGCGTCCCATGGTGGTGCTCAGCACTGCATCGCCCTATAAGTTCCCCGCGGCGGTGCTCAGCGCCATCGGCGGTGCCTGCAGCGGTGATGAGTTTACCCAAATGGAGCATTTGGAAGAGATGACGGGCGTTGCCATCCCCAAGAATCTGGCAAACCTGCGGCAAAAGCCAGAAAAGCACACCGGTGTCATCGACAAAGAGCGTATGCTTGAGTATGTACTGAAACTGTAAATGATCGTTTAGCGCACCTACTTGCCTCTCCCTTTGGGAGAGGTGCCCAGTGCGCACACTGGGCGGAGAGGGCTTTAACGCATGCCCTCCCAGTCAAAAATCAAAGATTTTTGCCAGCTCTCCCAGAGGGAGAGCCAAGACGCATCGAAAGGCAGACGATCATTTATCATAGAATAGAAGGAGAGATATTTATGAAGAGAGTAACCATTCGGGTGCCGGCTACCACGGCAAACCTTGGCCCCGGTTTTGACGCATTCGGCTGCGCCTTGAGCCTTTACACCGATGTGACCTTTGAGGAAACCGACTTTGGCATGGAGATCACCGGCTGCGAGGAAGAATACGCAGGTCCTGACAACCTTGCTTACATAGCCTACTGCGCCGTTTTGGCATCCATGAACGAGGAGCTGCGGGGCATTAAGATCCACATTGAAAGCCAGATCCCCGTTGCCCGGGGTCTGGGCTCTTCTGCCGCACTGCTGGTGGCAGGCGCTATGGGCGCAAATGTGCTGCGGGGCAATAAACTGTCAATTCAGGGACTTCTCAACATCTGCAACGCCATGGAAGGTCACCCCGATAACCTTGCACCTGCCTTTTTTGGCGGCCTGACCGCATCTATGGTGGATAACGGCCTGCCGGTAACGGTGAATTTCCCTCTGCATCCGGATTGGGAGTTCCTCGCGCTGGTGCCGGACTTTCATTTGGTAACAGCCGTCGCCCGTGAGGCACTGCCCACGGAGTACGACCGGGCAGACGCGGTCTATAACATCTCCCACGGCGCCATGGTGCTGAAAGCTTTGGAGCTGGGCGATGAAAAGCTGCTGCGCAATGCCATGCAGGATAGGATCCATCAGCCCTACCGCAAGAGCATGATTACCGACTACGAAAAAATCGAAGGTCTCATTCGCACCACCGGTGCGGCATTCTGCCTCAGCGGCGCAGGCCCTACCCTGCTGTGCATCACCCGCAATCCCGGCCTTGAAGAAAAGCTGGCGAAAAAACTCAGCACCATCACCACCGCAAACTGGGAAATGCTCCCGCTGCATGTGGAATTCGAAGGTGCAAGGGTCATTTACGAGGAGTAAAACGTAAGCAGTTGCGATAGAAAAGGTCGCTGCCATATGGCAGCGACCTTGCTGTTTTATACGGGTTCTTCGGTGCTTTCTTCTGCTGCGGGAGTTTCTGTGGCAGCGGGGGTTTCTTCTGCGGGAACTTCCTCAACGGGAGCTTCTGCGGCAGCGGCGGCAGCAAGCTTTTTCTTGCGCATAGTGACCTTGACGACGATGCCGCCTGCGATCAGGGCAATGCCCAGGAGGGTAACTGCTCCGCAAACACCGCCGGTGAGCATCAGAATGATGCGGCTGATGGGGCCAGCCATGGGAATGCCCTCAAAGAGAGCCAGCCATGTGCCGGCCGCCAGCCATGCGATCATGGTAGGCACGAGGAAAATGATACCCGCAAAGGTAAAGGTAGCGCCGCTGTAGAACATGGCGTTATAGGGTCTGTTCCAAGCACACAGGAACAGCAGGCCAACCAGCACGGCACAAGCACCGATGCAGGCAAACAGAACGGCATCGGAAGTGACCTTGCGGACGGCGTCTAAGATATCTGCCATGGGATTGGCAGAGCCGACGCCCATATCTTCGTTATCACCATCGGGAGTGATGCCGGGGTCGGTAAGCATAGCGGCAATGCCGAATTCCTGGATTTCCTTCATGGCAGGAATTTCCTCGATAGCCGTAACGGTGGACAGGATATCTTCTTCTGTCAGTTCCACATCAAAATGCTTCTTGATGAGGTCTTTGTTCTCTGTCAGCAGCGTCTTGATCTCGTCGGTGGAGATTTTGGCGGTGTTTTCGCCGGTGTAAATGTCGCTGATGATGCTGGCGCTCTTTTCCGCGATGAAGTCCTTAAGGGTGGACTCTTCGACAAATGCCTTTACATCATCAAGGCTGAAGGGCACTTCGCTGCCGCCGATGGCTTCATAGGCGTATTCTACCAGTGCATCGGAGAGGTTGCCGGAGGTGACATTAAAATCGCTGCCGGCAGCTGCGGTGATGGGCCCCATCTGCCAAGTGGGGGCGCAGAGGGAAGCACTGATGACTTTTTGCAGATTGTCCTTGTTGGTGGCCACTTTCACATCCGCCACCAGCATGGTAGCCAAGGTGGAAACGAACAGCACAAGGCACAGTATAACGGAAAGGATATGCAGGATGATTTTGCCGATGATTTTTAGTGCGCGCATAGAAATAACCTCTTTTCTTTCCTAATAATAAGATGCCTTTATTTTACTTTATTGGAAGAAGATTGTCAACAAGGCATGGCTGTGAGATAAATGATTGTTTAGCGCAACTACTTGCCTCTCCCAGAGGGAGAGCCAAGACGCATCGCAAGCTAAACGATCATTTATGTGTCGCTCATAGGTGCCAATTTATGGTTTTTGAACAAATCCCCCCAAGGGGGATATACAATAAAAATAAAAAAGTGGTCATTTTGTCGATTGACTTTCCGTGTTTATACGAGTAGAATATTATCGATACACTATGCGCCCGGTACGCGCTGAGCGTATCGGAAGAATTCTTTTAGGAGGAAACAAGATTGAAGGATTGGGCATTTACTACATCCATCGAGGAGATGGAAGCAGCGACCAATTCTCTGCTGGAAACTGCCAACAAGGTTGGCGCTGATACCTGGCAGCAGAGAGTTAAGAACCAGACTCCTCACTGTGGCTTCGGCGAGAACGGCACCTGCTGCCGTATCTGCTCCATGGGCCCCTGCCGCATCACCCCCAAGGCACCCCGCGGCATCTGCGGCTGCGATGTTCACGGCATCGTTGCCCCCATGATTTCAGCCGTAATTATGGGAGCGAGGTTTCCAAAAATCACCGTACTGACATGGTTTTTGTATAGCCCGGGAGAGAATGAAAGCGGTGAGGTTAAAAATGTCACAGCTCCCTCAAGCTCGTTTTTTGTGAGTGCTTCGGCAAATCCCGGCTTGATGATTACCCCGCAGTTCAGTTCCCCGGTTGCCACTTGGTCTCTCAATGTAGCTTCATCACCGCAGATAACAAAATTTTCCTCGAGAAGGGATTCAACGATGGCTGCCGAGGCGGGAGTATTATCCATGTCGTATATTCCGGACGGGGGAAGCTCCTCCGCTTTTCCGAGAAAAGGTGCGAAAAGGGTTATTACCGTG
>JAZUNW010000092.1:0-47959 GCA_045604325.1 Faecousia sp. | reverse complement strand
AGGGCCAGGTCAATAAGACCGACGATTATGGCCCGTTGGCTCAGGCGTTGGTGGTTTATGGCGAAGCAGCAAAGACCTACTTCGCAAATCGCGCTTAACAAACCAGACAACAAAGTCTAACCCCTAATTAAACACCCCCGGTGAAAATGAACTGCCCCAGTTTGTGCGGACAGCACAAAAACACCCCTCGTAGGATATATTTAGTTTTAAGCGGAGTGGCGTAGCGTCAGCGGCGCCACTCCAGTTTTATTCTGGATGCGCTCATGGTTGTAGAAGTGGATGTATCTGTCGATCAGATTATCGGCTTCACGGAATGTCTTCGGCTTATGCCGGTAGATACACTCTGTTTTTAAGATTGAGAAGAAATTTTCTGCCATTGCGTTGTCGTAAGGATTACCTTTCCTTGACATTGACGGCGTTATGCCGTAAGATTGGGTTAGCTTAAAATATCCGTGTGAGGTATATTGAAAGCCTTGGTCGCTGTGGAGCTGCAACTCCGCAGCGACTCTCTTTTTCTCGTTCTTCATTGCCAACCGGATCGTGTCTAGGACAAGATTGACAGTCTGCTGTGTAGCAGTCTTGTATGCCACGATGCTGTTGTCATATAGATCCCGGATCATAGATAGGTACAGCACGCCCTCTTTGGTATGAATATAAGAGATATCTGCAACCCATTTGCTGTTGGGTCTGTCTGCGTGGAACTGTCGTTTTAGCAGGTTTTCGTATCTATGTACCTGCTGACCAAGGTTTACCCACTTTCTGCGGCGGCGAATCTCTGACAATAGACCATACTTTTTCATTACTCTAAGAACAGTTTTGGGATTTCTCTTAATGTTTCTATCTCTCAGCCACTTCCATACCCGCCTGTAGCCGTATGTCTTGTCCGTTCTATTCTGACACTCCCTAATTTGCTCAGCTAACTCTGTTTCGCGCTCAGGCTGCCCAAGCCGCTTTACAAAGTTGTAGTAGCCACTCCGGGACACCTCAAAGAACTGACACATTACAGATACCGGATATTCGCTCCGGTGACGATAGATTACTGCATACTTTGCTCTTGGTTTCACTTCCTTTCTGTGGACTGCAGAAAATCCCGCAACAACTTATTTTCCATTCGCAGCCGCCGTATTTCCGTTTCTATATTTTGCTTGGGCGGTTGTCCGTCTTTTCGTGGCCGACCTTTAGGTTTAGGTTCGGGTTGCTGATACTGTAGTGCTGCTTTTCGCCGATTATACCGACTGACCCACCACTTGATCTGTTGTTTTGTCAGGTTAAGCTCATCCGCAATCTCTTGTCGCGTCATACCGGCTTCCCGCATTGCTATAATAAGTGGCTCCTTTGTTTGTATGTTTGTCCAGTTGCGTTTGCTCATAATTACACCCCCATATGTAGTTATTATCCTACATATGGGGGTGTTTTGTCTATTGTCCGTTTTTACTGGTTCTGTTCAAAACCGGGGGTGTTGTTCGTTGGAGACGCATTGTTATTGTAGGACAATCGCTACATTAGGGGGGAGTATTATGAACAAGCGCGGATGCAAGAACTACAAATGCTGTCACCGACGATAGAGGAATTATTTGGTTGTTTCGCTCAGCATTTGCTTAAAAATGATTGGGGATGCGCCGGTTCGTTTCCGAAAACACTGAATTAAATAGCCGGTATTACTAAAACCCGATATTTTGGCGATCTGGAAATCGTGAGGTTCGTGTTTTTCGGGGGGGGGATATGGCGTAATTGATCCAGATCTGGGTCAGGTAGTCATTGAAATAAATGCCGGCCTCCCGGTTGGAATAGGATCATTTTCAGTCCCTAGATCGACCGTGCCCAATTTTGCCATAAAATATGCACCCCAAATGTGTTTAACGTTTGGGGTGCATATCAGAGAAATCGCAGAGAGCATTTTTATACTTATTCCCACTCAATGGAAAAGCGAACAGTTGGTCACAGTTTGGGATGGTTTTGCCTGCTTAGGATACTTTTGGTGTATTCAGTGGGGGATCGACCGGTTTGCTGCTTAAATAGCCGACAAAAGTAGTGAACAGAGTTGAAGCCCAGCATGTCTGAGATCTCCGTGATGGACATCGTTCCTTGAAGAAGATATGACTTTGCCTCCCGGATCCTCAGCGTGTTGATGTAGTCCAAAATGGTAGTGCCGTATGCGGCCTTAAAGCTGCTGCAAAGTGTCGTCTTATTCATGCCGAACAGGAAGCACAAATTCGCAAGAGTGATCCGTGTGCGAAAGTTTTCGGTGAGGTACTGATGAACAGCCTGAATGCTGCCGGTGGTAACGGCAGGGGAGTGGGAAGCACCGCCGCTGGACTGAATCCCCCGGACCAGTGAGATCAAAAAAGCCTCCAGCCCGATCTTGATTAACTGGTCTGCACCGAAGGGATACTCGATGCGTTTCGGCATGTAGCCGGTGTTCGGCACGTCGTAGGGCGGCTCGTAAATGCTCATGCCCTCCTGCATGATCCGTGCCAACGCCCGGGTCTGCTCAGAGGATAGGCAGACCGGTTGTTTGGAAAAGGGGATCAGGCTTTCGCTGCTGCACTCAAAGCCGATGATGATCACATTTGGCGCGATGGTGTCTGAGGTGGCCAGAGAGTGAAGCTCGTTTGGCCGATGGATTATCATCTGGTTTTCGGCAAGGATGCCGGAATAGTTCTCTGCGTAGATGGACAGAGAGCCCTTATCCACATACAGGAGCTCACAGAAGTTATGGCAGTCTTGATTGCTGTGATAATCATCTGTAAATTCGAAATATTGCAGATTGGCGATGCGGGAAACGTCCATCTGGATGATGGAGGGCTGCAGCGTAAAAAACATAAAGCAAACGCCCCTTTTTGTGAAATGTGCTGAATATTTGTGGATTTACTCTAGCATAACCGTAAATTAATGTCAAGAATAGATTGCAAAATATCCATAAGTTGACGATTGTGCAAAAGTAAAGAAAGATTGTGCAAATACAAACACCGGGCCGTTTTGTATAATAAATGTGTATCAAACCGTGCTTTCACGGAGTAAGGAGCATAGTGTATGAACTACGGTAAAAAAGTTTGGATATTTCCCGATGCGGAGCTGCCGCCGGAGGGCGTGAATCTGATCCCCGGCCACGAATCTGTGATTATTACCAATGTATCAGATGAGAAGGCGGTGGTGAAGTTTACCTTGATCTATACGGACAAGGAGCCTGTCAGCTTTACGACAGAAGTGGAGGCAATGCGTGTGCGCTGCCTGCGTACCAATGAAGAAAAGGACTTTGGCATCTATACAGCGAAATTTGAAGAGCAATATGCCATTATGCTGGAGAGCAATGTGCCCATTGTTGCCCAGTACGGAAGAGCGGAGCCCAGAACAGTCAATTTCTATACCACCCCCGGCTACTGTGAATAATTTTAATTAATACATATACAGGAGGAAACTATTATGGCAAGAATTTGTATCCCCAATCACGAGTATAAGGAAAGAGTTGCCCGCGCAGCGGCGATCCTGCAGCGGGAAGGTCTGGACGCCCTGATCGTCAACGGCAACGAGGCTGACTATGCCAACCCCCGTTACTTCTCTGGCTTCTGGCCCCTGTTTGAGCGCTCCGGCGTTGCCATCTCCGCTGATGGCCGTGCTGCGCTGATGGTAGGTCCCGAGTCCGCCATTTTCGGTGCTGACCGCAACAAGCTGGACAAGACCTTTGTTCTGACTGCCTACCGCGAGGGCGCTGACCCCGCATATCCCGAGCTGAAGCCTGACACCTTTGCAGACGTATTCAAGTACATCGGTGTTACCGGCAAGAAGATCCGCATCGGTGTGGCATCCTTCCTGGACACCTCCGTTACCATCTTCAATGCCATTCGTGACGCATTCCCCGAGGCAGAAATCGTTGATGCCGGCAAGATCATGGTGGAACTTCGCTCGATTAAGTCTGAAAACGAGCTGGCCTGCCTGCGGGAAGGCTACCGCATTGCCAACATTGCTACAGAGGAAGTAATCAAGGCGATCCGTCCCGGCATGACCGAGCTGCAGATGGTCGGCGTTGCCCAGAAGGCTGTTTACGAGCACGGCGCTGAGTATGAAGGCCTGCCTATGTATGTCTTCTCCGAGGCTTCTACCCGGCATGCTATTTCCCGTTCTTCCTACCGCGAGTTCCAGAAGGGCGACATCGTCCAGCTGAACCTCTCCGCCAAGATCGACGGCTACTCTGCTGCCATTGGCTACCCCATCTGCCTGGGTAAGCTGGAAGGCCAGCGCCGTGACATCGTTCAGTTCTGCCGTGAGGCCCACACCTGGTCCGAAAAGCAGGTCAAGGCCGGTGTTTGGGCTGCTGACATTGCAAAGGGCTTCTATCAGTACTATGTGGACCATGGCTACGAGAAGAACTATGTTTATGGCCCGCTTCATGGCACCGGCATCATCGAGGTGGAAGCTCCCTGGTGCGAGACCAGCTCCGATTACTACATGAAGCCCAATATGTGCTTCCAGGTGGATACCTACATTTCTGCTGATACCTTCGGTGTCCGCTGGGAGAAGGGTATTGCCGTTAAGGAGAATGGTTTCGAGATGCTCAGCCCCGAGATTCCCGAGGTCTGCCCTGAACTGCTGTTCTAAGGAGAATAGGCTATGCAGCTGATCGAAATGCTCTATGATGAGATCCAGGATGCCGTAGATCGCAAGGTTCCCTTTGTGATCCCCATTGGCACTCTGGAGTATCACGCCCGTCATGCCTCCTGCGGCACGGACACCCTGGTTGTCACCGGCTGCCTGCGGGAGCTGGAAAAGGAAAAGGAGATCGTGGTCTGCCCGCCTATCTGGTACGGTGTAGCTTCCTACGCGGTCTGCGCTCCCAAGCCCAGCCATTTCCATGTGGATGAGGATGCCTATGTCAATTATCTTTACTATGTCCTCAAGTCCATGATCGATGCCGGCCACAAGAATATCTATCTCGTGCCCCATCATCAGACTGAGGGCGCAGGTCTCATGCCCATGACCATCGCCTGCCACAAGGCAGCTAAGAAGGTTACCATGGAATACATGGAGGAAAAACTTGGGAAGGGCTGGTGGGGCAGCGATGCCTATGCCAGTTACTATGAGGATATGGGCAGCGAGGATGATCCCTTCTCTTACATCAAGGTGATCCCCCTGATCGGTGCCGATGCCCAGATCAAGTGCGGTGGCTTTGACCATGCCGGAAAATGGGAGACATCCCTGATGATGGGCACCTATCCGGAGTTGGTGGATCTGAGCCGCTGCCAGCGCAATACCGAGTGGTTTGCCGCCAGTGCTGTGGAAGCCAGTGTTGAGACTGGCAAGCACATGGTGGAGTGCACTCTGGAATGGCTGCGCGAGACCATTGTCTGACAGGAGGTTACTATGCGTCAAGTTAAGGTTCAAGCATTGACCCATGAGAGCTTTGCACCCTTTGGTCAGTTTTATGCCTACGATAAGCCCGAGGGCTACGCTTTGTGCGGTGAGCTCCATCAGTTTTTCCCGGATCGACTGACAGCCGACAGCGCCCATCGGGTGGGCTATTCACCCATCGTGGTGAAAAAGCCGGAAAAAATGGTAATCACCCAGCAGGAATATCACACCACCACCTGGGAGATGATCCTTCCGCTTGATGACGACATGATCCTGCATGTTGCTCCCGCCTCTGCCGGCACACCGGTAACACAGCACGCCAAGGCTTTCCTTGTGCCGAAACACACGCTGGTAAAAATGAATGCCGCTATCTGGCACCTGGCTCCTTTGCCCGCAAGCAAGGATGCGCTGACAGCCATGATTATCCTGCCCGAATGTACGTATGCCAATGACTGTACTGTGGTGGATTTGGCGGAAGATCAGTACTTTGAGATTCTGCTATGAGCTGGGAGGAAGATTGCGCAGCCGGACTTCTTTACGATTCCACGGCTTCTGAAAGGGAAGCGGAGCACCTGCGTTGTGCTGATTTGTGCTGGGAGTATAACCGTACACGCCCATCGGATATGGCGGGACGGGAACGGTTACTTCGGCAGATCTTCGGAAAGCTGGGCGCAGAGCCCTATGTAGAACCGAACCTCTTCTGTGGCTTTGGCTACAACATCGAGGCCGGCGACCACTTTTTTGTCAACAACAACTGCGTGTTTGTAGACCCTGGTAAGATTATTTTCGGCGATTATGTCTTTGTTGGGCCACAATGCGGCTTTTACACGGCTGTGCATCCTCTGGATGCACAGCAACGGGATGCGGGGCTGGAAGCTGCGTATCCCATCTGTGTTGGAAGCCATGTCTGGTTTGGCGGAGGTGTAAAAGTGTTGCCTGGTGTGACGATTGGTTCGGATGTTGTGATTGGCGCCGGAAGCGTAGTTTCTCAGGATATCCCGGACCATGTCTTGGCGGTGGGTAATCCTTGCAGGGCGATCCGCCCCATAACCAGTGAGGACAGAAACCGCTACCAGGTGCCGGAATATCTGCAAAGAAAATAAAACGATAAGGGCCACTATCCTGCTCCGAATACGGATTTACGTCGGGCGATGTGTGGCTGGCTGTTTTCAAATCTTATATACCATTGGTTGTGTGGAAATGACCGCAATTGACCGGGGCTGGTATTCCCAGCTCCGGTTTTTAAGAGAGAAGGGGTTTTTGTGCTGGAAGTTAGTGTTTTAACCTTAAAAAACGTGGGAGTTCTTCTTGTGTTTTTTGCGCTGGGATATATTCTTCAGCATAGTGGTAAGTTGCCGGAGAATGCTGCAAAGGCGTTGTCTACATTGACGACTATGTTGTTTCTGCCCGCGTATACTATCAAAAATTTGTCCCAGAACTTTACAGTAAATATGATCGGACAGAAGGCAGTCCTGCTGTGTTATGGCGTAGTATTTATTGTTGTGTCTATTGGTTTAGGATTGTTATTGGCTAAAATATTCGGAAAAGACCCCTTCGACAGGCATTCTCTAACATATGCCTTTGCGTTCCCAAACTATGGATATTTTGGTTTTCCGGTCATTGAGGGCGTGTTTGGCGCAGAAATGCTTGCGGATGTGATTGTGTTTACAATACCTATGAGCATCGCCTGCCAAACTTTTGGTTATATCCTCTTTTCTCCGGACAAGAAGGTCAACTGGAAGAGTGCACTGTTGAAGCCGTCGATTCTGGCGGTATTTGTGGGTGCTGGGCTAGGGTTATGGGGAATCAAACTCCCAACCTTCTGCTTGGACATTTTAGACAAGGCCAGCAATTGTATGAGTCCTGTATCTATGATTCTGGGTGGTTTTTTGCTTGGAAAGTTCCCGTTGAAAAAGTTGCTTATCAGTTTCCGCGCTTACTGGCTTTCAATCATCCGAATGATTGGAATACCGTTGCTGTTTGGCTTGATTTTCTTGCTGTGCGGAATTCGCGGAAAGTATTTTCTGTTTCCACTGCTTGTTGCCTCTTTGCCGCTGGGATTGAACCTGGTAGTGTTCCCTGAAAGCTACGGCCTGGAAGAGAGCGCAACCAACAATGCACGGGTATGTTTTGTGTCCTATCTGTTGGCATTGTTTATTTTGCCGTTATCCTTTGCGGTGATTTCACGGATCGCAGGATTATAGCGAAACGCACATTCTGCCGGTTTCAGAAATTGTACATGGATATTCCCGGATGTAGAACTGCCCCCTGTGGAAGAAAATGTGACCCCGGGCCATGAATCCGTCATTATCGCCAACATATGCGATTCGGATGCAAACATTGGATCATTCTAATGTATACTGACAAAGAGTCTGTCAGCTTTATGACTACTGTGCAAATGAAAAGAATTGATGAAAGATGGCAGACGCGAAAGTGTCCTGCCATCTTTATCTGTTTATCGCAGACTGGCGCCGCAAAAATGTTTTGCATACGGTAATAAAGCTAGAATGGGTGAAACAAACAATAAATTTTTATATTTATTTAGAAAAGACAGTGAATTATACTAAAGTTGATAAGGTCTGCGAAGGCAGAGTTGGATTAGATGCAATTGGAGGAATGAAACTATGGAAAAGCTTAACTATGAAGTGTTGAAAAAGTCCGGTTATACTGGTTACATACTGGAAAATGCACCGGAGAAAGTGCTGCAGTTTGGCGAGGGCAACTTCCTGCGTGCCTTTGTTAACTACTGGTTTGACGTTGCCAATGAAAAGGCAAACTGGAACGGCAAATGCTGCCTGGTGCAACCCATCGCTCAGGGTTTGACCCAGCTCATCAACGAGCAGCAGGGCCTGTACACACTGTACCTGCGTGGTACTGAGAATGGTCAAAAGGTAGACCACAAGCGGGTCATTTCCTCCGTTTCCCGTTGCCTGAATCCCTACGAGGCAGAGGGCTACGCTGAAATGATGAAGGTGGCCGTTTCTGACGACCTGGAGTATATTGTGTCCAATACCACTGAGGCCGGCATCGTCTATGATCCTGCCTGTGAGCTCACTGACGAGCCTGCAGCGTCCTTTCCTGGCAAACTGACCCAGGTACTCTACCAGCGTTGGAAAGCCGGTAAGAGCGGTCTGGTGGTCCTTAGCTGCGAGCTCATCGACAACAACGGCAAGGAGCTGCTCAAGTGCGTCAATCAGCACATCGACCAGTGGCAGCTGGAGGATGATTTCCGTACTTATGTTAATGAAAAGTGCACCTTCTGTTCCACACTGGTAGACCGCATTGTCCCCGGCCGTATCCGCGACGCGGCGGAGGTGGCACGTCTTGACGAGGAGAATGGCTATACTGATCCGCTGACCGACGTGGGCGAAGTATTCGGCGTCTGGAATATTGAAGGCCCCGATTGGTTGGAAGAGAAGCTGCCCTTTAAGGCTGCCGGTGTCAACTGTATGGTAGTGCCGGATGTGACGCCCTATAAAAAGCGGAAGGTGAGAATCCTCAACGGCTCTCACACCGGCTTTGTGCTGGGTGCATACCTGGCCGGCTACGACATTGTCCGGGATTGCATGCATGACGATGCCATCCGCGGCTACATGAACAAGATGATCTTTGAGGAGATCATTCCCATTCTGCCCTTGGAAAAGGAAGACGTGGAGAGCTTTGCGGCTGCTGTTCAGGACCGGTATAATAACCCCTTCATTAACCATGAATTGTTGAGCATTTCCTTGAACTCTACCTCTAAGTGGAGAGCAAGAAACATGCCCAGCTTCCTGGAGTATATTGAAAAGTTTGGCAAACTGCCCACATGCCTTACCATGAGCTTTGCCGCCTACATAGCTTTCTTCAGCTGCGATATTCAGGAGCGTAGCGATAGGGGCCTGGTCTGCCGCCGGCCCAAGGGCAACTGCTACACCGCAATGGACGATGGCTGGGCTCTGGACTTTTACTATGAGCATAGAAACGACAGCGAGGAAGAACTTGTCCACGCCGTCATGACCAATGAGCAGATGTGGGGTCAAGATTTGACGAAGATCCCTGACTTTGAGGCTGCTACGGTCGCCAATCTGAAGAAAATCCGTAATGAAGGCGCAGCTGCTGCTTACGCAAGCTGCCTGTAAGGAGAAATCTATGCCCGATTTTATCCGAATCCACCCAAAAGATAATGTGGTGGTAGCGCTGAAGACAGTGCCTTGTGGCACAGTCTTTGAGGGCGTTACTGCTGCTGAGGAGATCCCCCAGGGGCACAAGATGGCAGTAAATGCTATCGCCCGGGAAGAGAATGTGGTAAAATATGGCCTCGTCATCGGCCACGCTACACAGAATATCGCTCCCGGCAGTTGGGTGCATACCCACAATATGGCCACGAATCTGGCAGGGGAGGTGGACTACACCTACCACCCTGACCTGCGGTTTCCCGAACCGGTAAAATCCCAGACCTTTCAAGGCTACCGCCGGAAGGACGGCAAGGTAGGTATCCGTAATGAGATCTGGATCATCCCCACCGTAGGTTGCGTCAACGATGTTGCCAAGGCACTGGTAAAGGAAAACCAGGACATGGTGGCAGGCTCTATTGACGGTCTGTACACCTTTACCCATCCCTTTGGCTGCTCCCAGACAGGGGAGGACCATGCTCAAACGAGAAAGCTGCTGGCAGCTTTGTCAAGGCATCCCAATGCCGGTGCGGTGTTGGTTCTGCACCTGGGCTGTGAGAATCTGACTCACGAGCAGTTCGTGGAGGAACTGGGAGAATACGATGAAAACCGCATTCAATTCCTGACCTGCCAAAAGGTAGAGGACGAATTTGCCGAGGGCAGAAAGCTTTTGGAAAAGTGTGCTGAATATGCAGCGCAATTCCAACGAGAGGAAATACCGGCATCTGAGCTGGTCGTCGGCATGAAGTGCGGTGGATCAGATGGCCTGTCCGGTATCACTGCAAACCCGGTGGTGGGAAGATTTTCCGATATGCTGGTTGCGCAGGGCGGCAGTACGGTGCTGACAGAAGTGCCGGAGATGTTCGGTGCGGAGGGTCTGCTTATGGACCGTTGCGTCAATGAAGAAGTGTTCCAAAAGGCAGTCAGCATGATTAACGGCTTTAAGCAGTACTTCCTGCGGCACAATGAAGTGGTATACGAAAACCCCAGTCCCGGAAACAAGCAGGGCGGTATCACCACATTGGAGGACAAGTCCTGCGGGTGCGTCCAGAAGGGCGGAAGCGCCCCAATCGCGGATGTGATCGGTTACGGGGATACTGTCACGGAAAAGGGCTTAAATATGCTTTATGGCCCGGGCAATGACCTGGTGTCCTCCACCGCACTGACGGCCGCAGGTGCACATATGGTATTGTTCACCACAGGACGTGGAACACCCTTCGGCGCCCCTGCACCGACCATGAAGATCTCTACCAATACGCCCCTGGCGCAAATGAAATCCGGTTGGATCGATTTTAATGCCGGTGTGGTTGCTGATGGTGAGCGGACACTGGATGAGGCTGCGGAAGATTTGATGGCTCTGGTACTGGAAACCGCTTCCGGCAAGCAGACCAAGACCGAGCAAAAGGGTTTCCGGGAGATATCTATCTTCAAAGATGGTGTTGTGTTGTAAAACAACTGCAAGAAAATAAGATAAATAGAGCACCGGGAATTGCGGTAAGGACTGCAATTCCCGGTGCTCTTTACTATTTAGAGGTATATATGCAGCTATGTGCGCTGATTTGCATCGTGAAGCGCTTTCCGCTCCATGCTGATTATGGATCTTCGTCGTAGAGTTCGTCCACAAAGTAGGCTCGGGTGTTGGCACATTTTCCGTTGGTGTCCGTCACTGTGATTCGAACAAAGATGTCATCCTTCCTCACGGGGAAAGAAGTGCCGGTGGATGCCTGATGCAGTTCGGCATAGCGGCTGCCGTAGTTTGCTTTGATAGTTGCGGCAGGGGAGCAGGTCACGTAGATCCTGCCGTCCTCAAACCAAAGCTCCTTAATTTCCGGACCGGTGGAGGCGTAATAGTCGCCCCGTTCCATGGCCTGTGTGACGGTACGGTAGTTGAGATCGTCGGCACAGATCGTGGTCCATCCACCAAAGAAGTGCTCACTGCGGTGGCAGTCGTCGGCAGCCACACAGCCAATCCGCTTTCCCCGGCGAACCATACTTTCGTAGATGTAGGGACAGTAGGCCTCCCAGCCCCGGATGGCGGTGTTGGTATTATAGATCTCAAGAGCGTTCATGCCGTGGTAATTTGCAATGTCAGCCATGTCTTCCATGGACCAGGCCGGGTGATTCAGGGTGACAAAAAAACCGGCATTTCTTGCGGCTTCAATCACTTCGGTAACACCCTCGCCGGAATACCTGGGCTCATAGGGAGGATTCTCTCGGTCAAAGTCCAGTTGATCCAGATAATTTGGGGCATTGCCCCAAATTTTGCCGTGCCAGCAAACATGCCGGGTGGTATCCGATTCCAGTGCGATGAGGCACAGATGGGTGGCCTTACGCAGGCGGTTCTGATTTTTATCCTCGGTCATATCTTCGATAATCTCGTATTCATAGCCGTTCAGAGCCAGAAAACGGTCATCGGATAATTCATTGTGGGGGAGGAGAATCTCGTGGTCTGTGTAGGCGATGATCGAATAGCCTTGCTCCATGTACTGCTTTTTCAGCTCCTCAGGACTGAACTTTCCGTCAGAAACCGTGGAGTGGCAGTGGAGATTTGCTTTGTAGAAGTTTTTACCCGGAGGCAGCAGATACCGTTTCATAGGATCACTCGCTTTTCATGAGATAGTCCAGAAATTGCTTGGCAGTTTCCGGATGCTGGCAATTGGAGATGAACCCAAAGACAAGTTGGTCATTGATGCCGGAGTAAAGCTTTTGGATTTCATCACTGGTGCTGATATCAATCAGAACCGGGATGGGCTCTTCCATAAGCTCGGGCTTTGTGGCGTCTGGATAATTAAGAACCATATCTGGCTGCAGAGAAGAAATATCGGCAGACAGAATTTGCTGCAGAAAGGCATTGTCGATGTAGAGAAAGTAAGGCTGATAGGCTTCAAACTGTTCGGCAGTCAGCACCTGAGAGAGATCCATAAAAAACTCGTTGTACATCAATAGATTCACAGGATCTGTGTTTGTCACCAGTACATCTACGTCTGAGGAGTGGGCTCTGGCAATCAGCGTTTGAAGCGTCTCGTAAGAGGTGGTGCTGTCTGCTGGGTCGGGGTTGGAATCATAGTACAGTGATGTGTCAAAAACGACCAATTGATTCTTGGGATCCAGTTGACAACGGGACATAAAATCCTGTTCAAATTCTATGACCTGCGATGAATAAGCAGTTGTGTTTAAGAAAATACCGCTTAGGGTTATGTTGCTGTTTTCGATGTTAGTGTCGATGAGACTGCAAATAAAACAGATTCCCAGAAAAGCAGCCAGCATAAACCATTTGTAATACTCCCAAATGTGCTTTAACTTTTCCTTCAAAGGTTTACCCCGGAGTATTTCACGTTCCTTTTGGAGAAGTTCAGATACTTTCATGCTTGCGTCACCTCAGTTTGTGCGTCGGGTTCCTCCTGAAGGGCAATATATTTTTGAAAAACGGGCATCAAAAGCTTGCTGTTCAGGAAAGCAATGCCGGAAAAAAGGATCAAGATAACAAGCGGCAGAACTTTTATGATAAGATTTGGAACGAAGTATACAATCAGTCCCGGGACAGCGGTTAGAACTGAAACCAAAATGGTAGTGGGAAATACATGGCGAATAGAAAGAAATAGGGCGTTCATCACAGTCCGCTTCAGAGGATTTTCAAATTTGCATTGCAGGGGAAAGGAAAAACTGAAGACCACGATGTAGAGAATGCCTATCACACAAAGGAACCAAAAGGCAATTTCATAAGCGGCACCGCTTAAAAACGGGACAACCAAAAAGTCCAGAATGATGAAGATCCCAAATCCCAGCAAGATCAGCCAAAGAATGGTGGCCTGCTTAAAATTTTCCCGGAAGGCTTTGAAAAAGCACTGGGAAATGGTGCCTTCTTCATTGACAGACATTTTAAGTGTTACACTGTACATGGCGCTCAGTGCTGCACCCAGAGTAAATACCGGGATGCAGCAGACTATAAACAATATGTTCAGCCAAATCAGGTCAGCTGCCTTAGTCAGTGTGCGCATAAGGGGCGAATCGAGAGAAAATAAGTTGGACATAGCGTTTAATCCTTTTTTGTAGAGTAGCCAACAAAGTGAAAATCAAGTTTCTTTTAATTCATGAAGCATTTGCTGTGCTTCAGCAATAAGCAGCTCGGCAACGCCTTCCTTAAAATTGGAGGAACCTGCCTCATAACCGCCTTCTTTGTAGGCATCCATCATCGGGAAATAGCCTTCCTTGGCATTGGTATTGCAGGTAGGAAGGACCAGATCCCAGCCTTCTGTTGCTTTCAGTGCCCAGCCTACGCCGGAAAAAGGCTCGCCGGGAATGCCTACCATAGCCACATTCCCGATAGCGATGATGCTCAAAGGCATTTGGAAGCTTTCCGGACCGTGCTCCAACCGAACCATTCTGGCAGCTCTTGCCACAACGGTGGTCAGCATCATGCCTTCGTAGGGAAGCTCAGCGTCTTTTCCGGCATTGTGCAGATCGTTGATTCGATGGGCCTCTGCCATCTGGTCCTTGCTGGGAAGGTTTGCCGGAACGTGGACCATCCGCTGCAGATACTTAAGCTTGCCGACATCTATATACTGCACCTTATCAAATGCCTGAAGGACACCGGCTGCCACGACTCTTCCGATATACTGGGCGTGCTTGTAGCCTCTGAGTACATCGTCGAAATCCAGAAACATATCATTGAGATAACCGCCACGGGGATGCACGTTTACATGGTTTACATCGCCTTGAGCACCGTTGAAGAAAAGGCAACGGGTGTTATCCAGGGTTTTTTCTACGGTTCTGCGGAGGAATCCGGGCCAGTCTGCAGACAACTTGGTGCCGCCTACTACATCCGGGTGATCGGCAAAGTTGACGAGGACAAGACTGTTGCCTGCCTCCTGGTCAAAGCGAAGGATGCTAACCTGATCGTCGATCTGACCGATGGGCTCTACAATATCCGGATGATCAATGCCGGGATTGGTACGTACGGAGCCATCCTTCATGCGATAGCGGCGGATAAAGGATACATTGGGTGCATGACCGATGCCCCAACCCATCTTTGCAGGCTTCAGGTCCTGCAGCGCCAGGCATGCGACATCAGCCATTTTGCGGTAAACGATTTGATAATACTCCTGCTCCAATTCGTTTTCGGAATTTTTGACAAGGATAGGACCTGTGTGTGTATGGGTGGCGGAAAGGTAGATGGCCTCCAGAGGCACACCGGTCACTTCGGAAATGTGCTTACGGTAATCCGTGGCAATTTCCTGTGAGATACCGCAGTGATCGATACTCAGGAGCAATACCCGGTCATCGCCGCAGGCGAGGGCAAGGGCGTTGATCTCCAAAGGATCCAAAACGCCGTCGGCATATCTGGGCTTGTAATAACCCGCAACAAAAATACCAAGCATGGGCGTAATATCCACACGAGCAAATCCAGCTTTCAGATGCATAATAGTCAAACTCCTTCTAATATGTTTTTGATTTTGTATGTAAAGTTTACGATAAAAACGGGAAAATTGCAAGGGGCGTTAATTGCCAAGATTAGACCTTTAAAATACTTAACTAGAATAATTTGCGGGAAATGGATTTTTTGTTATTAATATTAGATTCAAGGCAGATTATAATAAGAAAAGGTAAAGTGCACGATACATGGCAGAGAATGGGGGAGTAAAATGCTTTCACAGAAACTCCGTCAATATGTCGATCAATTTAACGCCTGCGATGATGAGCGCTATGTAAACAGCATCAACAATAACTGTGCAATGGCGTGGATGGCAGAGAATATCCCCTTAATTGATTGCCCGGACAAAACCATGGAAGAAGTGTACTATTTTCGCTGGTGGGTTTTTCGTAAGCATGTCAAATGGACAGAAGATGGCTGGGTCATTACGGAGTTTCTGCCCCAAGTGCCCTGGAGCGGAAAACACAATGCGATTGTAGCGCCCTTCGGCCATCAAATCAGCGAGGCGAAGTGGCTGAAATGTGCAAAATCTTTGATAACAGACTATGCGCAATACTACTTAAACGGGATTGGCAATCTTTTTGACTACAGCACCTGGTTTGCGGATTCCGTTTGTGAATACTGTGAGCACTGCAACGATATGGCTTTTGGTATCCAATGCTTGGATCAGCTGGTGGCCTATTATGAGGGATTTGAGAAAAAGCAACTGACCGATACTGGCCTGTATTTTTCCTATGATGGCGATGATGCTATGGAGTGCAGCATCAGTGGCGGACGGACCGTGCAGACCCCTGCTTTTCGTGGGCTGCGGCCGACACTGAATTCCTATATGGCGGCAAATGCCTTTGCCATTGCCAAAATTGCAGACAGGGCAGGACGAAAGGATATGGCGGAAAGCTACCGCCAAAAAGGAGAAAAACTGGTCAGTAAAATGCTGGCGCTTTTATGGGATGGCTACTTTTTTAAAGCAATCCATTCTACGGACAACAAAACTTATCCTGCGCTTCAAGAGCTTTCGCCGGAAAGAAATGCCCGGGAACTGCTTGGGTATATCCCCTGGATGTTTGACCTACCGCCCCAGGGGTACGAAAATGCCTTTCTAGATCTTCTCTGCCCGGATGGCTTTGCATCCAGGTATGGCTTGACGACAGCGGAGCAAAGGCATCCCCGATACTTGTATGACTACGCCCATTCCTGCTTGTGGAATGGCTACATTTGGCCCTTTGCCACTACCCAGACATTGGTGGCGGTGATGAATCTGCTGGAGCACTACGACCAGAGCGTTTTAAGCTGGCAGCAGTATTATGACATGCTGCAAACCTACGCAGGCATGCACTATCATACCTTGGAAAATGGCAAAAGGATCTGCTGGATCGATGAGGTGAAAGACCCCCGGACCAATCAGTGGAGCAGCAGACTGGTTTTAAAAAGCTGGGGCTGGCTGGAGCGAAAGGGCGGCATGGAACGGGGACGGGATTACAACCATTCCGGCTTTTGCAATTTGGTATTGCGAGGCGTGTTTGGTATTGGCAGTGAGCAGGGGCAGATTACCGTTACGCCCCATATTCCGGAAAACTGGGATTATTTCATGGTGGAGAATTTATGGCTGGACGGTGCGTGTTACCGCATCGTCTATGACAAGACCGGTGAGCATTATCACATGGGAAAGGGCCTGACAGTAACCAGGACCTAAGAGGATACAGGAGGAATCATGATGGCAAAGCTTTCTAAAAACAGAATTTGTTCCTATTGCGGCGATGTTCTGCCGCTGCAGCTTTTGGCAGAGGAAGACCTGACCCATGCGCCCATTAGTTGGAGCGTGCAGGGGGATGCTGCAATCATCCGCACATTTGAAAGCGGATACGGAGACGGCTTTACCAACGGTGTGCTGATTACGTTGGTGAAGGAGGGAGAGGCGGCTGTCTGCGCTCAATATGATGGACAGATTTACCGCTGTCCCATTATGGTCCGGGCTGCACAAAAGGCTGACCCCAGAGAGAAAATGAACTATTATCTTGCAGATCTTCATGTACATACTTCCCATATCCATAAGCACGATGCTTTCGTGGAGAGAGATTCGGAATTTCCGGAGGATCTGGTGCGGCAGCTCGGAGAAGAGAAGATTCTGGACTGCTGTGTCATCACGGATCACGCCGGTGTAATGAGGGATCGGGATTTCTTCCGGGGTTTTCTGGCAGAGGAGCAGATTCCACACGACGGTGTGGTGATCTTCCCTGGTGCCGAGGGTTCTCTGACCCCCGTAGCGGAGGATAGACTTGGCGTGCCACGCAAGCAGTTCGGAGAGATGCTGACACTGAATCTGGATAACTACATCTACGGCAATCAGATGGATATTGCCTACAAGGCGATATCTCAGAATTTTATGGGTTTTGGCGCCTTTGTGCATCCTCAGGTCATCGGCTGGGATGCCTGCGGCGTATGGAACTGCGCTGCCCGGGAGAATGCCACCAGGGAAATGAAGGATTTGATCCGCTTGGTGGAAATGGGTACCGGAGCGGTCAGAGAGTCCAATATCTGTTTCGAGTTTGTCTATTCCGAGGTGCTGGACTGCGGCTTCAAGGTGGCACCGGAGTGCGCCAGTGACTCCCATGCCCATTATGAGCCCTGCCCCGGCAAGGCAGTAATCCTTGCTCCGGGTAAATCCAAGGAGCTGTTTATGGATGCCATCCGCAACTGCCGGGTATATGCAACCTCCAGCGGCTTGGTGAAGCTGGGATTCTTTATTAACGGTTACCCTATGGCAGAAACGTTGCCTCTGACGGATACCTATCAGTTCCATGTGGAGATGGGGCTGTTCCGGGAAGATGACAGTGCTAGACCGGTCAAATGCCAGGTGATCTCGGACTATGGCCTTGCAGTAAAGACCATTCAATGCGACGGACAGGATACGCTGGATTTTGTGGTCCATTCGGACAGCGCACGGTATTTCTATTTACGTCTGGTGGACAGCCTGGGCCGCAAGACCTGGTCTGCTCCCATCTGGACCGGCAGAACTTTTGACCCACTGGATCAGACCCAGGGGTTGACAGCACTGGATAAGTCCGACTTTACAGCCTTTGATGAAGCTGCTGGACAGGCGGCAAATATCCTAATCAACAATGACCCGAGAGAAACCTATGAATCCGGCGTTACCAACCCTGCGATCGTCATCGATATGAAAAAGGAGCAAAGGGTTTGCGCCATGGGCCATGTGGCACCCATCATGATTCGCAGACCTCTGATGGATGCCGGTGTGGACCTGGCGGCAAGGACAGCACAGTTCGTTAGCCGTTTGCGCATCAGCGCCAGCACTGACGGAAAAAGCTGGCAGCCTTGCTGCGAGAGAATTGCCCGGATGTTTGGCAGGGAAGAGATATTTACTTTCCCGGAAGCTAAGGCGCGGTATTTGAAATTTGAGGTACTTTCCTCTGTAGGACGGGAGTCCGATTATCCACAGTTTGCCGATGCTGCGGTGTCCATTGCGGAGCTGACAGTATTCGGCCCGGAGAAATAAGGAGATATACCTATGGCTAGAACAGAAACAAAACTCATGACTGGTTGGCGGTTTGCTTTGGGAAAAGAGCTACCTGCTGAGAATGCTTTTCAACAGGTAACACTTCCTCACGATTGGGCCATCAGCCAACCCGTTAATCGGGAAATGGCTGAAGGGGAACCTCAAGGCTTTTATGACAGATGGAGCGTTGGCTGGTACCGCAGAACGGTCCATTTGGAGGAAGTCAAAGCCGGCTGCTGTTATTATCTGGACTTCGGCGGTATTATGGAAAACAGCACTGTCTGGGTCAACGGGAAAGAAGCCGGTGGCAGGTGGTATGGCTACAGTGCTTTCCAACTCAATGTGACGGACTTTGTCGCCGCGGGAGAAAATGAGATTCTGATCCGGGTGGACAATACGACTGCTCCTGCTGACCGGTGGTACAGCGGCTGCGGCATTTACCGCACTGTCAAATGGATCGAGGTGCCCAAGGATCATCTTAAACCCCAGGATGTGGTTGTAACGACCTCACTGGCCGGCAAGGTTACGATCTGCACCGGAACAGTCGATCCGGTTAGAGCGACGCTAACGGAACGCGCTACCGGCAGACAGATCCAGGGCGAGGGCGTCGGCAGCATTACCTTATCTGTAGATCAGCCCAAGCTGTGGTCGGCAGAAGAGCCCAATCTTTATGATTTGAATCTGACCCTGTTAAGCGGAGAAACCGATACCATCTCTATGGCGGTGGGTATCCGGGAAGTGCAGTTTGTCAGCGGCCAAGGAATGCTGGTCAATGGCAAAAAGGATATTTTGAAGGGTGTTTGTGTCCATCAGGATATTGCCTGCCGGGGCATTGCCGTCAAGAAGGAACTGTGGCGGCAACAGCTTCTCAACCTGAAAGAAATGGGCTGCAATGCTGTTCGTCCTGCCCACCATGTGTTCAGCACAGAGTTTCTGGAGCTTTGCGATGAACTCGGTCTGTATGTTTACGACGAGTGCTTTGACAAGTGGGAATTCGGTGCGTATGAGCGGAAATTTAAAACCCAATGGCAGCAGGATGTGGATGCCATGGTCAAACGGGACCGCAACCATCCGTGTGTCATCATCTGGGGCGTTGGCAACGAAGAGACCAATCAGGGCCAGACAGCCATGCTGGAAAACCTGAAAATGCTCTGTGACTATGTCAGGAGTCTGGATACTACCCGGCCTGTAACCTATGCAATGAAGCCCCATTTTATGCGGGACGGCGATCCTGGGGAAGATTTGGTCGTAAAGGACTATGCAGATCGGCTTCTTTATGTGAAAAAGATCGGTGACATTGTAGATATCCTGTGCTGCAATTATATGGATCAGTGGTATGAAAGGATCCATGCGTTGCTGCCTGATAAGCTGATCCTCGGAACAGAGGTATATCAGTACTTTGCGGGCCACCCGGATCAAATGCAGAACTTTGAGCAAGCTGTGCCGTCTCTCGTGCCGCAGAAACTGGATTACTGTATCGGCAGCATGATCTGGACCGGTATCGACTATCTGGGAGAGTCCATAGGGTATCCCTTCAAGGGCCGGGGGTGCTCTCCGCTGCGTACCAACGGCAGCCGCAGACCCATGTATTATGCATTCCAAAGCTGGTGGAAAAAGGAACCGACAGTACATATCTCGGTGGTAGATTACACCTTGCCGGATGAGGGCGACAAGTGGCACTGGAATACGCCACCCTTCGCGGATCACTGGCACTTCCCCCAGTTTGCGATGCAGGTGATCCCCTATATGATCTCGTCTAACTGCGAGGAAGTAAAGCTGTTCCTCAATGGCAATGAATATCTGTTACCAAAGCCTGCGGATTGCCCAAACCGACTGATTATGGGGTATCTTCCCTATATACCGGGAAATGTGAAAGTAATCGGCTATGTCGGTGGCGAGGCGGTTTGCAGTCATGAGCTGGTAACACCCGGTTTGGCGGCAAAGCTGAGCTTTGAGCAAGCACTCTATGCAGCACCGGCGGAGGAGAACTTCGAGATCCTGTTGACAGTTCGTGCGGTGGACCAGGAGAATCATCCTGTGTTCCGGGAGAACGCAAAGGTCTGCTTCCGTGCAGAAGGCGCGGCCGAGATCATCGCTGTAGACAGCGGTGACCTGGCCAGCGACGAACCACATCATAATAACCAAACCCATCTGTACAGAGGACAGGCAAGTGTTTTGCTGCGTTTGACCGGAAAGCCTGGCACAGTTGTACTGTGGGCAGAGGCACCGGAGATGTCCGGAGGTCAAACAAGCATCATTGTGGAATAAGGAAGAGAGGAATCATCAATGAAATACGAAGGAAATAAAGTAACGGATCTGAAGATCGCCTATATTGGCGGTGGCTCCCGGGGCTGGGCCTGGGGCCTGATGAGCGATCTTGTCAGCGCGGATGACATCAGCGGCGATGTGTATTTGTATGACATCGATATGGAGGCCGCCAAGAACAACGAGATCATCGGCAATAAGTTCAACAGCGCCGAGGGCGCAAAAAGCGTATGGAACTATCACGCAGTGGAAACGATTGAGGAGGCCCTGCAGGGCGCCAATTTCGTTGTAATTTCCATTCTGCCCGGCACCTTTGATGAAATGGAGTCTGATGTCCATACCCCGGAAAAGTATGGCATTTACCAGTCCGTTGGTGATACTACCGGCCCCGGTGGTATTGTCCGGGCTATGCGTACGATTCCCATGTATGAATATTTTGCCCAGAAGATTAAGGAAAATTGCCCCGATGCCTGGGTTATCAACTACACAAATCCCATGGCTTTGTGCACCAAGGCTCTGTACCGGACATTCCCGGAGATCAAAGCTTTCGGCTGCTGCCATGAGGTCTTTGGTACCCAGAAGTTCCTTTGCCGAATGGTAGAGGAAATGCTGGGTGTAGAAAAGGTGGAGCGCAACGAAATTAAGGTCAACCCCATCGCTGTCAACCACTTTACCTGGCTGACAAAGGTGATGTACCACGATATGGACCTGATTCCCTATTACCGGGAGTTCTGCAAAAAGTACACAGACGGCTACGTCAGCGGCGATAAGGCCATTGATGACAACTGGATGAATAATGTATTTGAAAGTCGGGAAAAGGTTAAGATCGACCTTTTTAACCGCTTCGGCGTGGTGGCCGCTGCCGGTGACCGGCATCTGGCAGAGTTCTGCCCCGGCAAGTGGTATTTGGAGAGCCCGGAGCGGGTGAAGGATATGTGCTTTGGCCTGACCAGTGTGGCCTGGCGGAAGGATGACCTGAAGAATACCCGTCTGGTCAAGAGCGCAAAACTGGTATCCGGTGAAGAGCCTGTAGAGATCAAGTGCACCGGTGAAGAGGGCGTCAACCAGATGCGGGCACTGTTGGGCCTCATTGACCTGGTTACCAACGTGAATATCCCCAATGTGGGACAGATCCCCAATCTGCCTCTGGGCGCGGTGGTTGAGACCAACGCGGTATTCCGGGCAAACAGCCTGGAGCCTGTCCAGGCAGGTCCTATCCCGGAGGCTATTCATTCTCTGGTTTCCCGGGTCTGTGCCGAGCAGGTGCTGGTGTCCGACGGTATTGCCGAAAGAGATTTGGATAAGATATTCTGTGCCTTTGCTAACGATCCGCTGGTGACCTGCGGCATTGAGGACGCCAAGAAGCTCTTCAAGGAAATGTGCGAGAATACCAAGGAATATTTGACTATGTATGATTTGAGCCGGCTATAAGGAGGAGACTATGGAAACGAAAATTATTTACCGTTATCCCATTGGAAATCCTCGGCGGAAATACCGCCAGGACAATCTGGTGATTTCTACCTTCAAGGCTTACACCGGTAATATCCGCCTTGGCATTGAGCACTGCAAGGAAATGGGCTTTAACATGGTGGAATTCGGTTGGGTGCCCCCGGCGGAGTCACTCAAGTGTATGACCGCCTGTGAGGAAGCTGGCATCGATGGCCTGTTTCAGAACTGGGATGCCTTTGGCGGCATGAGCGAAAACCACGGCAAAAAAGATATGGATATGGATGCGTTGCTGTCCTATCTGGAGCATACCCACAAATTCCGCCATATGGCTGGTCATTATGTTTGGGATGAGCCTTTGACCAGAGAAACCATGGAGGTAGCCAGAAAGCAGACAGATACCATAGAGCAGCTGGACCCTGAACGGCTGCCTTACAATGTTGCGCTGCCCGGCGACAATAGCTACGGACGAAACTGGGAGAAGGATTGCTACGAGGAGTACTTGACAGAGTATCTGGACACTGTTGATCCTGTATTTGCATCACTGGACAATTATCCCTTTAAGCCATGGTTCCCGGAGCCTGTGGATCAGTTGGACAGCGTCTGCTTCTGCATGGATCTGGCGCTGCTGAGAAAGCTGGCGTTGGAGCGGGATATCCCCATGTGGTTCTATTTCCAGAGTATCGACGATCCCTGGAAGGGTACCTATCAGCGGCTTACGCCGGAGCAGCTGCGGGTTCAGCAGTATCACGTATTGCTCCACGGTGCCAAGGGTCTGCAAAATTATAATGTGCATCCCGGCGCGGTTCGCAAGGAGGATGGTACAAAGGGCCCGTTGTTCTATGCCACCAAGGAGCTGAATTACTGCTGCCGTCAGCTGGGTAAGACACTGATGGCGCTTACCAGCGTGGGCGTGTACCACTCTGATGAGTTATTAAAGGGTAACAAGCACTTTGACAAGCTGCGTATGAGCATCTCGGAAAGTAAGGTCCTGGCAGACCAGGAGCTGCCCTTCCGGTGCTCCGTCGGTGAATTTACGGACTGCGAGAATAACCGTTATTTGATGATCCAGAACCGGGATTACAAGGCGGCCAGCCAATTCACTTTTGACCTGCAAAAGGATTTCCGTGTGTATGAGGTCAGCAAGGATGACGGTATGCAGCGTGTTCGCAACGAAAAGGTTAATAAACTTGGTTTGCTTCTGCAGCCCGGCGACGCGGTGCTGCTGCGTTTCCAGGATGCAGCCGAAGAGCCCTATGCCATTGACTATATTCTTAAAAAGTAAAGCGCAGACTGCAGAAACTAGAATTCCTTGCAGAAAGTAGAATTCTTTTTATTTATCTATCCAAGCCTGTGAATTATAATTATTGCATAACAGATGTGTTTGTATTTCGTGATTTGATTGTCAGTTTGCATAACATAGCTGTTCAAAACCCCAAAAACTAGAATGGAGGAACAAACAATGAAAAAATTACTGTCCCTGTTACTGGCTCTGGTGATGGTGTTTTCTCTGGTGGCTTGTACTCCCGCTGACCCCAACCCCAGCGGCTCAGGCTCCGGCGAAGGTACTAGCACCGATCCTGTGACCATCACCCTGTATCCCCTGAACGCGAACCTGACCTCCGGCACTGTCGGTGGCTGGTTGGGCGAGTACCTGCTGTCCAAGGGCATCATCTTGGAAATCTGGCCTTACAGTGATGAAAAGTTTACTGCTATGGTCACTGCAGGTCAGCTGCCTGATATGCTGTATGTCAGCAACAAGGTTCCGCTGGATGAGCTCAGCGAGTCCGACCTGCTGCTGGATCTGGAGCCTTATATGGATAAGCTGCCTCACATTGCTGGGAATGAAGCAATCCAGAGCGCTCTGGATTACACAAAAGAGTATGTTTCCGCAGGTGTTGCCAACATGATCCCCCTGCTGGTGGGCGGTGGAACTAAGACCATCGACACCGAGCGTGCTGCCGTTAAGCTGTATTGGACTGCTTACGAGCAGATCGGCTGCCCGGAAATCAAGACCTGGGATGATTTGATCGATGTGCTGAAGCAGATGAAGGAAGTCTATCCCAAGAGCCCCACAGGTGATGAAACCTACGGTGCCCGTCTGTTTGCCAACGATGCCTCCTACTTCTACTCCATCTACAACTGGTATGTTGTTAATGGCGTGGATATCGGCGAGCTGCCGTATTTCGTTGAGGTAGACACTGTTAACAAGTCCTTCGACTATATTCTGACTGACGACAGCCAGTACAAGGCTGGCCTGGCCTTCTTCAACAAGATGTATCGCGAGGGCCTTGTGGATCCCGAATCCATGAATAAGGACCGCAACACTCAGCAGACTGCTGTTACTGCCGGTGGTTCTCTGGCTGGTTGGCCCGGTGCCCCCGGTTGGGAGCAGTATGGCTACTACCCCGTCTATATTGAAGAGAGTGTTTCCTTCCGTAATGAGGCAGGTAATACATTGGGCAACGGCAGCTTTATTTCTATCAGCGCTCAGTCTGAGCATGTGGAAACCTGCCTGAAGCTGCTGGATATGATGGCAAATCCCGACGAGCTGCTGGTCCTCAGAGAAGGTCCTAAGGGTGAGCTGTGGGATCTGGATGAGAATGGTAAGCTTTACATCACCGATAAGGGCTATCGCTACTATGCTCACGGCGATACCGTTAAGATCAAGGGTGAAGACTTTGTTATTTACAACACTCCGTACATTCTGAACACCGGTGCTATGACCTCCTACGGCGTTCCTTATGCAGTTGCCGGCTCCGACGAGATGCTGGAGTACAATGCTGCAACAGACCTGATGGAATCCTGGAAGAAGACCTATCCCGGTTACAGCGGCTTCCGTGAGCTGCTGACGGAGAAGGAGCAGTTTATCAATAATCCCTTCCATGTCAACGCAAGCAAGTTTGCAGAAGCCATCTCCGATGAAGATAAGCTGGTTCAGAAGGCTGCTAAGGACATCCTCGTGCAGGCCAGCTGGAAGATGATCTATGCTGAGACTGACGCAGAATTCGAAAGACTGTGGGATGACGCTGTCGCAAAGTGCGAAGAGGCTGGCATTAAGGAGATCTACGAGTGGCGCGTTGCTGAGCTGAAGAGTGGTGTTGAGATCAACGAAGGCTTCTTTAAGGACTAAGCAGTCATTGATCAATAACCGACAGCTTTAGACTCTGAGATAAGTCGAAACCGCACCCCCAAAGCAGGAAACTGCTTTGGGGGTGTCTTTTTTTATTTGGTTGCGGTCTGAGTTCTTATGGAGAAGCGCCACAGGGTATCGCCAATGCGCAGACCCGCTGCCTGTTGGAATTGTGAACAAAACAAGAATTCGTTTTATGGGGTGGAATTATTTATATTTACATAAAGGGCGCTTAGCTTGTAAAATATAGGTAAGCTTATGAAAGCCCAATTAGACTGAAGGAGGATGGCTTTATTATGAGTTTGGGGAAAATCAGCGAAAAAACAAAAAAACCCAACAGACTACCACAACATAGCAACAAAAATGGATTGGGTGCGATGCAGCAGCGAAAGGGTAAGGTTTTGTTCCTGCTTGCAATCCCTGTGCTTGTTTATGTGATCCTGTTTGCATATGTTCCGCTTTGGGGCCTGGGATATGCTTTTGTTAAATACCGGCTTGGAAAACCCCTGCTGGAATCTGAATTTGTAGGCTGGAATAATTTCGTTACTCTGTTTGAGAACCCCGTTATCAGGAAAAATATTTTCCAGAGTGTATATAATACTTTGGGTATGGCAGCAATTAACTATCTGCTGATTTTCCTGCCAATGGCTTTTGCGATTTTCGTCAGTGAAATCCGTAGCCCTCGTGTCAGAAAGCTGGTTCAGACTGTTTCCACACTTCCGCATTTTATCAGCTGGGTGGTTGTGTTTGCCTTGGTGAATGCTTTGCTGTCTTCTACGGGCCTTATCAACTCTTTGCTGCTAGAGTGGGGCTTGATCGACAAGCCGCTCAATATACTTATGTCCGATGAGCATGTTTGGATCAAGCAAGAGATATTCCAGCGGTGGAAGGATCTCGGCTGGAGTGGTATTGTTTATTTCTCTGCCATTGCCAGCATTGACCAGGAACAGTTAGAGGCTGCTGCCATTGACGGTGCCGGCCGCTGGGCCCGCATTCGTTACATTACCATTCCTCACCTGATGCCCACACTTGTGGTTTTGATGATTATGGGATTTGGTCGTATTCTGAACACCGGTGTTGAACAGTATATGGTCTTCGAGAATGCTTTCAACAAGGATTATATCACGACATTGGACTTGTATGTGTACCACCTGGGCATTGGCGGCGGCATGATCTCTTACAGTGTCGCAGTAGGTATTATGAAGAGTATTATTGCCCTTACATTGTTCTATACCACGAATTATATTTCCAAGAAGATTCGTGGTAGTGGAATTGCTTAACGAAAGGAGCGTGTCGAATTTATGGCTTCGAGAGTTTCTAATAAGATCAAGAGAACCAAAGGAGAAATTGTATTTGACGTTATAGCCTATATCATCGCTGCTCTTTTGATTATCATTTTTGCTTATCCGTTTTATTATCTGCTTATCAATACCATCAGCAGCAACGTTATGGTGAACCTGAACAAGGTTATACTGTATCCCATCGGCCTGCATTTTGAAAACTACAAAAACGTTTTGAAACTGACCAGACTCTATGATGCTGCGATTGTGTCTGTAACCAGAACGCTGCTTGGTACGCTTACTGCGTTGCTGTTCCAGGCATATGCCGGCTACATCTTTACCAAGCAGGAAATGTGGCATCGTAAGCTTTGGTACCGTCTGACGGTATCAACCATGTATTTCAGTGCAGGTATGATCCCCGTTTATTTGAACATCAAGAATCTTGGCTTGATGAATAATTTCTGGGTTTATATCGTCCTGCATATGTTCTCTGCCTACAACATGATTCTGATTAAGACATATATGGAGTCGCTTCCTGCTTCCTTGGAGGAGTCTGCAGAGCTTGACGGTGCGGGTTATATAACCCGGTTCTTCCGGATTGTGCTGCCCTTGTCCAAGCCGATCCTTGCAACAGTGGGACTGTTCTCTGCAGTGGGCCACTGGAATAACCTGATGGACACAAAGCTGTACATCACCAATCAGAAGCTCTATACTTTGCAGTTTGTTCTGTATGAGTACTACGAACAGGTGAAGTCCCTGGAAGCAACAATGATTGAAGATGGCGCGAGTATCCAATTATTGGAAAGACTGGCGTCTGCAACGCCGATTCGCCTCACCTTGACAGCTGTTACGGTTATCCCCATTATGTGCGTGTATCCCTTCATCCAAAAGTATTACATGAAGGGCATGATGATCGGCGCGGTCAAGGGATAAGGAGAAAATTATGGGCTCTGTTAGAATTGACCCATTTTTTTACAAGCAGCCTCCGTTGGGCTTTGTGGACGCACTTCGCAATCCGGTCCATGTCAGCAAACCGGAATGGTTTCAAAGCAGGGAGCCGGACGCAGGCGAGGTGAGTGCCCAGGGTGCCTACCTTAAAAATGCGTTCCCGGATCTGGAAGGGATACTGGAGACAGCAACTGAAGATTTTTGCAGATTTCTGCAGATATACGGAATCAGTGGACGGCAGTATCCCATCCTTTTGACTAAGGCGAATACGGATTGCCATGAGGCATATCGCATCCAGATCAACGAGGACGGTTGCCTTGTGGAAGCGAATGACACGGAAGGTATTCGCAGAGCACTAATCTATATTGAAGATGAGATGTCAAGAAGAGAAGGCCCGATCCTTCCCCTTGGAACGATTTCAAGAAAACCCTCTGTGCGAACTCGAATCACCAGAGGGTTTTTCAGTCCAACTAACCGTCCTCCCAACAATACGGATGAGCTGCTGGATGATGTAGATTATTACCCTGATGAATACCTGAACCGGCTGGCACACGATGGCACCAACGGCATCTGGATCTATACACGGTTCAAGGATTTACTGCCGTCGGATATTTTTCCGGAATACGGCGAAAATTGGGAAAAGCGGATATCAAAGCTTCGCCGGGTGGTTGCTAAGTGTAAGCGCTACGGTGTCAAGGTCTATGTTTTTGGCGTAGAGCCGGCAGCCCTGACACCGGAGATGGCAGAGAAATACCCCGATGCCATCGGCTATTTGACAAAGGACAATAATTATACGCTGTGCACTCATACGGAAAAGGGTGCTGCCTATTGTATTGAATCGACCCAGAAGCTTCTGGAGCTCGTTCCTGACTTGGGCGGTATTATTGACATCTCCGACGGTGAACGGTTTACTTCCTGCACCTCGGCTTACCACTATGAACGGTGCCCCCGTTGTTCCCGGTTCGGTAAGGGCCAGGTACTTGCACATACTGTGGGGTTGTTCCAGGAGGGAATTCGCCGCTCCGGGACGAATGCTGAATTTATCAGCTGGACCTATGGACATCGGGTTTGGGATACGGCGGACATTCAGGAATATGTCAAATGTGCTCCAAATGATGCTTTTTTGATGGAAAATCTGGAGGATGCCGGCTTTACTGAGCAGCTTGGGAAGACCCGGCAGGCCATAGACTACTGGCTTTCGTATGTGGGACCTTCCCAAATGTATGATGCTGCGGCAAAAACAGCGGTTGAAGCTAATAAGCGTATGTTTGCCAAAATGCAGGTTTGTTGCTCCCATGAAATTGCAACGGTTCCCTATATTCCGGTTCCCGGCATATTGTTCGATAAGTATGCCGCAGCCCGAAGCTATGGGGTAGAGGGCGTTATGCAGTGCTGGTACTTTGGCAATTACCCATCTCTGATGAGTAAAGCAGCCGGCGAGCTGTCTTTCATGGAGGACTTTTCTGATAAGCAAGCCTTTTTACAGCATTTGGCGGGTATCTATTTCGGCAGCGAGGCACGCGCGGCAGTAAAGGCGTGGCAGAAATTTGAGGATGGTTACCGGAATTATCCGGTCAATATCATGTTCAGCTATTATGGGCCTATGCATGACGGCGTTGTGTGGGACTTGGCATTGACACCAAGAAATACCTCACTGCCGCGTACATGGCAGCTGCTGGATCCGCCCGACGGCGACCGTATTGGCGAGTGTCTGCAAAGCGGTCATACTTTGGTCGAAGCAGTGCTGCTGACCCGGAAAATGACGGATAGTTGGCAGGAAGGAATGCGCTGTTTGCCTTCCAATACGCCACAGGAGCAGAGAAATATAGCTGCCGCCCTGCATCTGTTGCTGGCAAGTGGGCACAATATTCTGCAGTTTTATCATCTGCGCAGTCAACTTCTGAAAGGTGCAAACAACCAGTTGGAAATTCTTCAGGAGATGGAAAAACTCGTGGATCAGGAGCTCCAAAACAGTGAGGACATGATTCCTTTGTGTGAGGCGGATTCCAGACTAGGCTATCACTCCGAGGCAGAGGGCTATAAATTCTTCCCGGAAAAGCTGAAAGACCGGATCGACAAGCTCCGGAGGTTAAAGGCATGGGATTTCCCGACCGTCAGAGAAAACCTCCGGCAGGGGAGGGCGTCTGTTGTCTGGCGGCCCGAACACACGGATTCCGTTTATACATTGAGCGGCGAACCGGAAAAAGCACCTGCAGAAAGAATCTCGGAGCATGCATTTTTCCGGGCATTCAGCGATGCAGAATCGCTCTATATAGAGCTCAGCGGGCGGCCGGATACGGAATTTTTGCTGCATTTTGAATTTGAACCCATGTGGCCGGCTCCCGGAATCTCCATTCGGGATGGTGCGCTCCAACTTGCTGGCTGGGCATTGACCCACCAGTCGGTATTTGGTGAGAAAATCAGTCTGGAACTCAACAAATACACTCTGACGGTGATGGAGCCCGGCAAGTATGTAATCGCTGTATCCAAGGAAAAAGCCGGCTGGACGCAAAACACGCCACTACGGTTTCATGTATGTGCCGATGGCGTATCTTGGGTCAGGGATGATGATCCAGTACATACCCTCGGGAAGGCCGATGCATCGCCTATGGAATATGGCTGGCTCGTGCCGGATTTGTGAAGGCATGTTCGGTGTCGATATCAGGCTAAAAGCAAGCCTGTTTAAATAAAAAATGGAAGGAGATATATTTATGACATACGATTCCAAAATCTGGACGCGGGTGCTGAGCATGGCGCTGGCGTTTTGCATGGTGTTGAGTATGATGGCACTACCCGGCGTAACCATTGCCCGGGCAGATGAGGTTGCCGACATCCTCAGCGATCATGTGTATTACCATGCTATGGATGAGAAAGCCTCTAATGGTGCGCCCTATGGTTGGACGCGTTCCTCAGGTTCGCAGAACGCTAAAGGCAGTGCTATCGTGGAAACCTCTGAAAGAACATATCTTGATCTGAAGAGGGACGGCACTGAGTCAGTAGCGACTTCTTATTTTCATTACCAGGATGCTACCAATTTGGATACCTCCTGCGTTTTGAAATACGATCTTATGGTGGATAACAGAACATCTGCCGCGCAGGATCATTGGACGATTTTTATTCCCAGTCTGAGTCACGCAATTAAAACACAGACTCAGCAAATGACCATCAGAAAATTAGACGGCGATGACAAGAATTATTTGTATTTCGGCACTGATGAAGTTGCGGAATGGACTCCGGGAAAATGGTATACTGTTGAGCAGGTATTTAACGGAACATCCATAAGTCTGTATTTGGATGGGACGCTTATTACCACAGTAACACATGATAAAACTTCCCTCGGATACATTGTCATGGGTATCTATGCCAAAAACAATTCGACAGATCCTACGCAAACTTTTACCGGTGAAGGCGTTGGTATGAATCTTGACGAACTGTATGTCTACGACTATGTTCCCGGCACCGGTTTTGCCGCTGGCGCAAGCAGCTATGATGTTGCTGTAGGCGGCACCGTCACTCCGGCATGGACCAAGGCTCCTGCTAATGCCTACCTGCCTGATGTGACCTACACATCCAGCAATGAAACCGTTGCAATTGTGGATTCCGAAACTGGTGTGGTTACAGGCGTGAGTGCAGGCCAGGCCACCATTACCGCCACCCCCGCTAAATCCAGCGGTTTGGCGGCAGCTTCAGTCAATGTGCTGGTTGCGCAGTCTTCTTCCTCTTCGGAAGTTACCGGCGTGCAGATCAATGGCGGCATGGAAGATGTTGCCGTCGAGGTCGACAAGAGCCTGCCCCTTAGTGCGACTTTGCTGCCGGCCGGTGCTACCGGAGCAAGTGTGACATGGTCCACTAGTGATGACAACGTGGCATCTGTGAATGAAACTACAGGCGTCGTTACCGGCGTTATGGAAGGAACTGCAGTCATTACCGCTACTGTAGAAGGTACCAATATTAAGGATACTATTACCGTTAATGTTGTTGCCAAATTAGGTGGACTGAGTGCGCCGATTGTCAGCAATTCCATGGATGACTGTGGCTCGAATGCACTGTATCCGCTGAATTGGACCAGAACCGGACAGCATTCCAATGGAAGTAGTTTTATTACGGACAGCGGAAGAACTTATTACCAGATGAAGCGCGATGGCACTGAGGGTAACGCCATATCCTGGCTGTATACCACTGCGGATACGGATTTTGAATCTGTTGTGCTGAAGTACGACGTTATGATCGACAACGGTAATATGACCGATTGGAGCGTCCACCTGCCCGCTTTCACTGATAATACAAAGCAAAGACCTATTGTAGTCACTGTAAGTGATAATGCATTGCGGAATACTGATGTTACCTTTACGGCAGGCGAGTGGTATACCGTTGAACTGATTCTCGTTAATACCGCTTGGTCGCTCTATGTTGATGGCGTAAAGGTCAGCGATGGCGCGATCGCAGATGATAAGACCATTGCTTACATTAACATGGGTATTGGTAACGCAGGTGGAAGTCCTGCCGATGGACAGTCTGCCGGTGCCAATGTGGCCATGAACATTGACAATTTTGCAGTTTACAACTTTACTGCGGCTGCCGGATTTGCCTTTGAAAAGAACCAGTACGAGGTTGTTGCAGGTAAGACCATTCAACCTGAATGGATTCTGAAGCCCAATAACGCTTACTTACCCTCCGTGACCTATAAATCCAGCAATGAAGCCGTTGCAACTGTTGATGAAAACGGTGTGGTCACCGGTGTGAGTGCAGGTGAAGCTACCATTACTGCAACTCCCGCGCCTTCTACCGGACTGGATCCGGTGTCTGCGACGGTGACCGTTAAGAGTGCAAGTAACGCGGTAAGTGTATCCGGTGTCGTCATTAACGAGACCAATGTATCGGTCCGGGTTGGCGATACCACGACTCTGACCGCAACCATTACCCCGGAAAACGCAACCGTTAAGGGCGTGACTTGGGAATCTAACAATACTGCTGTTGCTATTGTAGATGCAGCGACCGGCGTAGTCACCGGTGTGGCCGCAGGCACAGCCCAAATCACCGTTATTACGGATGACGAAGGCAAGACCGCTACGGTCACCGTGACCGTGGAGTCGATCGGTGCTACCGGTGTTACCATCAACGATGGTGCAGACTCGGCTGCTGTGACGGCTGGAAAATCCATTACGTTAAACGCAGTTGTCACGCCTAGTGGCGCGGACAATTCCGTTAAATGGAGTTCTGATAATCCCAACGTCGCTGTTGTGGACGCAAATACCGGTGTGGTGGTCGGTGTGCAGGCAGGTACTGCTGTGATTACCGCTACAGTTGACGGTACGCAGATCACGGATACCATCACGGTTGTCGTGGCAGCACCCCGCGAGGAGTCCTGTGCGGATGCCATCTACGAAAATACGATGGACGTACTGAATCCTACTGGAACCACCCTGCCTACTGGATCCACCCTGTATCCGGAGGGCTGGATAAGAGAAAGTCAAACGGCTTCCGATAGTGCCATTGTCACCAATGGTGGCCGGACCTACTGGCAGATGAAGAACAGTGCTGAGGGCATTACAGCAAGTGCCTATACGGTGTATACCTTCAAGGACCAACAGGGCAATGAGGCGCCTCTGACGACGGTTCCTGTGTCCATGAAGTACAGCGTGATGGTGGATAATGGAGATAAAACCTATACCTCCTATCTGCCTGCATTTACCAACGCCAAGCGCGGCAGACTGTTTGTGCTGAACATTGCCAACGGTGAACTGAAAGCCGGCAGCGCGGCGATGGAAGTCGAAAACGGCAGATGGTACGATATTGAACTGGTCATTGATGGGACTGAATGGAGAGTGTATGTCGATGGCGGCAGATTCGCATCTGGCACACTGAGTGAGGCTGTTACCTCTATTTCCTATATCAACGCAGGCATTTTTGCCAAGGCCAGCTCAAATAATCTGGCAGCCGATATCAATATAAATATTGATGACCTGTCTGTGCATGCCCATACAGAGTGTACTTACAGCACCTATAAGCGCGTTACCTTTGAGAATTCTCTGTATCGCTATGTCAGCGCTGCTACCTTTACGCCCGCACTGAAGAATCTGCCCAGCGGAACTTCTGTTACCTATGTTTCCAGCAACGAAGCTGTGGCTACAGTCACCCCCAGCGGTGTTGTGACACTGACCGGAGCAGTGGGAGAATCCATTATTTCCGCCCATGCGGATGGCTGTATAATCCCCATTGCCACAACGGTGGTCAAGTGTGCCGGAAAGTTCTCTTATTCGGAGAACTTCGATAATGGACTGAACGGCTGGAAAGTCCGTATCCACTGCGGTGACAGCAACTATTATTCTCTGTCCACAATGGAGCTTTCGGGCAACAACGTTATGGCTATGAAGCAGGTTGCTCAGTCCGGTAACAGTAGCCGTGCAGTGTATTCGTTCAAAGATGGTCTTACACTGGATCGTGCGGTCATCAGCTATGACTTCATGATCGACGAGGCCATGGGTGTTGTCTATCTGCCCGGCTTCGCCAACGGCACATCCAAGCTGGTTGGACAGGTGATGATTTCCTACGGCAGACTTAGCAGAATGACTGCCGATAGCTGGTTGGCCACCGACTTCTGGATTACTCCTGATACCTGGTATAAACTGGAGCAGGTGGTTGACACAGTGGCCGGTGTGTACGATCTGTACATCAACGGAAAACTGATTCTGTCACAAGAGCCGATCGCGGATAACAATGTGGCATTCAACGGTGTGTACATCGGTATGTACAAGATAACCACCAATACCCAGTATATCGACAATATTCTGGTAACTGAGGGTATTGATCCTGTGAACTCTGTCAGCTTTAAGCAGTCTTCTTATGAGGCTGTTGTTGGCGGAGCAACTACTGTGCTCGAGGTCGAGGCTACACCTGCAGAAAGAAACTTCCGCACTGTGAAGTATACTTCCAGTGATCCGTCTGTGGCGACTGTAGATGCCTACGGTAACGTCACAGCCTTGAAGGCCGGTACGGTTACTGTTACCGCAGTTCCCTACGGTAATACCAGCCTCCAGGCGACAACAACCCTTACCGTTATTGAAAAGCCGATCACATCAATTGATGCAAGCAACATTACACTTCGTGTGAACGGCCACCAGTACCTGAAGCCTACCATTACACCCAGTGATGCCGGTTACCAGGATATGCTCTATTCCTCCAGCAACACGGCTGTTGTCACGGTGGATGAGTGGGGCGAATTGGTTGCTGTAGGTAAGGGTACTGCGCAGGTCGTCATTAGAGCAGAAAAGTATCCTAATATTACCAAAACCATTACTGTCACAGTTACAGATGCGGTGTATCAGGACACCATTTATGTATCTGTTAACGGCGGCGGTGACGGAACCTCGAAGAACAGCCCCATGACGCTGGACCAGGCAATGAATGCGGTTGCTGCAATGGATAAGAGCAGCGGTTCCGTTGTTGTTGAGCTGGCTGCCGGCTACTACAAGCGCACCCAGGCGCTGAACTTTACAGCAGCCCATGGCGGCGTCAATGACAACTTCGTGATCTTCCGGGCGGCAAATGGCGCGGATGTCACCATCGGCGGTGCTGAGATTCTGGATGATGAGATCGCATCCGGCTTTACCAAGGTTAGCGGCAAGAATTACTACGTCATGCAGCTGAACAAGGATATCAACACCAGACATCTGATTATCAATGGCGTTCGTGCAGTTCGAGCCAGAAGCAACAAGGGTCTTACTGATCCCCAGCTGATTACTTCTGAGAGCGGTTTGTCCTATCTGGGCTTCAGCAGCACCGATACCTTCCTGCTGCAGATTCCCGAGGATGACCGTGCAGATCTGGAGTTCTCCTACAGCGTTGAGTGGGCAAACCACCGCGGCGGCGTAACGAGCATTGAGGATGCCGGAGACGGCAGAGTCAATCTCATCATGGAGCAGCCCAACTTCCAGTCTCTGGTGGCACACTCCAACATCAGCATTAAGGACCTGGTCAACCCCAGCCGTCCTTACAGCATGTTCTATGAGAATGCGCTGCTTCTGCTGGATGAGCCCGGTGAATGGTACTTCGATAACGAGGAAATGAAGCTGTATTACATGCCCTATGCATGGGAGAAAGTGAATGAGCTGACCATTTCCTACCCTGTCATCGACGACTGGACCAATAGCGGTGAGACGGAAAGCGACTCCGGTCTTGTCAACATTCTGGGCGATGACAACAGCATTGTGCAGAATATCAAGTTCGAGGGTATTACTTTTGCGGATACGACCTATAACCGCGTCAATACCAATGTGGGTATGTCTGTATCTCAGGGTATGCACATCCGTGATTATAACTCCACTTCTGCGGACGTTATGCCCGATGCTGCTATTACGCTGTACAGAACCAACTCTGTTTACTTCACCGGCTGTACCTTTACCAGACTGGGCATTACCGGTATTAACATGTTTATGGGCAGCCAGAATGTACAGATTAACGGTTGTATCTTCTCTGATATCTCCGGTAATGGTATGTACATTGGCCAGACCAACTGGCGCGATAAGGAGATTTACAATCCTTCCGATCCTCTGATGGTAGTGAAGAACTGTGATGTCTATAACAGCTACATTCACGATATCGGTACGGAGTATAATTCCGCCTCTGCCATTGGTGTTGGCTTTGCTGCTTACGTAAACATTGAAAACAACGAAATATTCAATGTAGACTACAGCCCGCTCCACATCGGTCTTGGCTGGACGGCAGAGATCGATAATGTGCTGCGGTATACCACGGTTGCCAACAACTTCATCCATGACTACAACATGGGCGGCGTTTGGGACAGCGGCGGTATCTATGTCAACGGTACGACCTCTGGCAATCTGGATCCCTTTGCCGGTACCGGAACCAACCTGATCTCCGGCAACTACCTGCGGAATATGGGTGTTGGTACTGCGGCGCTGTATAATGACGGCGGTTCTGACAACTGGATTTGGGAGTATAACGTTGTTGACCTCAGCGAATCTCCCATGTGGCACAATGCTTTTACCCCCAACGGCGCACAATGGCTGACCGTTTCTACATCAAATTCTCCTTGCTTGGTGCGCAACAACTACACATCCCACAGCAAGACGAGAGGCAATTTCCCCAGAGCCAGCGGCGCAGACTATAAGATCATTGCTCCCTACAATGAAGCCGAGCTCAACGACAACAACTTAGACTTGGTATTCCGGAACAACACGGTTTGTGAGGATCTGAACTGGCCCACCGAGGCAAGAAATATCATGGCTGCCTCCGGTTTGACCAGTGCTTACGCCTACCTGCGCAATAATCACGCAGAGCGGCTCGTCACAGATCTGCCGGGAGAAGACGAAGATATGTTGGTCTTGGCAGTGGGTGCCACCTTTAATATCAACCTGCGGTCTACTGACGCTAAGGATGCCAAGGTGGATCTGAGCGGCGCTACCGTTGGCTACGGTTCTTCCGATGAAAGCGTGGTAGTTGTGTCTGCTGACGGTGTGATTACTGCCGTTGGCAAGGGTGATGCTGTGGTTCGCATCTATGTCTTGACCAATAATATCGTCCAGGTTGTGGAAGCACCGGTTTCCGTTGGTACCGATTTGGTGGATATCCATATGGATGGTCTGCAGGATGACGGCACTCTGCAGCTGGGTATCACTGCTGGCTCCGTAACGCTGAAGCCTATGGCTGTTACCGAGCGTGGCGTTAGATTGACTCCCGATTCCGTCCGCTATGAAATCGCCGACAGCGCCATTGCAAGCATTGACGAAAACGGTGCTATCAAACCCCTCAAGATCGGTGAGACCACACTGAAGATCACAGTTAAGGTGAAGGGGCAGACCATTACAAAGCAGATACGGGTAAAGGTCATCCGGCCTATCAACTTCGTGTTGGACGACTTGGAGGAAATCTTTAAGAGAACCAGCATGAGTCAGTGGAAGAGTCTTTACAGCAAGTATACCATTGATCAGGATAAGTCCTTGAAGGTGGAATTGTCGAATACCGGCTATACTACCTTCCAGCCCAAGAAGTATCTCAACGAGATGTTCTGCTTTGAGTTCTCAATGACCAGAGAATCCGCATGGCCCAGCTTTGTGCTTAGAGCGGAGGACAGCTACACCTATGTGTCCAGCGGTGCAACAGGATACCTTTTGAGCTTTACCAAGACCGGTATTCAGATGCAGCGGTTCAACGGCAGAGACAGAACTGTTCTTTACGGCAATGTGGAAGGCTTTGATCCTGTGTACGGCGGTGATATTCCCTTCTTCCTGGAGAATGGCAAACAGTATAAGATCCAGGTTGGCGCACTGACTGTCGGTACGACTGTCCGGCTGTATCTGAGTGTGGATGGCAAGATTATCTTTGATATTGTTGACAAGGAGATCGGCGCCATTACTACCTCCGGATACTTTGGCATTGTTGGCAAGAAGGGCGATGTCTTCAACTTTGTGAAGGCTAAGGATCTGTCTGCGTACACGCTGCCCCCGTTGGAAGAATATACCGAAAAGGGCGAAGGTGGCAAGGATAATGTGGTTATGGAAGGCACACCTGATGTGGATGAGATTCCGGAGCCTGAGAAGATTGTGATTGCCGTGAATCCCAACGGTCAGCCTCCCAGACCGAATAAGGATGACAAGGATGATATGAGCAACAATGTTGGCACGATCACTGATCCCAATAACAGCTGGGTTGTGCCTGTCTTGATTGCTTCCGGTGTGGCGATTGCAGCTATTATCGTCGTTCTCATTATCCTAATCAAGAAACGTAAGAAGCAAGAGTCCGAAGAGGAAACGGCCCCGAAGGCTGAATAAAAATTAATAGGAGGGGGATCCTTCGGGATCCCCCTTTTAACATTAGAGGTGCTGTTTTGGTATGGTTACTTAGCGATCTTCACGGAAGATTAGATTTTATCGGTTGGCAGGAGTTTCATTCGGCGCAGTCACAGGACGATGTTCTGATTTTGCTGGGGGATATTTGTCTTTATGATGAGAGTAAGGTGAATAATCAGGTATTTACGGAATCGGTTCTGTCTTCGCGCAAGCAGATTTTGATTGTAGACGGAAACCATGAAAACTTTGACTATCTGAACAGCTTGCCGGAGGAGAACTGGAACGGCGGAAAGGTACACCGCCTGTCGGAAAATGTACTGCATCTGCAGCGAGGCTATATTTACGACATTTTTGGAAATTCCTGCTTTGTTTTTGGCGGGACTGCCGCAATGGTAACGGATGCGCAGCTGCAAAACGCCTATAATAATCTCAAGGTGCAGGGGCATCGTGTGGATTACATCTTGACTCACGATTACTATAGAAAACTTCCTCAGGACCGAAAATACCCCTTTGAGGAGCTCTTGGGCTTTATAGATGAGAAAGTGACTTTCAAATGCTGGTACTGTGGCCATCACCATCGAAATCAGGCTTTGGATGAAAATCACACTGTGGTATACGATAGATTAGTCCCGCTTTTTGTGGAAAAAGCATAGCTTTTTGCGTCATATTGTGGTATAATGACAAAAAAATCGGGAGGCGAGCACATGAAGAAGGTCCGCGCTAAAGTATATACCAACGCAATGATCCGCAAAATTACATGGGTCTATGGCTTTTTTCTGATTTTGATGAGCCTCATTGCCTCCTATTTGGCTTACAACAAAGAGTCTGTTGAACTGCTCAGCCAGTTGGAGCAGACTATGAGTGAGTTGAGCTATACCTATGAAAATACAACAGAGGATTTCTGGCGGGTGTATATGCCTATATACACCGGTAGTGAAGGCATTTACAATAACCTGAACAAGTATTTTTTTGCGGAGGATAAGTCTGCACTGACCCAATTAGAGAAACGGGAACTGACACAAGCAATGCAGGATATCATGGCGTTTAATCACGGCATTAGTTGGATTGGTGTTTACACAGGAAAGGACAGCACCAACTACTATTTGTTTGAAGGAGATACGATCCTGCAGGAAATGTCACCGGACTTCCCCTTTGCAGAGGAACTGGAAAACAAGGGTGCAGCCATGGAGGTTTATGGAAGCAAACCGCTTTCCGTTTCCAACGGAGAAATCATGACCTATGCGCTTTGCGGTAATGCCGATGTCGGTGCACAAAACGGCAAAATTATTTTTGGTTATAACACGGATACAATCGCAACGGCGGGTATTGACACAAGCAGCATTGAAAACGCATGCTTTTATATAGCCAACGAAAACGGTATGATATATGATTCTTCCGGTATTTACGATGAGAATGTGCTTACTATTACGGAAGAGTCCGGCGAGACGTTCCATCTCAATGGACAGCTGATGAAAATCTACCGGCTGAAAGGAACCGGAGGCAGATACAGTGTGTTTTGCCTGATACCCTGGCGGCATGCGGTTTTGCAGGGCCACACATTTTTTCTGTACATCCTGACCATCGTGGCGCTGTTTTTTGCTTGTTTCCTAATGGTTTACCGTTGGATGGGACGCAATATCATGGGCAAGATCAATGTGATTCAGACGGGACTGCGCAAGATTGGTGAAAATGAGTTGACCTATCGGATTCCAACGCCGGAGAATCCTAAGGATGAATTTGAAAGCATCGGCCTCGCCATCAACGACATGACGGAGCGGCTGCAGGATAACATGCATACAACCTATGAACTCCGTCTCAAGCAGAAGGAAGCGGAGCTTTCAGAGCTTCAGGCTAAGTTTGACCCGCATTTTCTGTATAATACGCTGGAGGTCATTCGCGGTAAGGTGTACGAAAACGGCGACATTGAGACATCTGATGTGATTATCAAAATGGCGCAGCTCTTCCGCAGCCTGATCAGTTCGGAAAACTTTGCGACGATCCGGGATGAGATCGATTTCCTAAATTCCTATCTATCGCTGATGGAGTACCGTTATGAAGACAGAATCGATATCGTTTTCGATATCGAATCGGATGTGATGCAGTACGGTATTATCCGCAATCTTTTGCAGCCGGTGCTGGAAAATTTCTTTGTTCACGGCTTCAATCAGAGAAAGTGGAGGCACACGCTGAAGATCCGGGGGAAGATCGATGACGAGGAGTATATCTGGTTCTATATACACGATGATGGTCTTGGAATCCCCGAGGAGAAGCTGGAGTCGCTGATGCAAGGCCTGGAGACTGCCGGCAGCAGCGCCCAGAGCTATGGCCTGCGTAATGTCCAACGACGGATCAAGCTGTTCTACGGCCCTGACTGTGGACTTTCCTTGATGAACAATGAAGCAGGCGGCGTCACTGTGGAAATTAAGATAAAGCGGCTGACCCTCGAAGAGCATGAGCTTCGGTTGTATGAGGGATAAATCGAAAATAAGGAGAGCCGGAGGCGTTTGCCTCCGGCTCTCAAATATTATTTGGTGGAATCAATCAGCATTTGCTTGAAATTTGCAGGTGACAGACCGGTTCGCTTTTTAAAGCACTGAATAAAGTAGCTGGTGTTGCCGAAACCGGACATTTTGGAGATCTGTGAGATCTTGTAGTTGGTGTTTTTCAAGAGGTTCATGGCGTTGTTGATCCGGATTTGATTGAGGTAGTCATTGAAATAAATGCCGGTTTCCTTCCGGAAAAGGTAACCGAAGTAAGAAGCGTTGATATTGTGCCGATTGCAGAAATCCTTAATGGATACGTACTCGGTAAAGTTATTGGAAATATGTTGCATGGCCAGCAGGCAGACAGGGCTGAGACGCTTCATATGTTTTTTGACCAGAATCAGATTCAGCGTCAGAATATCGCAGAAGCAGTTGTACAGCGCGTCCTCGCTGGGCATTTCTTCAAAATGATAGGCGTTAATCATAGGATTGTTCTCCGCCTGTGGGTCGATCATACCCAGAGTGACCAACAGACGGAACAGCCGGATGGACAGCGTGTTGATGTAGGAGTTGAGAGTCGAAAGGGGATAGTCCTGAACGTTGCGGAAGATCTCATGAAACAGCTCTCGGGGAGTAAGCTCGGATTCGGAATCCAGAGCCTGTTCCAGATAGGTGGCAATTTGACTCAGCTGATAGTCGCTGATATCCACAGTAGGGGAATCATCGGACAGGATAATGTGCTGACCGGAAGCAGAACCGCATAGGAGCATGGAGTCCATGGCACAGCGGTAGCTGATAGAGACCTGGCCGCTGCCGGTCACCACCGAACCGATGGAGGCCTTTAAATCGTGCTGAAAGTTTGTCTCACGGATGGCATCATGCAGTGCCTTTTGAATTACCTTCTGCTCGATGGTGTGACCGCCAAGGATCAAGACATGATTGCTGTTGTAGTCCACAAAATGATAGGCGTCGTACTTGGATTGCAGCTGCAGCAGAAATGCGGACAGCAAATTGTCAATAGCGCTTTGCCGGGATGCTTTAACAAGGACAACGCAGTAGTTACGGAAGTAGACATTAACCTGAATGTGCTTGGAACGCTCAGCCAGATCCTCATTGGAGATATCACCGGTAATCCACCGGTACAGCACGTTTTCCATAAAGAGGGATTGCATCACATGCTTATGCATAGACAGGTTATTCAAACACTTGCGGATAGATTGGTCCAGCTCATCATAGTTGACGGGCTTCAGCAGGTAGTTCTCTACGCCCAGCTTAATGGCCTCCTGCGCATATTCAAATTCCCGGTAAGAGGAGAGGATGATGCACCGGATATTGGGATATTTGGCTCGGACTTCCCGCAGCAGGCTGATGCCGTCCATGTTGGGCATCTTGATATCCGCAATCATCAGCGTGATAGGGTGCTGCTCCAGAATTTTCAAAGCGTCCTGACCGTCACGGGCGGTCAAAACCGTTTCTACGCCGTAGGACGGCCAGTCCACATTGTTCTGCAGGGTGTTGAGAATATCAACCTCGTCATCTACAAGGAGAACCTGGTACATATCTGACTCCTTTCGTGCTTTATCATCATAATTCGGTATTTTACATTATACATTTCTGTGATTCTATATGCAAGCACACAAAAAAAGGAAACTAGAATTAGTGGCATCAACCGAAATTGTTGTTATTTACTTCGCATACCAAAAAGTATACTATAATTAATGATAGGGGTTATGTACCCTGTTGGGAAGAGAGGGGGGCAGAAGTGAAGAAAACCATATTTGGTCAGCTGGGGCGGCTGAAGCAGGAGAAGATCGCAGAGTATGAAGCTCTCCATGCACAGCCTTGGCCTGGGGTGCTCAAAACCATCCACGAATGCAACCTTCGCAATTATTCCATCTTCCGCCATGAGGATCTGGTGTTTGCCTACTTTGAGTATGTGGGTGAGGACTATGATGCGGACATGGACAAAATGGCGCAGGACCCTGTTACCCAGCAGTGGTGGACCCACACCAAACCCTGCTTTGAAAAGTTCAGCATCAAGCCGGACAGCGAGTTCTACGCAGATATGAAGCAGATCTTCTATTTTGAATAGGAGAGATGATATGGCTTACGAGATCATTGATTTTCATACCCACCCGTTTTGCATAGATGAAGAGAATATATGCATCTACCGGAAGGATAGTGGCATGAATCTGGATTCCTCTGTGCAGTATCTGAAGGAAATGGGGATTGCGAAAATTTGCGGTTCAGTAATCAGCCGCCAGGGGGATACTTCCTGGGAGATGATCGAGAAAAGCAATGACCGCGCCCTTGAAATCCGGGATTCGCTGGGTGATTTCTATGTTCCAGGATTTCATGTTCATCCCGACCATGTAGAGTGGTCCTGCCGGGAAATTGAGAGGATGCATAGTTTGGGTATCAGACTCATCGGTGAACTGGTGCCGTATTATCATGGTTGGCAGGATTATTCCTGCAGTGCATTTGATGAGATTTTGGATGCAGCGGAACAATACGGCATGGTGGTCAGCTTCCATTCCATGGACGATGACCAGATGGATGCCATGGTGAGAAAACATCCGAACCTGGTGCTGGTGGCGGCCCATCCAAATACTATGGAACACTATCAAAGGCACCTGGACAGGATGATGCTGAGCGAGAATTATTACCTGGACCTGTCCGGTACAGGCTTGTTCCGACATCGGATGCTCCGGTACGGTATTGACCGGTGTGGAGCAGATCGGTTCTTGTTTGGAACAGATTTTCCTGTCTGCAACCCTGCCATGTATGTTGGCGGCGTGATGATGGACAGCCTGCTTACAGCAAAGGAAAAGCAAATGATTTTGGCAGGAAATGCCAAGCGGCTTTTAAAACTGTAATTACCCGCGGGGATCCGCGTAGCAAAAAAACAATTTGGCAAAAAAGGAAGGAGTAAACGAAAATGAAACACACAATGAAACGCGGCTTTAGCCTTGCAGTTGCACTTTGCATGGTGCTGAGCCTGCTTTCCCTCCCGGGAGTCTCTGTTGCCCGGGCAGCCACCGGCGAGCCTCTGTATTACCATGCTATGGATGCGAAACTGTCTAATGGTGCGCCCGATGGTTGGACGCGTTCCACAAGTTCGCAGAACGCTAAAGGCAGTGCCATCGTGGAAACCTCTGAAAGAACATATCTTAATCTGAAGAGAGATGGTACAGAGAGTAAGGCAAGTTCGTATTTCCACTATCAGGATGCCACCATCTTAGACACTTCCTGCGTTTTGAAATACGATCTTATGGTGGACAACCGAGATTCTGATGAGGCTGCATGGACGGTATATATTCCCAGCCTGAGTCATGCAATTAAAACGCAAACTCAGCAAATGACTATTAAAAAACTTGCAGATGACGACAAATACTATTTGTATTTCGGCCAAACAGAGGTGTGCGAGTGGACACCGGGTGTGTGGTACTCTGTCGAGCAGATTTTCAATGGATATACCATCGAGTTTTACCTAAACGGTGATCTCATTAAAACTGTAACTCACGAAAAGGATACCCTTGGATATATTGTCATGGGCATCTATTGTTCCAGTTCCGAGACAGAAGCGAATGTTGGCTTGAACCTTGACGAACTGTATGTCTACGACTCTGAAGGCTATGTTCCCGGCGCCGGTGGCGAGGAAGAAGATAGCAACATTGTAATTGCAGGCACCAACGTGACTCTGCAGAACAATCTGGACATGAACTTCTATGTTGAGAAGGCCGATCTTCCTGCTGAAACCGCCAACGTTAAGGCAGTGCTTACCCGCACCTATGCCAATGGCAGCGACGACCACGAAGTTGAAGTTCCCTTTGCTCAGTGGACATCTTACGGCGATTACTACTACATCACCTACACCGGCATGACTGCAAAGTCCATGACCGACAGCGTCACTGTTCAGATCTTTGACGGCGAAGAGCAGATCAGCGAGGATTACACCGATACCATCGCTACCTACGCAAAGCGTATGTTCGGCAGCGAGGATCTGGACGACAAGTGGGATCCTGTCTATGCTGCTATGCTGAAGTACGGCGCAGCTGCCCAGACCACCTGGAACTACGGTACCGGCGCAATGGCAGATGCAGACATGACTGTAGCAATGCTGAATGCGATCCCCAGCGTATCTGCTAACTATACTAAGACCGGCGACGAAACCTATAAGGGCATGACCATGAAGCTGGAGAACACCATCGAAACTCAGATGGTATTCAGCGGCATCTCTGAGGGCATGACTGCTGAGGTTTCCTACACCAAGTACAATGCAGCCCAGCCCACCACCTTTACTGTTGAGTTTGACGATATGGTCAGCTACGGTGGCAGCATTTACGGCGTTAAGATTGATAGCCTCGTAGTTGCAGATGTTGATAGCGAGATCACTGTAACCATCATGAACGGTGAAGATGAGGTTGCTACCGCAACCGATTGCATCGCCGGTTATGTAACTCGTATGAGCAACGGCAGCGATGTCTTCTCTGCAATCTACACTCTGGGCAATGCTGCCTACACTGCATTCACAGCAAACTGATGAAAGGAGATTATGAATATGAAGAAGTTTGAGACTCCTGAAATCGATGTTATTTTCATGAGTATGGAGGATATCATTACCACCAGTGCTACGACAGATCCTGACATGGGTGATATCAATGACAATCTGCCCGAGGATCAGCTCCCCATCGGCTAAGAGAATTTAATGAGCGCCCCGCAGGCGAATGCCTGCGGGGCGTTTTTTCATTCAAATACATAGGAAAAGCGCGGCTATTGCAGCGCTTTTGTTATGGACTTTCTTGCGGTGCCCGGCGAATCAATCGTCTTGCTTATTCTGCCACCGCAGTGCAGGCCGTTATCAAAGGACAATAACATTTATTCCTAAATGTACAATAATAAACAGCAGTGCTTAATTCATATATGTATTTACATTCACGTCAGGTGGCATTTTTCTACAAAATACGCAAGAAAAACCCCAGCCGGTTACCCGGCTGGGGTTGCGGTATAAAAGGATGCTTAGGTTGCCAATTTGGCACTGGTCCAGAAATAGCGATTGTCGCCGTCGCCGTTTTTACCACCCCAAATGCCTACATAAGCCTTGTAGTATCGGCCTGCCACGCCCTGATAGTCCACGTGGCCGCTGTGGTAAATTGTATTATAGCCCAGCATGCCGGAGGTGGTGTTGTGGGTAAAGGTTTCCACCCAAGTCCAGGTGCTGTTGTCAGTAGACTCATAGATGGCGATCCGCAGGGCGCCCAGCTCATCCATGTAATCAACACCGGTAATAGAGAACCACACCTGAACCTTGCCGTTTCCTGCAGGATAAACATAGGCACTGTAAGAGTTCAGATAGTGACTGGCGCGAGGTTGTACCGTTTCTGCGGTTGCCGCGCTGGCACCCACGGGCAGCAGCATGGCCACTACCAGCAGGAGGGCGGCGATACGAACGATGGCGGAATGTTTTCTGTTATGCATAAAGTGCTTATCCTTTCCCAATAGAATCAATCATCATTTTTATCTCTTCGATGGTCAATTCACCGGAAATATAGCACTCATAGGAATCTGTGATCCATACGGCGCGGAGCTGCTCGTAATTGTCAAAGATGTAGTGCTCCACACCGAACGCTTCATATATTTCTAAAAGATCTTCGTTGACCTCTACATTCTCAGGATCCGAATCCAAATAAGAGCGAACAGTAATCGTCAACGATGCTTCACCATTCTTATAATGCGCCATGTAGACGCTTCGCATTGGAGATTCGTCCACAATAACCTGCTCTAATTTATATCTTTCGGGGATTGTTGTCGGCACTATATCAGAGCGGTTTTTTGTTTCAGTCAATGCTTGCTGCAGGGACTTAAAGCCAAGGGTGTCTTCTGTCGCAGGTTCGCTGACCCCTGGCTGATCCTCACTGACAAAGGAGAATGTCTCCTTGGCCCATTGGGCTACAGCATTCCATATATCCTTCCACCCAAAGGCGCTGGCGGCTACAGGAATGCAAACCAAAAGCGCAACCACCGCAGCCGCCGCAATAAGCCGGGGAAGCCAAGAGCGGACAGACTTTGTGGGCACGTTGGTCTTCGATGTATGTTCAAGGCATTCTTCCTCTGTGGGGAGGTAATGCTGCTGGAAAGATTCCCATGATTCTTGTGCTGTTTTTCCGGTGTTGTTTGCTTTTTCTCTGTAAGACAACACCTCCATTACATAAAGTAATAACTCTGTATCCGATTCCTGCCCATCAGGGGCTTCGGAATCTAACCGGAGAAGTTCTTCGAGTTCTTCCGTTGACATAGTATTATACTTTGAAAAATCACGAACTTCACGGTTCAGATTCTCGGACATGCCGGTTCCTCCTTTCAACTACAATATGTAGCGTAACTGTCATATAGTGACACTATCGGTCGATTTTTTGCTGTAGTACTTCCTTGGCTCTTTGCACACGTTTCTTACAAGCGCTGATGGAGATGCCACGAGCTTTCGCCATTTCCTCGTGAGATCTCTTCTCTATAGCCATTTCCGCAAGGATTTTAAATTCTTCCGTGTCTGCCACATTTTCATAGAGAATGTTAAGCCTAATGCCATCGTCCAAAACGGTGAATTCCTTGATTTGGGTGACAAGGTACTTTTCGATGATTCTTTTTGCAGTTGCCTGGTTGCTTTTTATATTGCGAATAGTATTCCGCAAAGTCAGCACAAGCCATCCTTGGGGATTGGGGCTGGCGCACAGCTTATCTGGATTTTGACAGGCGATGCGGAAGGTCTCCTGCACGGCTTCTTCCGCCAGAGAATCGTTGGACAGGGTGCTTCGCGCATATACGAACAGTTTGTCGTACATCAGTAAGTACAGGCGCTCGATTTCACGGTGATACGCAGCATCCATCAGAAACCACAACCTCCCCGCTTTCATTTATGCCAGAGTGCTGCGGCAGGTCAGCGATACACAGCCGGATGAGCTTTTCTGCGAAGGCTGCCACTTCCTCAGGCTGATCCTGCAGAAGCATCTGGATGCTTCTGATCCGATCATTGGGCTGCTCCTCATAGAGCAATGAGTCTGTACTCACACAGAGTATGTCCGCAAGCTTGCGCAAGGTGACGGTGCTCATCAATTTATTGCCGCATTCCAGATTGGCTAAAAAGGTGGTGCTGATGC
>JAZUNW010000091.1:0-3491 GCA_045604325.1 Faecousia sp. | reverse complement strand
CACACAGAACGACATGGCTCCGATCCGACTGGGGCACCCCCCCGCCCTCCGCATCGATTCAAAATTACTTGTCCTGCAGGCAGGCAATGCCGGGCAGTCCTAAGCCTTCCAGGAATTCCAGGGAAGCGCCGCCGCCGGTGGAAATGTGGGTGATGGCATTGGCGAAGCCCAGCTGCTCGCAAGCGGCTGCGGAGTCACCGCCGCCAACGATGGTCACGGCATCAGAGTCGGCCAGAGCCTGTGCAACAGCGATGGTGCCCTTTGCCAGGGTGGGGTTCCCGAACCCACCCATGGGGCCGTTCCAAACAACGGTCTTGGCAGCCTTAGCGGCAGCAGCGAACTCAGCGCAAGCCTTGGGGCCAATGTCCAGACCCATCTGGTCAGCGGGGATATTGGTGCAGTCAGCGTAGTCAACAGCGATCTCAGCGTCGATGGGGTTGGGGAAAGAAGCGGCAACTGCGGTGTCAACAGGCAGCAGCAGGTTTACGCCCTTTTCCTTTGCCTTAGCCATCATTTCCTTGCAGTAGTCCAGCTTTTCGTTGTCCACCAGGGACTTGCCGACGGTGTAGCCCTGAGCAGCCAGGAAGGTGTAAGCCATACCGCCGCCGATGATGAGGGTGTCCACCTTTTCCAGCAGGTTATTGATAACATTCAGCTTGTCGGAGACCTTAGCACCGCCTAAGATAGCGACGAAGGGACGCTCGGGGTTAGCCAGTGCCTTGCCCATGATGGAAACTTCTTTCTGCACCAGGTAGCCGGAAACAGCGGGCAGGTAGTCAGCAACACCTGCGGTGGAAGAGTGGGCACGGTGGGCGGTGCCGAAAGCATCGTTAACGAAAATGTCAGCCAGATCAGCCAGAGCCTTGCTCAGCTCGGGATCGTTCTTGGTTTCGCCCTTAATGTAACGGGTGTTCTCCAGCAGCATCACGTCGCCGTCCTTCATAGCGGCAGCCTTAGCCTTGGAATCCTCACCGGCGACATCGGCAGCCATAATAACTTCCTTACCCAGCAGCTGGGAGATCCGTTCAGCGACGACCTTCAGGCTCAGCTCGGGCTTCCACTCGCCCTTGGGCTTGCCCATGTGGGAGCACAGAATGACCTTGGCACCCTTATTTACCAGATACTCAATGGTGGGCATGGCAGCCACGATCCGCTTGTCGGAAGTGATCTTGCCGTCCTTGGTGGGCACGTTGAAGTCGCAGCGGCACAGTACGCGCTTGCCGGCTACTTCGATGTCTTCGATGGACTTCTTGTTGTAGTTCATGGTTATTCCTCCATTATATGTAGAGATGTTATCTCATTTTTCCGTAATCGGTAAGGCCCGGGAAGTCAAGCTGCCGCAGTGCTTCAAACACGGTGATGGCCACAGCATTGCTTAAATTCAGGCTTCGGGCGTCTTGTTTCATGGGGATGCGAACGCAATTTTCATAATGTGCGTTTAAGAAATCTTCCGGCAGACCCTTGGTCTCTTTGCCGAAGAAGAGGTAGCACTCATCTTCAAAGCTTGCCTCGGTGTAGCACCGGGGGGCTTTGGTGGAAAGGCACCACATTTGCTTTACGTCGTTTTTGGCGAAAAAATCGTCCAAATTCTCGTAGTCCTTCACCTGCACCATATGCCAGTAGTCAAGGCCGGCTCGGCGCACCGCTTTTTCCGAAATGTCGAACCCCAAGGGGCGGATGAGGTGCAGTCTGCAACCGGTGGCGGCACAGGTTCGGGCGATATTCCCGCAGTTTTGAGGGATCTCCGGCTCAACCAAAACGATATTCAGCATTTTCATCACCTCAAAATTACGCTTGCCAAACTATTGTATGCCAAAGTTTCCACAAAATCAATCAGAAAATTAGAAATTTTACAACTTTTCATAGTATATACATAAAAAAGTGGCAATGCAGGTGAAATTTGTGAAAAATGCGGAATTCAAGAGAAAAGCAGCTGAACATAAAACTTCTGCTGCGTGTTTTTGTTGACATTTTTACATTTTTATGAAATAATACTAAGGTTAAATCAAAGAAATAAGAGGGGATCGTTATGAAACAATCCAGAACCCATAACTGCGGTGAGCTTCGGCTTGCAGATGCAGGTAAAAAAGTTACCATCGTCGGCTGGATGGAAAACGTCCGCAGTGTCGGCGCAAACTTTGCGTTCATCGTTCTTCGTGACTACTATGGCACTACTCAGGTGGTGGTCGAGACCGAGGAAATGATGAACATCGTCAAGGGTCTTAACAAGGAGACCACCATCTCCGTTACCGGCGTGTGCCGTGAGCGTGAGAGCAAGAATCTGAAGCTGGCTACCGGTGAGATCGAGGTCGTACCCGAAAAAATCGAGGTGCTGGGCAAGTGCCGCTACAATCAGCTGCCCTTTGAGATCAACAAGAGTAAGGAAGCTGATGAGAATACCCGCCTGAAGTACCGTTTCCTTGATCTGCGTAACCCTGCGGTCAAGCAGAACATCATCTTACGCTGCAATGTGGTTGCCGAGATCCGTCGGCTCATGACCGAGAAGGGTTTTTTGGAGATCACCACTCCCATTTTGACTGCTTCTTCTCCCGAGGGCGCCCGTGACTACCTGGTGCCTGCCCGTAACCACCCCGGCAAGTTCTACGCTCTGCCCCAGGCACCTCAGCAGTTCAAGCAGCTGCTGATGACCTCCGGCTTTGATAAGTACTTCCAGATCGCTCCCTGCTTCCGTGATGAGGATGCCCGTGCTGACCGTACTCCCGGCGAGTTCTACCAGCTGGATATGGAAATGTCCTTTGCAACACAGGACGATGTGCTGACCACCTTAGAAGAGGTGCTGCGCCCCGTCTTCTGCAAGTTCGGTAAGTATGAAAGAGTTTCCACAGCGCCTTGGAAGCACATTTCCTTCAACGATGCCATGGAGCGCTACGGCTCCGATAAGCCGGATCTTCGAATCGATCTTGAGGTGCAGGATGTCACCGAGGTGGTGCAGGGCTGCGGCTTTGGCCCCTTTGAGGGCGCTACTGTCAAGGCGGTTGCCGTGGACAACTTCGACCAGGGCCGCAAGTGGATCGATAAGCTCCTTGCTGACGTGGAAGTCCAGACCGGCAACAAGGCCTGCTGGGTGAAGGTAGACGAAAACGGCGAACTCACCGGCGGCATTTCCAAGTTCCTGGCAAACTGCAAGGATGCTTTCGTTGCCAAGCTGAACTTAAAGCCCGGTAGCTTTGTCTGTATGGCAGCCGGCAAGAAGGCGGCCGCTCAGAAGACCGCAGGCGTTATCCGCACCATGATGGGCAAGCGGATCCCCGGCCACTTCGACGAAGAGCAGTATGCCATCTGCTGGATCGTGGACTTCCCCATGTACGAAATGGGCGAAGAGTCCGGTGCCCTTGAATTCTGCCACAATCCCTTCTCCATGCCTCAGGGCGGCCTGAAGGCTCTGGAAGAGGCCGAGGGCGATATTGAAAAGCTTCTTGCCATCAACGCAAACCAGTATGACCTCGTTATCAACGGCTATGAGTCCGCCT
>JAZUNW010000090.1:0-8355 GCA_045604325.1 Faecousia sp. | reverse complement strand
CATGATTTCGTCTATCGTCACTACAATCACTTGATCTGCCCTCCTCTCAGATAGTCCGGGTACATGAGCGTATCATCCCGCATTACGTATGCAGCATCCTTTCACGGTTATGATTAGCAATGACGTTCCGCCCCATGGCATCAGCCAGCCGGACATTCTTTACGAAGCTCTGACCAATGACGGTGAGACCCGTTTTATGGGCGTATTCTCCGACATTGCCTCTGTGGAAGAACTGGGCACCATTCGCAGCGCCCGCCACCACTTTGTGAACATTTCCCTGAGCTATGATGCCATCTACGTCCACTATGGCAAAAGCGACCTTCCCGGTCACCCCGAAATCGGCGCCCAGCAATATATGAATCAAACAGGCATCAACCACATGGACGGCACCAGCAACGGCTACGCCTATTTCTTTAACAAAACCAAGCGGGACGGCAAGACCTACGCGGCTTGGCAGAGCCACTTCCTTGTGGGTCAGAAAGCCATTGACTTCGCAAAGAAAAAGGGATGGAAGCTGAGCTATGACAAAGAGGTGGATTTCGGTTTGCTCTTTGATGATGAGAAGGTTATCGTGGGCACTGCCAACAAAGCCATCAACATCAATTTCAAGAGCAAGGAATACTATAGCTACATTTCTACCAAGATGGAATATGACGCGGAATCCAATCAGTACTTAGCCGTCAAGAAGAAGGCGGCGTACAAGGATGCAGCCATAGATGAGCAGCTGGCCTTCCGCAATGTTTTGGTCCTGCGTGCCTCCACCAAAAACTTTAAGTATAATAACATTGACTATGCACAGGTAAATATGGAAGGCAGCGGCAAGGGCTACTTCGCCTGCAACGGCCAGATGGTCCCCATTGTGTGGACCCGGGAAAAAACCTCTGACCCCTTCACTTATACCTTAGAGGACGGAACTCCCCTTACCTTAGGCGTTGGCAAGACCTACATTGCTATTGTCCCCAACGGCGCAACCGTTACTTTTGAATAAGCAATACCGGCGCTGCATGAAAGCAGCGCCGGCTTTTTTCAAAAAATCCGTGGGTTTTTTGGAAAAATATAGTATAATAAGGTAAAAGGAGGTGAGGCACTTGCAAACAAATGAAAATTTAGCCCCGGACAAAGAGTACTTTGATAAGTTCCTCACCCGCTATACGCCCCTGATGCGCTACATTATCGCCCCGATCCTCCCGGATGAACGGGACAAAGAGGAATGTCTTTCCGATGCAGCCATGCGTGTATGGCAGAACATTCACAAATTCGACCCCAACAAAGGCAGCTTTGCCACCTGGCTCACCGTCATCACCCGCAACACCGCCTTGAGCCACCGAAACCGGCTGCCGCCGCCAACAGAGCCGCTAAGCGAATGGCTCGTTTCCGACGACACAAACCCGGAAACCCTGCTGCTGCGCAAGGAACAGCAGGCCCAACTGCAAAAAGCCCTGCGCCACCTGCGAGACGGTGAGGCCCTGCTGTTTTACCGGAAATACTACTACTGCCAACCCACTGCCCAGATCGCCGCGGAAATGGGCACCACCGAACGCAGCATTGAGGGCAAGCTCTACCGCATTCGCAAAAAGCTGCAAAAATATTTGAAAGGAGACCGGCTATGAATCACCAATATAACGACCAAACGATTTATCGTTCACTTGAAAATGCGGAATACCCTTATTATTTCCCCGCCGATCAGATGGTGGATGATGTGACACCCTGGCGGCAGAGCATGCGCTACATCCTGCTGGGCTGGCTGCTAAGTGCCGCTGCCATAGAAACCAATATTCTGGCCTACTATTTCCCTGTCATCGGCGGCGCGCTGCTGTACCTGGGTTTTCGCACGCTGAAAAAGGAAAACCGTTGGCTGAATGCCGGCTTGATCCTCTCCCTCGGGCTGGGGGTATGGTCGCTGCTGCGGTTTGCCGCAAGCCGCACTATATGGTTTACCGCCATTTCCGACACATTTCTCTATGGTATAGCCGACCACACCTCCCAAAGTGTGACCTTGGCGATCCTGATATGCCTGCACCAAGGCATCCGCCAGGTTCAGAAAAACGCCGGCGCTGACCCGGACACCCGGTATATTTTGGCATCCGGTGGGCTGTATGTGGTGATCTTTATGCTCCCCCGCCTTGGCACTACCGACCTCTTCATACTCCTGAACCTTGTGGCCGTGGCCGCATTGGCCTTTTGCCTTTACAAAGCCTACAAGCACATCGGCGAGGCAGGCTACGCCATCCAGAGCGCCCCCGTAAGGCTCAGAAAACTGTTTGTATGGCTGATTACTGCCGGTTTGGTGCTCTTATGCGTGGTTGTCGGTCTGCTGTTTTTCCAACAGTACCCCATGCAGTGGCAGACAGAGCAGCCCGTTTCCGTAGAAAATCTGACCGTTCGAAGCAAGCTGGCAGAGTTGGGTATGCCGGAGCAGATCCTCGCTGACCTTTCTGAGGAAGATGCCCAGTCCCTTGCCGGCGCGGAGCAAATACAGGTGGGAAAGGATTTTTCCTACGAAAACAACCCCAAAATGACCACCGTCGCCATCCAAATAGGAGATGATTGGAAAGTCATCCACCATTTCCAGTGGCTGGATACCCCCTTCTACCGGGGCACGGAATGCTTGAAGCTAAATTACGATACCATCTATAAAGATCACACGGGAAGAGTGCTGTGGGACGATGGCGAGACCGTACAAAGCGCTCCTTTTTACCTGCTGGAGCGGATCGACCGGATAAGCTACTATTATGCAGACAACACAGTAGATTCCGTTTGGCCCGCTGTATATGCAGCCTTTTCTTTCCCTTTGGGAGCAAAAAACTGCAGAGGCTATGTGCTCTATGACTGCGGCAGACATTCTCCCGGCAACGGCCAATTCCCCTATTACTATCAGGAAATGCCCATCATACTGATGAATGCCCAGGATGTTGTGACCTACTATACCACCGGCCGCGACAAAGGAATCAGCTCCTATTTTGCCGTCCGTTATGCCGGCATCCAATTCGTGGATTGAGCATATCCCCAAAGCCGCCGCACTGCGGCGGCTTTTCGTTTTCCAATTTCAGTTTGTCGGGCAGTTGGCTTGTTGCTTTGGTGCGGGAGCGCCATGGCTTCTCCCGGGGAGAAGCTGTCACCGCTCCAAGCGGTGACTGATGTGGTATGCGGGCGGAAATGTTTCGGTTCCTGCACTGTAACAGGCTTATTCCAAAGTTTTGGTGCACGCCACACCACACCCGCCCAGTGTTTCCACTGGGCGCCCTCTCCCCGGGAGAGGGTATGTAGATGATCTCACCGATAAACCACAATTTGGTGGCGGTATCCTTTTTGATATTGACATCGACCCCAAAAAATGGTACACTCAATCGGTAAGGAAATACTGAATTTTCCCTGTAAAAATTCGAAATAGGAGAGATACATAGTATGGATATGACAATGGAATCCTGCCGCAAGTTTGTGGAAGTTCTGGCATCCGACGCTCCCGCCCCCGGTGGCGGCGGCGCTGCTGCTCTGGTGGGTGCTATCGGCACTGCTCTGGGCAACATGGTGGGCAGCCTGACTGTCGGCAAGAAAAAGTACGCGGAAGTAGAGGCTGAGATCATTGCTCTGAAGGCAAAGTGCGACGCACTGCAGACAGAGCTTTTGAACCAGGTAGAAGCTGACGAAGTCAACTTCCTGCCTCTTGCAAAGGCTTACGGCATCCCCAAGGACGACCCCACCCGTGACAAGGTCATGGAAGAGGCCACCATCATCGCCTGCTCCACTCCCATGAAGATCATGGAGCTGTGCTGCGAGGCCATCGGCTACATCAAGGTCTTTGCTGACAAGGGCAGCCGCTTAGCTGTTTCCGATGCCGGCTGCGGCGCTGTTTGCTGCAAGGCCGCTCTGCAGGCCGCTTCCCTCAATGTGTTCATCAACACCAAGACCCTAAAGAACCGGGAAGTTGCAGAGGAAATGAACAAGAAGGCCCTGACCATGCTTTCTGATTACGGCGCAATGGCTGACGAGATCTTCAACACCGTCAAGGCCGGCTTTGGTGTATAAAAAGCCCTCTCCTATGGAGAGGAGGGACCGCTTGCGGTGGGAGAGGTTTTAACCTCTTCCGACCTCGCTTGCGCTCGGCCACCTTCCCCAAAGGGGAAGGCAAGGCATCTTCATATTAAATATATTGGGAGGAAATAAAAATGGCTAAACTACTGCTGGGCAAGGAAGTTACCGATGCCCTGAATGCTGATCTGCAGGTGCGCACCGCCGCTCTGCGTGAAAAGGGCGTCAACCCTACTCTGGGCATCATCCGTGTGGGCGAAGACCCCTCTGACCTTTCCTACGAGAAGGGCGCAACCAAGCGCGCTGAGCTGGTTGGTGTGGATGTGAAGAACTTCATCCTGCCCGCCGATGCTTCCAAGGAGGATGTGCTGGCTGTGATCGATCAGGTCAATGCTGACGATTCCATTCACGGCGTGCTGATGTTCCGTCCCCTGCCCAAGCACCTGCGAAACGACCAGAACGAGATCTGCAACCGCCTGGACCCCAAGAAGGACGTGGACTGCATGACTCATATGAGTAACGCTGGCGTGTTCGAAGGTCTTTCCGATCTGGGCTACGCCCCCTGCACTCCCGCTGCCTGCATGGAGATCCTGGATTTCTACGGCATCGACTGCAAGGGCAAGAACGCCGTTGTCATCGGCCGCAGCCTGGTTGTTGGCAAGCCTGCCGGCATGATGCTGATGGGCAAGAACGCCACCGTCACCACCTGCCACACCAAAACTCTCAACACTGCTGAAATCTGCAAGAACGCTGACATCATCGTGTCCGCAGCCGGTGTGCTGAACAGCCTCACCGCTGATTTCGTCCGTGAGGGCCAGATCGTCATTGACGTTTCCATCAACTGGGACGAGAACAAGCCCAACGCCCGTGGCACACTGGGTGCCATCGCCGGCGATGCCAAGTTCGACGAGGTCGAGCCCATCGTTGCCGCCATCACCCCTGTTCCCGGCGGTGTCGGTTCCGTCACCACTTCCGTGCTGATGAAGCACGTTGTGGAAGCGGCAGAAAAGATCTGATAGAATTTAACTGCTAAAGCGGAAGGCTTCCTGCCTTCCGCTTTTTCCATTCCGCACAAACAAAATTTACATTTTAAAGAAATGTTTGGCTATAATGAGCCTTGCGCCAGCTTTGCATTGGTGGTATGATACGGCAGGTTAAAAAACGAACGAGGCCGCCTCTTTCGAGACTACCCCTTTCGCGATCATTTTTTGAAAGAAGGCGATTTCTCAATGGAAACCTATCTTATCTGTCTGGCTGTCGCCATGGTAGGCAGTCTTATGCTATCCCGCCTTACCAAACTGATGCATCTACCCACAGTTACTGCGTATCTCATCGCCGGTCTGCTGCTTGGACCTTTCTGCCTCGGTGCGCTGAAATTGCCGGGTCTTGGCTTTAACAGCCTTGGGCAGGTCGAGGGCATGAGTATCATTACCCAAACCGCCCTTGGCTTTATCGCATTCACCATCGGCAATGAATTCCGCCTGAGCCAGCTGAAGGCCATCGGAAAAAAGGCCATCACCATCGGCATTTTGCAGGCGGTGATCGCCACGGTTTTGGTAGATATCGTGCTGATCGTATTGCACCTGTGCTTCCCCAATATTATCTCCATCCCCTGCGCCATCACTTTGGGCGCCATCGCCTCCGCTACCGCACCTGCCGCCACGCTGATGGTGGTAAAGCAATACAAGGCTGACGGCCCCTTGACACGGCTTTTGATGCTGGTAGTGGCCATTGACGACGCGGTTGGACTTCTGCTGTTTTCCGTTTCCTTTGGCATTGCCACGGCCCTTTCCCACGGGCAGATCAGTATCCTTTCCGTGGTCGTTGAGCCCATTGTGGAAATTATTCTTTCCCTGGGGTTGGGTGCTGTCATGGGCTGGCTCTTAAACTGGGTAGAGCAATTCTTCCACTCCCGCAGTAAGCGTATGACCATCTCTGTGGCATTCGTGCTGCTGACTGTGGGGCTTTCCATGCTGGAATTTCAGATTGGCCCGGTGCACTGCGGCTTTTCTCTGCTGCTGGTTTGCATGATGACCGGCACCATTTTCTGCAACATCTGCCCCACGTCCGAGGAATTGATGGAGCGTGTGGACAGCTGGACCACGCCGCTGAACATCCTGTTTTTTGTCATTTCCGGCGCAGAGCTGGATCTGAATGTATTGGCTAACCCCGTCACCCTTTTGGTGGGTGTGATCTATATCCTCGCCCGGTCTGCCGGTAAATATCTGGGATCTTATGCCAGCTGTTGCCTTACTGCTCAGCCTAAGCCCATTACGGACAATCTGGGTATCACTTTGCTGCCCCAGGCAGGCGTGGCACTGGGTATGGCACTAACCGCAGCATCCCTGCCCGATGGCGCATTGACCCGGAATGTGGTGCTGTTTGCCGTGCTGGTCTACGAACTGGTCGGCCCTGCGCTGACAAAACGGTCGCTGCTGGCTGTGGGCGAGATCAAGCCCGAGGGCCGCACCAGCGCCCGAAGACACAATAAAACCAAATAATGGTGCATTTGGGTTGACAAACCGAATGGTTTTGAATACAATATAGGTAATCTCTTACATGACTGACGGATAAACGCAGAAAACTGCGGGGAAGTGTAGGAGTGTAAATGCCGACCGTCTGGGCAATTCAGTTTAGGGACTGGATTGCCCATTTTTTGGCTTTCCATCCAAAGAAAAACACACGGAGGTTTACCATGAACAAGATCAAATCCCTTTCCGAAAGCGCTTTTCTGAAGCTGGTGTTCGCCTTCTTTACGGCAGCTTTTCTGATCGCTGCTGTCTGCATGAGCGACCGGGCCACCATGTTCACCGGTCTGTGGCAGATCATCAGCCAGCCCAGCAAGGTATCCACCAACTACTTTGCCGTGGGCGGTTACGCCGCAACCTTCCTGAATATGGGTCTTGTGGCCCTGATCTGTTTGGGCCTTTACTGCCTGCCCGGTGCTGTTGCCAATAACGTTTCCACTTTGGCATTCATTCTGACCCTTGGCTTTGGCTCTTGGGGCATCAATGTGCTGAATATCTGGCCCACCTTCCTGGGTGTTGCCCTTTATTGCCTGGTGAAAAAGGAAAAGCTCAGCGCCTATGTCAACGCCATGCTGTTTTCCACCGGCATCGCTCCGCTGATTACCGATCTTCTGATCCGCTACCCCCACGCAGAGGCCATCGGCTTTAATTTCCTCGGTCTTGGCCTTGCCCTTGTGGTGGGTCTTGCCATCGGCTTTTTCCTGCCCGCAGGTCTTGCCCACTCTCCCAAGGTACATAAGGGCTTTGACCTGTACTCCGCCGCGCTGCCCATCGGCATGACCGCATTCTTCCTGCAGGCTGTCCTCTTTAAGACCATGGGCGTTGCCCTGCCTGCTGCCCCCTCTGCAGAAACCCTGCAGGTTGCTTCCGCCACCACTGTCAATATCTTCTGCTGCGCGGTGTTCGGTCTTTGCATCCTGTTTGCGTTCCTTTTGGGCTGTACTCCCAAGGACTACTGGAAGCTCTTAAGCGACCCCGCCACTGTAAACAACTTCTCTTCTACCTACGGCAATGCCACTTTCTTAATGAATGTGGGCGTTTACGGCTTGTTTATCCTTGCATACTATAACATCGTGGGCGCTACCTTTAACGGTGTCACCTTCGGCATCATCTTTTGTATGCTGGCCTGCTGCAACTCCGGCTCCCATCCCGGCAATGTATGGCCCATCATGCTGGGCTATGTGGTATCCAGCTTTGTATTCGGCTGGATCGCCCCGCTGTTCGGCGGCAACTTCACCGGTGCTGTGAATGCCCAGGCCATCTGCGTGGGCCTGTGCTATGCCAACGGCCTTTCTCCCATTGCCGACAAGTACGGCTGGCGCTACGGTTTTGTAGCAGCCGTGATGCACTACCTGCTGGTGACCTCCGTTCCCAGCCTCCACGGCGGCTACTGCCTGTATAACGGCGGCTTCACCGCTGCGCTGATCTGCCTGATCCTTGTGCCGGAACTGGAAAAGTTCTTCCGCACCAAGGAAGAAAGAAAAGAAGCAAGACTGGCAAAGAAAAAGTAAGTATATAGCACCACGGCGCCACCCATATTGGGTGGCCCCGCTTTCTGTTCAAACTTCAGTTTGCCGGGCAGTTGTTTTATTGCTGTGGCGCGGGAGCGCCATGGCTTCTCCCGGGGAGAAGCTGTCGCCGCTGCAAAGCGGTGACTGATGTGGTATACGGGCGGATGCTTCGGTTTCTGCACTGTAACAGGCTTATTCCAAAGCTTTGGTGCACGCCGCACCAAACCCACCCAGTGTTTCCACTGGGCAGCCTCTCCCCGGGAGAGGGTATTGCCCGATAGACCGCA
>JAZUNW010000089.1:0-4291 GCA_045604325.1 Faecousia sp. | reverse complement strand
GAAAGGGGAACATGACCATGCTGCAGCCCATCAAAATGCAATACGACAAGTCCGGCCCCCGTGTGGCCGAGGCCCTGCGCCGCAACCACTTCGATGCCTATTACTTCTCCACCCGCGAAGAGGCCATCGAGAAGATCATGGAGCTGATCCCCGCTGAGGATACCGTCACCGCCGTAGAATTGCTGATTTTCTAAGTACATTTCCCAGCCGAGGATGCCTGCATCCACTGCAGAGGCGATCTTCGCTGCACAGGAGGGCTTTGCACCGTCGCAGATGGTGCCAGATAGAATGGCAATGGCATTGACCACCGTATGGGCGATTGCGTGGAAACGGCCACCCTGCAGGTAGGCGATGCCTGCGCCTGCACCGCAGCCTGCGCTGATAGCGCCGCAGTAAGCGGAAAGTCTGCCGATACCGGTCTTTTGGTGAATGGTCACCAGGTCGCTGAGGGTCACAGCCCGCAGCAGCTGCTCTTCGCTTGCGTGCATGGCCTGGGCGTATACCGCAACGGGAACGCTGGCGGTAATGCCTTGGTTTCCGGAGCCGGAGAGGATGATGACGGGCATCTCACAGCCGCTCATTCTGGCATCGGAGCCTGCGGCGGCATAGGCGGCAGCCTGCTTGCTCAGCAGCGCACCTTGTCTGTTCAAAAGCACGCTGCCAATATTGGCACCCCAGTTACCTGAGAGACCTTCCTTGGCAATGGCCATGTTATACTCGATCTGCCGGCCAACCAATTCCCGCACATCCGATACATCCAAAACATCCGTAAATTCTACGATCGTTTCAATGCTCAGGCAGGATTTGTCTGTAAGCTGATCTTCCGAGGACTCCGTCACCGGCAGGGAAAGCAGCGTTTCACCGTTTTTCTCGATCAGCACGATGTTGGTGTGATGATTGATGATGCGAAGCCGCACCCGATCATTTCCTAAAGAAAGGGTAATATCAATATCGAAAATGAGTGCCGAATCGGCAGGTTGGATATCCAAGGATACCCGCTCTAAATAGTCCTTTAATGCGGTACGGCCTTCTTCTGTAATAGAAGAAATGACCTCCAGAACCTTGTCCGCATCACCGGCAATGATACCGGCACAGACCGCAGGGCCGATGCCGTGCAGTCCGCTGGTGTTGGGTACAATGACACTTTTTACATTCTTAATGATGTTGCCGCTGACCTTGACTTCCACACGGTCCGGCACAGCGCCCAGTACCTGGCGGGCTTTGGCACCGGCGTAAGCCAGTGCGATGGGCTCCGTGCAGCCCATGGCAGGCCGCAGCTCTTCCTGAAGAATATTCAAATATTGCTGATAGATAGGATCGCCTTTTTTCATGGGAGAATCCTCCTGTGTCTCTTTATGCGCCCTTTCTTTTGCGCTGCCAGATGTTAAACAGCCGCACAGTGGTGGATACCATCAAGATACCGACCGCGATAATGCCGGCAATGGCGGCTGTGTGCATTCCCTGGCTGGCAAAAAGGTCCATATTGCCCTGTACCGCGTGGCTCATGGTGTAATAAACACCGGCGCCGGGAATTAGGGGGAAGATCGCCACCACCAGATAGGAAATGGCGGGATATTTGCGAATACGGGCCATAGCCTCTGCATAGGCAGCAGACAGCACAGCGCCGAAGAAGAAGGCGGTCAGATCATCGCCGGTAAAACGCAGCACCAGAACATAAACGATCCAACTCAAAATTCCGCCGAGCACACAAAGGAAAGAGCCCGGGCCGTGGATGTTAAACAAAATGGCAAAGCCGATGCAGCCGAGGAAGCAGTGGATACACTGTTCCCAAAGATCGTAGGTGACAATGCCGGCGCTAACAGGTGCGCCCCAAAGGGCGGAGGCTGTATTCCAAGCGGCGGCAGTGCCCAATGCAATGGCAGCCGCGATCAGCAGCACCTGCACCAACCGGTTCGTGCCGGAGTTGGTATCGCCATAGATAATATCGCGCATAGCGTTGGTGATGAGCAGTCCCGGCACCAGCAGCATCAGCGCACCGATGGTAACACAGTCCGGATTGTCAGCAATTCCGAGAGTACCCATGCCGTAGGCAAGCAGTGCCATAGGGAAGGCAGCGGCCATGGTCTGGAAGAACTGGTTTGCGCCCAAGCGGCTGATGAGTTTGTTGATAACGCCTACCAGCAGGCCGCAGATGCCGGCACAAATGCTGTCCACCGGTGTGCCGCCAAAGAGCATACAGAAGCCTACGGAGCTGACAAAGTGACCCACATAGTACATAAGGGAGGAATATTGCTTTCGTTGTCCTTTTGTTTCCTGCAGCCATTGCATGGCGATCTCGGGAGCGGGGTGCTCTGCGCAAATTCGCCGACTTAAGCCGGTGAAACGCTCTACACCGTCTAAGTCGTTGCCATGCATGCCGATGCGCCGCATCCGGGTCAAGGGTCTGCCGATCACCGGCTCAATGCTGATATGCATACAGTTGGGGATCACAAATACCTCTGCGTCAATGTCATAGGCTTTCATGATTAAATTAATGCTTTCTTCCACTCGGAAAGTCTCCGCACCGCACATGGCAAGCTCGTAGCCGATATCGGAAGTAAGATCCAAAAGCTTTGAATACTCCATAAAAATCCTCCGGATTTCTTATGAAACAAGTATAGCACACGAAACGGAAAATACAAGCAGATTAACTGCGCCGTTCCAGCCTCTTGTGTATTTTAATAATTTTATCACACGCAGGAATAATTGTATATCTGTTTTCGAAAAATAGCCTTACGAATATGGGCTGTTTCACCGTTAAAAGATTGTGAAAGTCTACAATTTTTGCAGAAGCCTTAAAAATTTGAAAAAAAATATTGAAAAATTGCGTGATTTGCGGTATAACATTTATGTTGTTTATATTAGCTGAGTGCTGCCAAAAGGCAGCATTTGGGAAATGAGGTAACTGTATGGAAAGAAAAGTCGGAACCACATCAAGAGGCATTCGTGGCCCCATCATTCGTGAGGGCGACGATCTGGCAAAAATCGTTGTTGACAGCGTCCTTGCCGCTGCCGAGAGCGAAGGATTTGCCCTGAATGACAGAGATGTGGTTGCTGTTACAGAATCTGTTGTGGCCCGTGCCCAGGGCAACTACGCATCCGTTGACGCCATTGCCAAGGATGTGAAGAAGAAGCTGGGCGGTGAGACTGTGGGCGTCATTTTCCCCATTTTGTCCCGCAACCGTTTCGCTATCTGCCTGCGTGGCATCGCCCGTGGCTCCAAGAAAATCGTTCTGATGCTGAGCTATCCTTCCGATGAGGTGGGCAACGAGCTGGTATCTCTGGACAAGCTGGATGAAGCTGGTGTAAATCCCTACTCCGATGTGCTCACCGAGCAGGAGTACCGCAAGCTCTTCGGCGAGAATCTGCACCCCTTTACCTTGGTTGACTATGTAAAGTACTATGGCGATCTCATTCGCGAAGAGGGTGCAGAGGCGGAGATCATCTTTGCAAACAATCCCCGGGTGATCCTGAACTACACCAAGAATGTGCTCCACTGCGATGTGCACACCCGCGCCCGTACGCACCGCATTCTGCTGGCAAATGGCGGCGAGCGCGTCTGCGGTCTGGACGATATTCTCAATGAGAGCGTTGACGGTAGCGGCTACAATGAAAACTATGGTCTGCTGGGCTCTAACAAGGCAACTGAGACCACCATCAAGCTGTTCCCCAAGGAGTGCACCGACCTTGTTATGGATATTCAGGCACAGCTTAAGGAAAAGACCGGCAAGCACATGGAGGTCATGGTCTATGGCGACGGTGCTTTTAAGGACCCTGTGGGCAAGATCTGGGAGTTGGCTGACCCCGTGGTTTCTCCCGCTCATACCCCCGGTCTCATCGGTACTCCCAACGAGCTGAAGCTGAAGTATCTGGCGGACAATGACTTTGCAGACCTTTCCGGTGAAGCGCTGAAGGATGCAATCGCTCAGCGTATCCGTGAAAAGGGTGACCTGGCAGGCTCTATGGCTTCTCAGGGTACAACTCCCCGCCGCCTGACGGATCTGATCGGCTCTCTGTGCGATCTGACCTCTGGCTCCGGTGATAAGGGTACACCCTTTATCCTTGTGCAGGGCTACTTCGATAACTACACCATGTAATACGCAAGGGGGACGCACCAGCGTCCGCCTTCTGTTTTCTGGTATTGCAAAGATAAATGATCGTTTATCTTCGCAAGCACCACCAGGTTTGTCATTCCGAGGGAGCGTCAGCGAGTCGAGGAATCTACGCATTTCGTTTACATTAGCAGTGAAATCGGTGCCAAGATCCCTCGACTCCGTTTCACTCCGCTCGG
>JAZUNW010000088.1:0-29392 GCA_045604325.1 Faecousia sp. | reverse complement strand
CCGGGGGTGTTTAATTAGGGGTTAGACTTTGTTGTCTGGTTTGTTAAGCGCGATTTGCGAAGTAGGTCTTTGCTGCTTCGCCATAAACCACCAACGCCTGAGCCAACGGGCCATAATCGTCGGTCTTATTGACCTGGCCCTTCAGGAATGCGTGGCCGCCGTGAACAACAATACCGCTGTCATACACTGTGCCGTCTTCTGTTGTGAACAAGCCACACACATACAGAGTATTGCTCAATTCCTTTGCCGCGGTCTTATTGTACAGGCCAATATAGGTGCCGTCCGCTTCCGGGCTCATTTCGATCACGCCTGTTGCATTCTCAACAGAGAATGCTTCGCCCTTCTCAAGAAGCTCTGCGTAAGTTGCTGTCTCCCAGTACAGGAACTGTGCCTTCTCAATCACTACATCCTTTACCTTCACTGTAAAGGTGTACTTGTTCGTGATGATACCTTCCAGTACCAACGTGCCGCCCACGCCCACATTGTTCCTCGCTTCTGTGTCTCTGACCCAATCCCCTACAACTGCGCTGTCTGCAGGTGTTTCAGGGATAATCATATCTGCACTGTAAGCAGTCTTATAGGTCTCCATTGCTGCCAGAATGGTGTTTGCCTTAGTAGTGGTGAATGCAAGTCCGTTGGGATCTGTCAGTTCTGCAACATCCAGCTCGTTTGCCAGATTATCTGTCCGATGCTTGAACGCTACCTGTGCCTTTGCTGCATAATCCATCATTGCAACGACTGCCTTCTTAAGGTTGTTATCGTTGCTTGTTGTCAGCAGGTTCAGTGCATACTTCTGTACACCGTGTGTCAGAATCTGCGTTTCACCGTTCTTTGTGCTGTACACATAAGAGCCGTCCGGCAGCTTTACATATGCACGGATCTTGTACTCGTCGCCCATCTTCTTCGCGTCGATACCGGGAGTACGGGCAACCCAGTAGTATCTGCCGTTTGCTGCATTCAGCTCATAGCTGCCGCCTTCGCTGACAGTAACATTTTCGTTACCCATGACAAACTGCTCATCGCTGTACTCACCGTCGCCAGTCCACATCATCAGGCCCATGTTGTTTGCCAGATCGTAGCCCTCAAAGCCTTCCACTGTACAGTAGAACTTCATGTAGATAATGCTCTCCAGCTCCAGTGCCAGCGTAGACAGATTGATGGTGCCGCTTACGGCGGGAACTACAGGTATTGCCTCATACACCGCGGTATAGGTCACATCGCCGGTGACAACATCAACAGCGGGAGTCCAGCCGGTGAACTCGTAGGTATAGTTCTCGTCGGCTGCCTTGTCGGTACTACCCTTGAAGCTGGGCATTTCACCATACTTATAGGGTTCGTTAGTCTCAACGCCGTTAACATTCCAGGTAACAACATAGATATTCAAGGACTCGGTGAAGGTAGCCGTATAGGTCACTTCGCCGGTAACAGCGCTGACCTCAGGATCCCAGCCTGTGAAGGTGTAGCTGTACTGAGCGTCGCCTTCCTTAGTGGGAGTTGCGCCGGTATACTCGGGAGTAGTGCCGTAAGGTACATTCTCGTCGGTCTCCAGAACGGTGCCGTCCCAGTTCTGCCAGATGGCAGTGAACTTCAGAACATCGCCGCAGATGCACGCGCCGTCTTCGTATGTATGCTCGACGGTTTCATTCAGTTCGCAAACCTCGCAAGTAACGGTGTGGTTCTCACCGTTGTTGGTGTAAGTGTGGCTGTGAACAGTCACAGACCGCTCAACGGTCTGGACAATGTCGTTTACCATCACATACACGCTGATAACGGTTTCGCCCACGCCCACTGCCGTGATCACACCGGTGTCGGAAACCTTCGCGACAGAAGGATTCCCCGATACATATGCGATTGTGGCACCAGCCAGATCAACCGCCACATTCTTACCGTCGGTCGCACGCAGGTTGATATTGAAGGTCTCGCCCACGCCCAGATCCAGCATGGTCTCATCCTCATCCGGCAGATCTGTGACCAGCCGTTCGGGATGGTTGTTGCGCAATGCGGCATAAGCACCGGTCAAGCCTGCATTTGCCATCAGGTTTCTTGCTTCTTCTGGCCAGTTCCCATCTTCGCAAACGGTATTGTTCTGGAACACAAGGCTGAGGTTATTATCATTCAGGCTTGCCTCGTTATAATTTGCCTGAACCGGCCGCCCACTCCCGTTGGCCTTGTCAAAGTTCGCTCGAGTCCACGCAGTGGAAGTATAATTGTTACGTATCAGACAGGGTGAATTACTTGCGCCGACCGTTAGCCATTGTGGCTTATTAAGAATTGTTGTGCTGGTTTTATTATTGTACCATCCGGCAACTTCGCTCAGGTCCACTACATTGTACTCCCATATCCAGTTGTCGGCGCCGCTGTCATTGTACAGAGGAGCAGTGCCCACGCCCATGTTGCGGATGTAGTTTCCGGAGATCAGGTTGTTGCCGGTTCCTGCAAAGGGATCCAGATTACCAGAAGTTGTGCCGTTGACATAGATACCGCCGCTGTCCCAAACACCACCATAGTTGAAGTCATGGATAAAGTTGCCGCGGACTGTGGTGTGCCGCAGGACATTGTGGATTTCCATTCCCCAGCCCAAGCCGATATGGATGGGGCTGTAGGCAACATTGAAGATTTCATTGTTCTCCAGGTTCACATAGGCTGCATAGCCCACTGCAATCGCAGATGCAGACTGATACTCCGTGCCCATATCGTGCATGTAGCAGTTGTAAACATCGCAGTTCTTCACGACCATCAGCGGATCGGAGGGATTGTAGATCTCCATATTTCTCCAGTTGGTCTGGCCGATATACATGCCGTTGCCGGAAATATCGGAGAATACAGAGCCAATGATCTGCACATTCTGAGAACCCCGATACATGTTGATGCCGGTGATGCCCAGTCTTGTAAAGGTACAGTTTGTGAAGTAGATGGAGTTTGTTTGTGCCAATGTAATGGCCGCATCCGGCATGGTATCCGCAGAAGTAGTGTTGGCATCACGTATGTGCATACCCTGAGATGCCGACAAGCCAACATCTGTGCTGGTACGGCTGTAGGTGGTATCCGCAAAGATGATGTTCTCAAACTTGATGTTCTGTACAATGCCGCTGTCATTGCCCAAAATGTTGACCAAACCGGAATCCGCGTCTGTCATGCCGTCCTGAGTCCAATCGTCAATAACGGGATAAGAAACTGTCAGATTATCGACATTCTCCCAGGCATAGGGCATGTAGTACAATTTCTTTTCTTCGTTGTCGAAGTACCATTCGCCGGGTTCGTCCAACAGCATCAGGGCATTTTCGTAGAACATGGTGTAATTCCGTTCATGGGCCACCAGTTCATCAAGACCAATATTAGAGTGGGTCGCCAGTGTCTGGAAGTTGGGCTGATCCATAACGATCTGCACGCGGCCATCCTCGCCTAAAGTAATGCTCTGTGCACCGCCACGGTGGTTTGCCCATTCCACGCAGTAGGAGAATTCCAGATCTTCCTGATCGTCTGCAGGAATATCCAGCAGGAAGGTATCCGTACAACTCAGACCCAGATATGTGTCGCCAGATTGGATCAGTTGCGGATCGGTCAAACCCTTGTCGCTTCTTGCACGGGTAGCACGAACACCGTTGACGATCAGATGGCGGGTATCGATATCCTTGTTGAGCTGCATGACATAGTAGTCCTTGCCCTCAACCTTGGCAAAGCCGGAAACGATCTCGTCATCCAGGATCTCCGCACCGCCAATGGTGACCTTGGCGCCCTGAGCGCCTCGGTAGATCACGAAGTTGTCGTTATTGCCGCCGTGTTCTGCCAGGAAGTTCAGCGCCTGGGTCTGCTTGTAGTAGCCGGCAGCCAGTTCCACAACCACAGAACCCTGGCTCTTATCCATGGTAGCAACTTTGTCCATGGCCTGTTGCAGCGTCATGGGGCTGTTCTTGGAACTGCCGTCGCCACCGCCGTTGACGGAAACATAGATGGTGCTCTGATATGCTGCATCTGTAACCGTAACGGTAACAGTCGTGCTGATGTTGGGATACTCCTCAGAAGTAATGGTGATCTGTGCAGTACCCTTGCTGATCGCAACGACCTCACCCCACTCATCCACGGTTGCTACCGCAGGATTATTGGAAGTGTAGAGCATATTCTGTAAATCAGCATCGCTGGGCGTGATTATGGGATTCAGATATTGATGGCCGCCTACGTGGAGGTTGACATCCTCTGCTTTAACGCCGGTCACAGGTTTTACCGTTACAATACTGATAGCCGCAATGGGCACTGTGCAGCCGTCCGCATAAGCAAGGATCATTGCCGTGCCTGCGATTCCGGTGACGGTGATCTTTCCGGAAACATCTACAGCTGCAACGTTCTTATTGGTGGAAACATAAGTAACGGAAGTGCCGGAAGGAAGACCCGTCAGCGTAGGTGTGACCGCCGCTGCAGCGTCGAATGTGTAAAGGGTCTGTTCAAAGGCCACATCTGTATAGTTGCTGTAGGTACATTCATCATGTGCGTGCACAGACAGGTTATCGATATTGATGCCGATATTGGCAGCCTTGTTGATCGAATTGGCATGAACACCGGTGTTGATGTAGGAAACAGAAGGTTCTTCTGCCAAGGTGCCGGAAGCAAATTTGCCACCGTTAATGTAAACCGTCCAGGCAGTACTATCCAGCACCAACTCAATATCATACCACTTACCGCTTTCCACAGTCATGGCGGATTGACCTGCAACCAACTTGTTGCTGGCAATGGTAAAGGTAAACAGTCTTCCGCGCTCGGCATTGGTAAAGGCAGGCAGATATGTGGTCCAACCTGAGCCTTCATTATTCACCATCACGCTGTACTTTAAGGAAACGGGATTCACCGTCAACGGAGCTTCGTTACCCTGCGCATCCTTGAAGGTATACAGCGCATAGGCAGAGGAGGGTACACCGCTTTCGCCCACCTTCATCTGCCAGTAGGTACGGCCGCCGGCAGTCACGATTTCACTGGCTTGCGCAACAGTATTTTCCTTTGCCCAACCCAAGGGATACAATGCATTGCTGCTGCCATCATTATTGATGGCATCCATGGCATTTTCATAGATGGGATCAAAACACTTTACTGTTCCGGGCTGTGTAACAACGATGTCAATTGTATCTGTGATCTGCGTTCCCACAACGCTTGCTGTAATCACCGCAGTGCCGGCAGAAACGCCTGCCAACGCACCTGTATTTGGGTCCACTGTGGCCACTGCTTCGTTGTTAGAACTCCATATCACGGTCTGATCGATCGCACCGACCGGAGTAACCACTGCGTATAACGGCGTAGATTTGCCTGCTACCACAGTGACTGTGCTTACGCCATCGTTGATGGTAACACCGGTAGCGCGCACATCTTCTACCGTTACATCCACGGTATCGGTCTTGCCACCATCATCGGTGGTAACGGTAATGGTGGCTGTGCCAGCCTTCACACCGGTAACGATGCCGCTAACCTGATCCACCGTCGCAACCGCAGGATCAGAGGATGTCCATATGACATCCTTTACCGTGGCATCAGCAGGACTGATCGTAGCAGTCAGCGCTGCGGTGGCACCAACCTTGACTTTCACGTTCGTCTCATTGATGGCTACGCCTGTCACAGGAACAAGGCTGTCTGTATCTACGACCCTCACCGTCACAGTCGCAGGTGCGAGGCCGGTAGAAGGAGCAGGGGTTGCTGTAATGACGGCACTGCCTGTCGCAACGCCGGTAAGCACGCCGTTTGCATCTACCTTCACAACAGTCTCATCGCTGGAGGTGTATGTAACGTAGGGTAAATATGCTTTTTCGGGTGCCACTTTCCATGCGGTACTGGTTTTGTAGCCTTCAAAAACCATGCAAGCAGCCTTTTCGCTGGTAAACTCCGTTGCCGCCTGATAGGTATAAACAGCCATGTTATCAATGTTAAAGGCCACATCTGTGCCGGGGTACTGCCCTTCTGCAGTATGGCCGCCCCGGTTGGCGATGCCCATATTCAGGCAGGTGATGGTCTTGTCCCCAATGCTGCCTTCCAATACCTTTACGCCATCTACAAAGAGTTTCCAGTCGGATCCGACGAGGATCAGTTCGAAGGTATACCATAAGCCGGGAACCAGAGTCTTTTCGGTATTTGCCAGCACGCCATCATTAATATTCAGAGCAATTGCTCTGGCTTTTGCATCATTTGTAAACGCAGGAAGATGAACAGTGTATGTTGTGATATCACCATTGTCGATCATCACATCATACTTGAGTACGACGGACTCATAGCCCGTATCAATCTTCATGGTTGCCCAGGAATTAGCATTAGTATCTTGGCTGTTACGCTTCATCTGGTAATACTGTCTTCCTCCGGCAGCGTCCGTCACAATAGAACTGGCCCGGGCATTCTGAGCGCCGGAAGCCTTTACCCAATCCGTGGGATAAAGATTATTCCCGGTATTGAGCGCATCCATGGAATTGGTATAGACAGGAACACTCACGAGACCCTCATTGGCATTACCCACATTGGAAGGATCCATCACAGTTACCGTTGTGGTGATGGGCAAAAGGCCGGTAGAGGGAGCAGGGGTCGCGATAATGGTCGCTGTGCCTTCTGCAACACCGGTCACCACGCCGGTATCGGCATCGACCGTTGCTACCAGTTCATTATCGGAAGAATAAGAAATATAGGGAATATATCCGTTTGCAGGTGCCAAATTCCATGCCGGTGTAACCGTATCGCCCACCTGGATATAGTAATTTGTCTTTCCAAACTGGATGGATGTAGATGCGCAATAGGAGTAAATCGCCATGTTGTCGATGTTAAAGGCAACATCCGTGCCGGCTACCTGTCCTTCTGCAGTATGGCCGCCCCGGTTGGCAATGCCCATATTCAGACAGGTGATGGTCTTATCCCCAATGCTACCTTCCAGCACCTTTTCGCCATCTACAAAGAGTTTCCAGTCGGATCCGACGAGGATCAGCTCAAAGGTATACCATGTTCCGGGGGTCATGGTCTTTTCTGCATTCGCCAGCACACCATCCTTGATTGTCAGCGCAATGGCTCTGGATTTTGCTTCATTTGTAAACGCAGGGAGATAAACGCTGAATTCGGTGATATCGCCGTTGTCAACCATGACATCATATTTCAAAACCACTGCGGAGTAATCCGAGATAGGATTGGCTGTTGCATAAGAAATGCCATTATCCTCTCCGCCACTGCGCTTCATCTGGTAATACTGTCTTTCACCGGCAGCATCAGGCAGAATGATTTGGCTTGCCAAGGCATTCTGTGCTTTGGAGGGTCTTGTCCAGCCCGTCGGATAATAGCCGTCGATTGTATCCATGGAATCGGTGTAGATCGGGGTACTCACCTTGCTGGTAACATCTACTTCCAGCGTATTGGCTTCTGCGTGGGCCACCAAGTAACTGCAAGGTGTTGCCACAATACCAAAGAGCATACAGACTGCCAGTGCCATGCTCAGCATCCGTGACCAGGAACTAGTCGCTTTTTTCATGGTAATCTCTCCTACATTTTCGTTTTATTTCATCGCGCTACAGAGCAAGAAGTATCCGTAAGGATTTATTCTTCTGCTCCGCACTTGGTTCAATCACCAAAAAAAGAGTTTCCCCAATTCCTATGATTGACCGATGCTTATAGAAACCTAAGTATAGGTTACTTGTTTATTAATGTCTATGTAAATATCAATAATTCCATTCCATGAAAGAAATTCTTGTTTCATTCCTGTTTACAGTCAAATAGCAAAAACCAGGGAAACATTTGTTCTCTGGTTTACGATACATTTAGTTGTGAAAGATCTCAACCTCACTGGTCCTCTCTTTTAGCAGCTTACAAACCTTATCAAGCTGTGCTTGCGTTTGCGGCGTGCCAAAGTGCAAAAACAGCGTTTGGAGAGCCTCATACTTGCTCCCGGCAAGATCATTATACTTCAAAAGCTCTATTCTTCTTTCTCCGGCACCTTTCAATGCAGCCACAAAATCCACCGTCGCAATCAAATCCTCCATGCCATCATTGACAAACGGAATCAAGGGCACCCTAAACAAGACATTTGAATGTAAAGAAAATAGTTTTTTGATATTCTCTAAAATCCTTGTGTTCTCACACCCTGTGTAAAACAGGTGCTTATCATTATCCATATGCTTCAAGTCTACGATGAACAGATCAACCATATCTACTAACGGCTGAATCATTGTAAAGTCAACATTCAATGCTGTTTCAAGAGCTGTAGATATCCCCTGCTCTTTGCAAAGGGTAAGCACCTCCTCTAAAAAACCGATATGCATTAAGCACTCGCCGCCCGAAAAGGTGACACCACCTTTGCTTTTACTATAGAACAGCTTATCACGAACGATCTCATCGAAGACCTGTCTGGGCGTCATTTCTCTTCCCACGATTTCAATGGCTGACTTTGGGCAATTCTTTTCACAGACCATCGTGCTTTCGCCAACTGTACCAACATGTTTTGCAGAAGACTCACCCAGCACAAATTCTCCAGGGGAGATTTCTGCGCACTTTCCGCATCGGATGCATTTCTCAGGGTAGACCATTACTTGACGATCGAAAGAGATCCCCTCAGGATTGTGGCACCACTGGCATCGAAGGTTGCACCCCTTGAGAAAGACCACTGTTCTAATTCCATCTCCATCGCTTAGGGATCCTCTGGTTATTTTCATAACAAGTGCCGTATTTTTCATGAATTATCCTCTATGCTCTGTACGTTTCATAACCGTTTGCTGCATCTGCCGGGAAAGGTCCACAAATCTGGCAATGTAACCGCCTGTTCTTACAAGAAGATTCTCGTGTTTCTCCGGGTGAATCACAGCATCCTTCAATTCATCTGCGGAAAGACAGTTAATTTGCAGTTGCATTCCGCCTTGTTCAAAAAACGCCTCTGCAAGTGGCCGTACCATCTTTTCTGCATACTCCTTATCGAGCCGAAGATTGACAACCGGTGTGCCCAAGGCCCGATCCAGAGGAAGTTTTGCAATACTGTTTATTAGAGCAGTTGCAGATTTGGTATCATTTCCCATAATTGCACCCAAGGAATCACACAGCGGCTCTCCTTTGCGTCTTCCATCAGGGGTAGCGTCCACATGCTTACCCTGAGGAACATAGGTAATAAACTGAATGGAGGACGACAGAAAACCCTGGCCAAAATAGGACTTCTTACCATCAAGTGATGTAAATATCTTCTCTAAAAGATCCGCAGCCAATGCATCTGCTCTGTCGTCGTCTACGCCGTAGTGAGGGCACTTACGGAGCCTGAGATAAAAATCTTCATTCTCCTCATCCAGCAGTTTGATAAACTCCTGCGCCGTGTACTCCTTCTTTTCATACACCAGATCGCGAACCGCCAACATGCTTTCTACAACATTAATCGTACCTGCAAAACTGATAATGCTCCAGTTCCATCTTGCACCGCCCGCATTGAAGTCTGTTTCATTATCAATACAGTCATCCACAAGGATGGTTCTGACCGGATGGGGCAAATTATCCGCGCGGTACTTATAGAAATTGTTTACTTCTTCGATCAGAACATCTGTCCTTTGACAGAACACATCGATATATCCCTTATAAAATTCTTCAAATGTTGATTTATTGCCAAGATTCTCCCGCAAATATCGACTAAATATACCTAATGTATTCAGATAAGCATCAGAAGAACCTACCCTCGATATTCCTTGCAGCATCGTTTCCGTACATCCGCAACCACAAAAGCGTTGCAAATCCCCTTCGGGAATCTCCGGAAAACGCTCCCGCATGCACTTCATATATAGGTCATAGTGATACAGCGAAGGATTGGCATTGCCCTCAGAAATACTTTTGCAAGCACATTCCCACAGCGAATCAGATGTATCCTCGTTAACACAAAGCTCTACCATGGGGCGGGACAAGCCCTTTGCCGCTTGAATAATTTGCTTGGAAAGAGGTGTTTCTTCAGGGCCAATTCGGCAAGACCAACCGTCATCCGATCCCACATTAATAAAGTGTTCTCTTAAAAGCTCTGTGACATCTTCTCCATTGTAATAAGGAATAAGACCCTGTTCCAGATTTCCTACATTGTCACCAAGGTCAATATAGAAAACAAAATTCCAGGCTACAATAGCTTCATAAAGATTCCGGGGCGTTGAGAAAGGAACTCTTTTCAAGGCGGCAATCAAGTCACCATCCGCTCCAGCAGACTCAAGATACTCGACACACCGTTTGTGAAAAAGCTCAATAGCCTGAAACGCAAGAAGCTCTCCTTCTCTAAAGCTGTCATCCTTTGCTTTCTTTATTCTTTCCTTGTAGGACGCCAAGCCCTCTTTTAAAATTCTCTCATAATTGGGTGTAGTGTGAGTATACCCTGTCCCAAAGTATATGGGCAAGCCGTCCCAATCAATCGTTGGCAGTTGATTTTCAGGAAAATTTGACAATGTGAATTTGTAAAGCTCAGGGTCTTTGTTTTTTAGTGCTGTATAGTTTATATTATAAGTTCGCGAAAACTGCGGATAGATCATATATGTGTTTCCCAGTGCAAGCGCTCCAGAAGGATAGAGCTTCCCGCCTTTATATTCCGGAAGTGGGCAATTCTCATAGTATCTTAGAAGCGCCTTTGCAAAACGATATCGGTTATCCTTGTCTGTATCCTCAAAAAAACCAGCCGCAAAATGCTCTCCGATTTGAAGATAGCGCATCACTGTTTCGTTCATAAGAATCCTCCTTAATCGTAGTTTTCTACTTGCATTATACCAGAGGATTTGATACTATGATAGTAAATTAAGCTCTGTTTCTTGTAATTTCGTATCATCCGGAGGTTTGCCATGCAAATCAAGCACAGTATTGACCAAGAAGTATTCTACGATCGTGAACATGCATTAACGCGGGGAATCTATTTCAAAAATTACTCTATCGGCATCCACGATCATACCTACCATGAAATTAATATTATTCTATCGGGAAGTGGCGTTCATACCATAGAAACACAGACTTTTACAGCTGAAGCGGGGGATATTTTTGTCATTCCACCTGGAGTCCGGCACGGATATAGAAGTCAAAGCGATGACTTTCATGTTTTTCATATTATTATCAAAAACCTGTTCTTCGAAAAATGTGAATCTGAATTAAACAAATTCCCCGGTTTTATGGTGCTATTTGAAATTGAGCCCTTCCTAAGAGCGCAGAACAGGAAAACCTTTCTTCACCTTGATTCCGAGTCTCTGAATTACCTCAAAAAAGTGCTATATGCATATAAGGAGCTCCAAAAAGAGGAGCTTGACGAGACCGATATTTTGTCATCTGCTGAAGCATTCAAAATCATAGGTTACCTATCTATGAAAATGGCAAACCGCACATTTTCAGCCGAGGCAAAAGGTGATTATGACTCCATTGTTATATCCCAAGCCATTGCCTATATTCACACCAACTGCTCAGAAAAAATCACAATTGATATTCTGTCAAAACGCTGCAATATGTCTCGGGCAACATTTATCCGGAAGTTTAAAAAGGTCACAAATACAACCCCAAACGATTATATTACATCTTACCGCATTCGGCTGGCACAGCGCATGCTGGATCTGGGAAAAACTAAAACAGTCGTAGCCCACGAATGTGGCTTTTATGATGTTTCCCACATGGACAAAGTGCTTTACAGGCAAAAATTGCAGACAACTGCCCTCTCCCCTGGTCCGTTCGATTGTATGCCATGATACCGCAGGTACCATGGCAATCTTCTGCTTCAAAGCCACCTGCGAACCCTTCTGGCGAACGCACCCCATGCATCGATACTGTCCATGTATGGAATTATCTTTGTGTTCTTGTATAAAAGTACAGCAAAATACGGTGGAGGGAATCGATAACACCCACCGTATCACTCATGAGGTCGAGGGCATTAACCGCGTCCTGATGGACCTGACTCCCAACGCCATCGAGTGGGAATAAATCACTTCATGATGCCGGTGGCAGATGAAGTGAGTTATTGCATACTGTCGCCGAGGACATTCGCCGGGCACCGCAAGAGGACAATATAAAAACCGCTGCCATTGGCAGCGGGTTTTTCTTATTGTTCGGTAGTCATTCATGACCTTGCAAAAATACTCATCGATTACAGAAATTGGTTCTTAGCTATTATATTTTGGTAATAATGCCCAAAATTTTCTATTATCGCCAATTAAAGTGAGCAATTCTTGCAATTTATTCCGTACTATGTTACCATATAATTAGAAAGGAGATATCATATATTAATCACAAAATCTAATATTATAAGGAGTAATGCCTATGAAAGTTTCCTGTAAGATCATACAAGACCTGTTTGCGCTTTATTGTTATGATACTTGTAGCAAGGAAAGTAAGGAACTTATTGAACACCATCTAAAAAGCTGTGAGCATTGTAGGCAAAAACTGCAGCAAATAAGCGAAGAACCCGCAGACGTACACACAAGTCCTGCCCTGAATACAGCACTGCCCACCGTTTCCGAAGACAACAGAAAAGGCAAGAGGGGCTATTTTAATAAATGGATTAAAATCACATTATTATTGATAACTCTTTTGCTTGTTCTCCTCTCCTTTGCGCCTTATACTAAGCTGGGAATGTATGCAACTGTTAAGGTGTGGGAAAATCAGCTTACAACCTTTGCAACAGAGCAATTAGCTAACCCTAATAGTGGTATCACACGATTCGCCGGGTACCGCGCAGAATGTTACCATAATGCTAACTGTGTTTTTTTTGAAAAACCGGGAGCATTTGCTTACAAAGGTTTCTTTTACTCTGAAAGCGGTGAACCCATTGGCTACCAAGGCACCAACGCAGAATTTAAAAGGGATGGTAAAGGATGGTTTTGGGAGGAATCAGATGGTGATAATTGGATGTATGTAGAACAGATATCCCCCAAATGGTACTGGTACGAAATGCATTTCTAACCTATCATATTTGCATGAGCAAAGCTTAAAACAAAAAGGAGAATTAATCGGAAATCAAATACGCATTCACGATCTCGCCGTAGTAGGCGGTGTGGGCATCACCGAGGGGATAAAAAATCTTCTTGGCATCCTCCGGGATGGGGTCGATGGGCTGCTCCTGCTTGTAGATCACCTTGCACTCTAAGGTCAGCGGCAGCTCCTTAATACCGGGAACGGAGATTTTTTCAGAATCTTCCAAAGTCAGACCCAGCTCCTTGATCTTGTCAACATCCCTGCCGGACATTCTTCCGCAGTAGCCTAAAATCTTACTGTCATAGCCGTCAATAGGGATATTTACCGTAAATTCCCCATTTTTCTGGAGCATTTCCTTTGTATAACGGCTTTCTCGCACATAGGCAATGAAGATGGGTTTATTCCACTCAACGCACATTGCTCCCCAGCCGATTGTCATGGTGTTAACCTCACTGTCATGGGCAGTGGTCAGCAGAATGCCTTTGGACATGGCTTTCATAATGTGGCCAGCATAATCGAACGCATTAACTGTTTTCTTCATAACAGCACCTCCTGTTTTTCACTATTCTATCACACCACGCCTCCCTTTGCAACGAAAAAACGCTCCGCTTTTGCGGAGCGTTTTTGACATTGAACCAGAAAGTCTATTTGGGTGAATAGAACAGCTGCAAAATCAGATCGTCCAATTTCTCTTCATCTGCATAAAACTCAAAATATGTCTGTCCAAGCACATTTTTTCCTTCCGGGGAGATAACATCTTGCAACGCATAATCTGCATAACGGTTCAGCATAGCAGAAAAGGCATTGACGGAGCAGTTGGTCACGATGTAATCGGAAACATCATCGTATGCAGACACGATGAACTCGGTGCCCTCGGCCTGTTTGGTACGGAAAGACTCCACAAAACCGTCCATGTACTGCTCCTGCCGGTCCATACGGGAAAGGTTCGTCTGGTCATCGATATCCTTACGGGTACGGACAAAGTGGATCGCCTGCTCACCCGTCAGGGTCATCTGACCCATGGTGATGGTGGGATCGATATTGGAAAAATCGTCCTTAACGGTAACGGTGACGCCGCCCACAGCGTCATTCAAGATACCGATGGCATCCATATTCATGGAAACATAATAGTCAATGTCAATTCCGTAGAGAAACTCAGACACTGCCTTTTTCGTGTTCTCGCAGCTATCAGACAGGCCGGAGCCGTAGGTATGCGAAAGAGCAAGCTGCTGGTATATCTTACCGGCCTCCTTGCCGCCAATGCCCAAAACAGGCATATTCACCATGGTATCACGGTTTAGGCACAGAACATTGCAGGTCTCATTCTCTTCATCAAAGATGAGCAAAGAAACCATATCCGCTGCGCCGCTGTTATTGTAGGACTCACTGTCCTGCACAGGGCCGAACTTGTCGATACCCAGCACCATCAGTACGGTAATGTCCTGCCGTGGAAAATATGCCACGCCGTCACGCACGATGGTTTTAGACGGTGCCGTCTCTGCTGTCTCCTGCCCATCATGAAAAACAGTGGACTCCAGGATCTGGAGCCCACTGAAGATCATTACAAGCACCAGGATCAGAATGACGCCGAGATACGCAATTTTACCTGCATTTTTACGCCATTTCATTGCACATCATCCTATCCGTTAAATTCTTACCGGTTGTTCTTGCGATGACCTGCCACAAGCAGCACAACAACTGCAGCAGCAGAAGCAACCATAACGGCGACCCAAATATACATGGTCTGACCAATCGGATCACCTGTCTGAGAAGGAGGAGTCTTACTGCGAACAGCAAAGGCAATGGGACAGAAATGCTCAAACACGCAGGTCACAGTACCGTCACCATTGTTCGTCACACTAACAATGGGGGCCCACTCATTATTCGTGTAGGTCATGCAGTAAACCGTCTCATTTGCATCAACCCCCAGATTGAAGGTAATTGTAACCGTAACACCATCCGGCACAACCATAACGGGATGGTCACCACACAACCAGGAAGCATCAAACAGGTCACGGATCACCATTTCATTGGGATTTAGTTCTGTATTATACTTCTCATACGGCAGCACCATCATGCCGGTAGAAAGCGCCTCATAAACATCAAGGAGCACTTCCTTTGAATCCGACGGAATCAGTGTGGAAGTATTGGCCCCGGATACCGGTGTTATAACAAGGCAGGGACCATAGATATAATTGACAACATTGCCTTCCTTGTCTTTAATGATACCACTGGCATCATTACCGTCGGAGTCCTTTACTGTAACGATGTCAGGAGAGCCCTTGTAAGAAATGCTGGGCACGAACTCACCCTCCGCCGCAAAGGCAGGGCAAGCCATAGCCATGCACATCACAGCGGCAACGATAATAAAAACAATTCGCTTCATACTGCATAACTCCATTCCAGAGAATTTACATACTTAATGATAATACTTCCCTTTCGCAGCACTTGATGTGTGCGATCGCATCTTCACCAAGATGCTTTTTAATGCACTTTACTGCATCCAAGAGATTGGGACTGCGATCTTTCATGCCGTGGCAGTCAGAACCAAGCAAATGGATCTGACCGTAACGCAGCATACGGAGCATCATGTGCCGCGTATTCCAGCGCAGAAAGGATGCAGCATTGGCCTGCACATATACCGGAAGCCCTTCCAGTTTTTTGGGAATACCATGCATGTGTAACGGGCTGATATAGCGGTCAACATGGGCAATGATCGGGATAATGCCTTGCTTTTCATATACGCCGGCCAATTCCCGGTACATTTGCTCTGTCCAAAGCATATTAGGCATTTCTATCATGACACAACGGCTTTCACCGATTGTCAATCCCGGCAGAATATCCGACTCGCTGATCGCTCCAAAATAATATACTTCCGCGCCCACAGTGAGTTGAGGCAGTCCCTCATGCTTTTCCATTTCCTCTCGCAAGCAAGCCTCTGCATGGGCCCTTTTCTCAAGAAAGTGCTCCGGGGAGTCGCTTTGAGGATAGAAATGGGGTGTAGAAATCACATGGGTAACCCCTTGCGCGGCTTCCGCTTTCAGCATCTCGATAGATGTCTCAACGCTGTTGCTTCCATCATCCATTCCGGGAAGAATGTGGCTGTGAAAATCAACGACCATCATTTTTATCAGTCTGAAGAGACGCCTTCTTAGAAGCCTTAGAGGAGGCTGCATAGCTGCCCTCATATTTGCGGTTGTACCTTCCGTAATACTTTCTGTAATAGCGGCGGTAATAACCGTAACTCTTATTCGGCTCAGTGGCGCAGTTATATACAACACCAAGGATCTTTGCATCCACGAACTCAAATTGGTGTATACAGTCGCTCAGTGCGGTTCTGTGGCAGTAATGCTGACGAACGATCAGCAATATGCCGTCTGTAATCTTCGCTACCGCCAGTGCATCACTAACCTCACCAACAGGAGGCAAGTCGAGAATGATATAATCGTACTTTTCCCGCAGCTTGGCAAGCATTCTTTCCATTCTTGCAGAGCTCAGCAGTTCGATAGGGTTGGGCGGGTTGCGGCCTGCAACAACCACATCAAATGCATTCTCTTCATTCTTAATGCCGCACTTCTGGATGAGTGTATCCATATGGCTCTGACCGGACAAATAGCTGGAAAGTCCGGGCACCTTCTCAATACCCAGCTTGGCAGCAAGGGAGGGGCGGCGCATATCGCAGTCCACAAGAATAACCTTCTTATCCAGCTGCGAAAGCATATAAGAAAGGTTAACAGCAGAAAGACTCTTGCCTTCGCCGGAAAGTGCACTGGAAACACCGATCACACGGGAAGTTCCTTCATCAGAGAAGGAAAACTGCAGCTTTGTACGCAAACGCTTGTAAGCCTCGGATGCAGAGAAGCTGATTTCAGATCCAATGAGATTGGTTTCTTCTGCCGCATTGCGGGGCGTTGATACCTTTTTGCGTCTATTGCCATATCCATAATAGCCGTCACTTTTTTCCGTAAGGACCATATCCGGCACAGCTGCCAAAATGGGGTGTTTGCAAACAGAGGTAATGTCGTCTTCTGTACGGATCTTGGTATCAAAGATCTCTTTCAATACGATCATCGCTACCATCGCTACAAGGCCAATCAAGAAGCCAATGAACGTATTTTCGGTATAGTTGGGAGAGCTGGGGTTTACAGGAACCACCGCAGAGTCAACAACCTTAGCAGAAGTTCCCTCAATGATATTTTTTATGCGTTTGGGCAGGATCTCCTCAATCGCATTGGCGATCTTGGTCGCCAGCTCCGGATCAGCGCTGGTGACGGTAATTTTGAAGATTTCCGTGGAGTTTACCGAAGCTGCACTGAGCATGTCGCTCAACTGGCCATATGTAAGATCGACACCGGCATAGTCAATAACATCATTCAAGGTCTCCCTCGTCTTCAAAATAACGATGTAGGAGTTTACCAGGTTCTTAGATGCATTGATGTCACTGGAAGAAATGCTGAGAGACGTATCACCCAGAGAGAAATTGGTGTTGTTGACATAGAACATGGCGGAAGATTTGTACTGGGGGGTTACAAAATAGAATGTACCCAAAAAAGATCCCACTGCGCACAATACGGAAACGATCGCAACCAGCCAGATCTTGTTAAAAACCGCACCGATCAGCCGCTGCAGGTCGATCACGGTTTCATTCTTTTCTACATTTCTCTCATCCATGTATATATCCTCCACAGCCAGCCAACTCTATCCTACCGAAAGGGCATAATACCCACTTATAGTCTTAACAATTATATCACTCATTTCAACCATTGTCAACATCATTTGAGTCACAATCTCCGCCTAAGTGCATCTGTCAAGCAAAAGTAGACACTAAAAAAACACCCGCAGACAAAGTCTGCGGATGTAATGCTTATACATTTGGCGGCAGGGTGCTGACAGCATCACCAAGATAACCGTCATAACCGACACGAACGATATGGAAGTCGCCGTCATAATCTATTTCTGTAACAGATGTATTGGATACCCAGGGAATATCCTTCATTTCACTTAGGGGTCTGCCCTCAGCATAACACTGTGTCACACGGACAGGCGTAGCATGGGTGGTAATGACGATGGTTTCACCGGGATGCATTTTGGCAATCTCTTTCAGCCTGCCAACGATCCGCTTCTGCAACTGAGCAACAGACTCACCGCCTTCACACTTGGAGTTGCCGATATCTTTGCACCAGACCTGATAGGAAGGAAAGTCGCTTACCAGCTTATCGAAGGAAACTCCCTCCCAATCTCCTGCATCGATCTCACGAAGCCGCTGATCTGGCTGCATCATCAAGCCTGTAGCTTTAGCCACAGCTTTGCCAACTGCGGCGGCCCGTTTTAAGTCGCTGGAATATACCGCATCCACTTTATAATTCTTCGCCACATATTCTGCAGCAAGCTTTGCCTGTTTCAAGCCAAGTTCTGTCGCAGGGCTGTCCAGATGGCCGGCAAAGCATCCCATAAAATTGGCCTCGCTTTGACCGTGACGAATCATCAGAAATTTAACCATTTACGATCTCCTCTATGCAAGAAAGCAGTTTTTTGGTATCATCGCAGAAATACTTAGCTCCGTTTTCCGCCAGCATCTCCCGGTCACGGAAGCCCCACAGAACCGCAAGGCAAGGCACGCCTGCATTGTTTGCGGTAAATACATCCACTTCGCTGTCGCCAACAAAAACGCAACTATCAACGCCCATATCCTTCATAGCCTTGTAGACCATATCGGGAGCGGGCTTGCGGGGGCATTCGTCACTCTGCCCCAGTGCATAATAGCCGGGGAAATAATCCGCACACAGGAGCTTTACAGCAGAATCCGGCTTGTTGGAAACAACAGCAACGGGGTACTTCTCAGCCACCTCTGCCAAAGCCTCGGGAATGCCGTCATAGGGCTTGGTCTTATTTTTGCTGTTGACTTCATAATACGGAAGATATACCTTCAACATTTCATTGGGGTCGGGCTCAGTTGCACCATCTGGACGGGATGTAGCCAATTGATACAGCGCACCGTTTCCCAAAATGCGGCGCATATCCTGAATGGAGCGCTCCGGCAGACCAAAATGCCGCAGGGTATAATTGGTGGCATCTGTCAAATCCTCCAGCGTATCCAGAAGCGTGCCGTCCAGATCAAATAAAATACCGACTTTCTTTTCCATAAAAAGAGCTCCTTTATTTCCTAATCTTTGTAAGTATATCACACACAAACCGTGCATGCAAGCAATAGTTACCTTCATACCCGTAGGGTTTATTACATAAGTCGTTGCATTTCTTTGTGCAGGATGCTATACTTTAATCAAACCAATATGAGGAGGTCAAAAACATGAAAATGGTACTTCTTACCGCACTGGGCGTTGGCGGTGCTACCGTTATTGGCTCTGTGATCGGTTTTGTTTTTAAGAATATATCCCACAAATTCAGCGACATCGTGCTATCCTTTGCCGCAGGCGTCATGCTTGCCGCTGCTGTGCTTGGTCTCATTCTCCCCTCTCTGGAATACGGCGGTGCGTTTGGGCTTCTGATTACCGTAGCGGGCATATTCGTAGGTGCTTTGAGCCTTAACATTATTGATAAGCTTGTACCCCATATGCACCGTCTTGTAGGTGCAGAGGATGAAGATCACCCTAAGGACGCCAAGCTCAGCAAGGTCTTGCTGTTTGTCACAGCAATCGCCATTCACAACCTGCCGGAAGGCATCGCAGCCGGTGTCAGCTTCGGTTCCGGCAACACATCTGAAGCCCTCATCATCGCAGGCGGCATCGCCCTGCAGAACATTCCGGAGGGCATGGTCATCATTGGCCCTATGCTGGCAGCCGAAATCAGCCCCCGCAGAACTTTTGTGTGTGCCCTTATCACCGGTTTGGTCGAAGTTGCCGGCACGCTGCTGGGCTACTTTGCCGTTACGGTCGCCTCTGCCATTCTCCCCTTTGCGCTGGCCTTTGCCGGCGGCACCATGCTCTACGTCATCAGCGATGAAATGATCCCCGAGACCCATGCCCATGGCAGCCAGCGTGGCGCTACTTATGCTCTGCTCGTTGGCTTTTGCGTAATGCTTATATCTGATGTCTTATTAGGATAAACAAAAAGACCACCCCGAGGGGTGGTCTTTTTTAAGTTATGATTAGCTGCGCTTTTTCAGAACGGTCAGTGCGCCCATGCTCATCAGCGAGGAAATACCCATCACAGCGGCCAGCACCACATTGGCATCACCGGTCTTGGGCGGCAGGTCCTCAACAAGGACGATGCGGCCGTCACCGGTCACTTCGGTATAGTTGATCTTCAGGCCTGCGTACTTTTCATTCAGGGGGCTGTTGGTTGCGCCGACAACGCCATTTTCAAAGCCCTGAACATAGTTGGCAAGGACCATGTAGTCTTCCATGACATAGTCAAGGACATTCACAGCACCGTCAAACATGGCAAAGCCATCGCCCAGATCCCGGAGGGTGTAGTTGTAACCCGCCAGATTGTACTTCGCATCCAGCTTCAGAGCCTCATACTTGCCGGTCTCCTTGTTGTAGACCTTCACATTCTGAACACGGTAATCACCGGTGGGACCGCCGGTCCAAACAGTCTTGTCATCCATCTGAACAGTGGAGGCAATGTCAGTGTTGATCTCATAGGTGATACCTGCGGTGTGCAGGAAGCCGCCGATCTCTTCATCCGGAGTACCGCGAGCGCCCCACTCCAAAGCATCCAGCAGCTGCTGACCGGTAATGGTCTGCAGGCAGGCCACATTGCCGAAGGTGTGGATATCCTTACAGGTCTTATAGGAAATGTCGCCGGTGATGGCCTTATTACGCACGCCACCGCCATTCATGATGGCAACATCAACATCCATATCCATGTTGTCGAACAGATAGTACAGTGCGTCAGCAGCAAAGGAGCCGGTGTTGGTGCTGACCTTACGCACCAAGCGATTGCCCTCTGCATCATAGTTGTCAAACTTCAGCGCAATAGAGCCAATGACAGTGCCCAGCTGGGTATCGATCTCAGCAATCCATGCATCGATGATCGTCTTAACGGCAGAAACGGACAGCTGGGAAACCAGGTCAGTACCAAAATACAGATCAGAAGAAATTGTATAATCCACAACTTCCTCACCGCTCATAACCTCGTTAACGCCGATCAGATCGGTGCTGATCTCGCCAGTGGTGGCATCGATAATCATAATGCCGATGGAGCCGAAGTATTCGCCGGTCTGAGTCAAAACCACATCACCGTTTGCCTTATCCTTGACCACCTTCTTTTCAATGGTGGAATGGGAGTGACCGTCGATAAATGCGTCAAGACCGGTCACATTGGCGATGGTCTCCTCGCTGGTCCAGGGCTTGGAAGCGGGATCGTCACCAAGGTGGCCCAGAGCGATAACCTTGGTTGCGCCAGCGGCAGTTGCATCGTCAATGGCTTTCTGCACATCGGCATAAAGGGCTGCGCCGTCAGTACCGCCGGAAATACCGTAAATGTAATTACCTTGTCCATCCTGGAAATAAGCAGGTGTAGACTTGGTAAAGGTTTCGGGAGTGGTGATGCCAATGATAGCTACCTTCTCGCTACCCATGGTAAAAATCTTATATGCATCCAGAACATTATTGCCGCGAACACCGGCAGCCTCTTCATAGAAGTTACAGGAAACATAGGGGAACTGAGCCCAGTCATCGGTGACCTTAATGCGGCCTTCCATGCCGTAGTCAAACTCATGGTTACCCAAGGTTGCCAGATCATAGCCGGCTGCATTCATCAGTTTGATGATGGTCTCGCCCTTGTCCATAGAGCCGTAGGCAGTGCCCTGAACATGGTCGCCTGCATCTACCAGCAGCACATTGTTGTACTGGGTCAGCAGCTCCTGCTTGAGACCGGCGATCACATCGTAGCTCAGCACATCATCGATGTAGGTGTGGACATCGTTGGTGTAAAGAATAACGATGTCATCGGATTTGGTTCCTGCAGCAAGGGTGGGCACAGCCAGTGCCAACACCATTACAAGTGCAAGAACAAGTGCGGTGAGTTTGCGCATAGTCAGTTTCCTCCTTAATTCTTAATTTGCAACTACATAATACACGATATTTCACGTATTGTAAATACAAATATGTGTACTTTTTACAGTTTTTCCAAATTCCAACCTCAAAAACTAAACACATTCACCAAACCGATGTATAAAAAGCGCCCCAGTTTGCTAAATTACTGCAAACCGGGGCGATGTTATTCTCTTACAGCAGCGGAATTCCTGCTTTTTCGCAGGCAGAAACCGTTTCCGCATCCCAAATGCTGGATTGGACTTCGCCAATGTGGGCGCAGTTCATCATCAGCATACACAGACGAGACTGTCCGATACCGCCGCCAATGGTCAAGGGCAGCTCGTCGTTTAAGAGCATCTGATGGAACGGCAGTGCCCGACGGTCATCGCAGCCTGCCAGTTTCAGCTGACGGTCCATAGCCTCTGCATCCACTCGAATACCCATAGAGGAAATTTCCAGTGCCCTGCCAAGCACCTCATCCCAGAAGAAGATATCACAGTTAAGCTGCCAGTCGTCATAGTCCGGAGCTCTGCCGTCATGGGGCTTACCGGAGCGAAGACAGCCACCGATCTGCATAATGCAGGCGGTCTTATGCTCTTTTAAGTAGGCCTTCTCACGTTCAGAGCCGGTTTTCAGGTCCGGATACAGATCCTCTAACTCCTGGGTGGTGATGAAGGATACTTCCCTCTTCAGCTCCGCACGAAGCTGAGGAAAGCGGACATGGAGCCGGTCATTGGTATCGCAGATAGCCCGCACAATGGCACGGACGATCAGCTTGAGATAATCTAAATTGCGGTTTTCCTTGGTGATGACCTTTTCCCAGTCCCACTGGTCCACATAGATAGAGTGAACATTGTCCAAATCCTCATCACGGCGGATAGCATTCATATCTGTGTAAAGACCGTTGCCAACAGTAAAGCCGTAGCGCTTCAGCGCCAGGCGCTTCCACTTGGCAAGAGAGTGTACCACCTGCGCGTCTGCTCCGACAGCAGGCACATCAAAAGATACAGGCCGCTCATAGCCGTTCAGGTTGTCATTCAGGCCGGACTGTTGGGTAACAAACAGCGGCGCAGATACACGCTTTAAGTTTAGGGCAGCAGAAAACTCCTGCTGGAATGTTTCTTTGATATAGGCGATGGCCCGCTGGGTATCATAGGCATCCAGCACAGGCTTGTAGCCTTCGGGAATGTAGACCTTGTTCATACTCCTATTTCCCTTCCACTTAGTATGTTCCCATTTTTACACACTATACACAAAAAATCAAGCTTTTTTTATACACACCGCACGCAATTGTTTTTTGCTCACCGACAGTTCATTTTGACAAATTTATAATATGATTATGTATTGACATCATTTCCCCTTTATGGTAGAAAAGGTATGTGCAACTTGTACATTTCCCCTAATCTTTACATAAAGAAGGTCTATCAGAATGCCCAGAGAGTCATGACCCCCGGCTAAGCCGGGAGCTTGATTTAGCCCTAGAAGGGCTTTTTTACAAACGATTGCCCCTAAAGGGGCTCTGAATGGTTTGCCGACCGCATTTCATTTACGGGCCACCCCTTAAGGGGTTTTCTTTATGCCTTCTTGTTCTCGCAACCCGTAAACGGGTCAACAAACTCCTTTAACCCCATTGGGTCTGCCATTTGATCTGCTGGCCGGTAATCAGCGGATAGCGGCAAAGCACACTGCCGTCCAAGTCGCACCGGTGCATATCCACTGCCGTAATCTGGTGATTTTCATAAGTGGTGTAGTAATAAATACCCTTATCCGCATTGCAGCAGGAAGTGTAAATTGTAATTTCGTACTCCCCCGGCTTTACTTCACAGCAGCCCCGCTGCTGATCTACCGCACCGAGGATGTGAAAGAACTGGCTGACACTTTCTGATTCCGAATCGCCGGAAACAGAATTCATTTTCACAAAGGCTGCCCTTACAAACCGGGACATGGACGAAAGATCTCCCGGCAGGCCTATCGCCCCCATCCCCCGGCTATACGCCCTCAGTGAAAGCTTGTCGGAGAACCGATTCTCCGGCTCTTTGGTAGATAGGCTCATATAATCATTCAAGCGGAACATCTGCTCGTCAAAAGGCGGATTATTGGTCAGTACACCAACCGGGTTATCATATATACGCAGCCCATCCGCAACTGCTTCGACAGTGATTGCCTCTTCCCTATCCGCAATGATCCAATGCAGCTGAGATACCGGCAGCTGCTGGCTAAAGGACGTATCCACCAGGTTGATCTTATCAAGCAGCCTTCTTGCTTCCCGCACAGTAGCACACCGCCCCAATATCCACGGGATGAATTCAAAATGAGCAATGTTGTCCTTGCCCTGCACAGGCTTACCGTACACCGCGTTGCCCACAAAGTTAAGCCCTGCCATGCCAAGCCCTTTTTCATTTATGGCATCATAATATAAGGGATAGTCCTGCTGGATATACGCCATGCCGATGATTGCATAGTGGCTTTTTAAGCTGTCCACATGCCGAAACGGCAGAGGGAAATTCCGGGGCATGACCGTCACTTCCTCTGCATAGGAAAATTCATAGTCCAATGTCCGGCCAAAATAAAAATCCTTTGTCTTATAGGTGGCTGCTGTGCACATATACCGCACCTCCGCTTTTTATTATATTCTTGCCGGATTTAGCAAATTAAAACCGATTGTGCAGTTTTGCAAAACTGCCACGGAAATGAAGCAACGCTTCCGTTTCTTCAATACACTCCATGCCAAGAGATTGCATGATAGACTGAGAATGCAAATTGTTCTTGTGGGCATAAGCCTCGATCCACTGGGTATCCTCCGAAATAACCTTTTTCAAGACGCGTATAAGTTTCGCAAACATACCAGTCAGCCGGTATTGAGAACGAAGCTGAATCTCCTCAACCATAAAAACGCCGTTATTAACATAGTACTGAAAATAACCCGCCAAACAGTTGCCGGCATACATAAGAATGATCTTGCGGGGCTCTTTTTTCAAAGCACGACCAACTTCACGGATAAACCCGCTCTTTTCCGTGTCATAATCACCGAAGAATGTGAAGGACTTCATATTTTCATACAATATATCAAAAAGCACCGGCAGCAGTTTATCTGCATCGGTCTTTTCCATGTAAACAATGCGGACCTCGGCCATGCTTGATGCCTCCTAATCAGCAAAAAATACAATTGCTGGAGAGTCAGGGATTTGTTTAATAAATGTGTTGCCGCCGTCGAGTCCGGCGGCAAGCAACGCTCATCCGCGTGCATTTAATCGTTCAAATCCCTTCCCTATCCTTGTTAAATATGAAATCCCCACCTTTTGGTGGGGATTTCATATTTGGCGGAGAGTCAGGGATTTGAACCCTGGCGACGCTTACACGCCCTACGAGATTTCGAGTCACGCCTCTTCGACCACTTGAGTAACTCTCCACATACAGCCCGATCATTATATCAACGCACGCAGGAAAAATCAAGGCTTCTTTTTCACAAGCTCCATGACATCTACCATCTTTTCCGTAATCTTTTCATAGTTTTCCCGGCGATGGGGCTTTAGGCAATTAGAGCAATCCTTAATTCCGTTTTCCGTGTATGTAAAATTGCCGCCACAACTGTCTCCAAGGGCATAGAGCGGGCAATAGCAGAAAAGGCAGCTAAAGCTTTCCGCGTCCGCACCCTTATGGCAGGGAAAATACTCACATTCTTTGTTCTGAAAGAAATCGTAATGACTCATTCCACAAGCTCCTTTTTAATCAAACAAATTCCACGGATAGCCGGCAGGCGGCTCTTTGGAAAACACCATGCGCTCACCGGTTGTGGGATGGGAAAAACCGATCTTATAAGACCACAGCGCGATCTCGCAGGGGTCATCCCCCTCGGCATACTTCCGCTCCCCTACCAAGGGCAGACCGCGGCTTGCAAACTGAACGCGAATCTGATGGGTGCGCCCCGTGACCAATTCGATCTGCACCTTGCTCAAATCCCGCTTACATCCCATGCATTGATAATGCAGAATGGCCTCCTGCACACCCTTCCCCGGCTCAATTGCCACCATGGTCATCCTGCGTGCCTTGTCCCGGTAAAGCAGATCGGTAAGTGTTCCTGCTTTTTCGGTTACACCGTGCACCACCGCCAAATATTCCTTTTGGAACCCATCGCCCTGAATTTGACGGGACAGCTCCGACGCAGCTCTTGCATTTCGCGCAAGGACCATCACGCCGCTGACCACCCGGTCAAGACGGTGCACAGTCCGCACATCTTGAATCCCAAGCTCCTGCCGAACAAGCTCTGGCAACCCGCCGGGCTCGTCAGTAGAAAGCACCCGTGGCGGTTTGATACATACGACGATGTCCGCGTCACGATATAAAATTTCCATACACTCACGCACCTTCTTTTCCATATGGTAACAAAATTCTGCGATTTTTGCAATAGGCGGTAGACTTTTTCAGCATGTTGTGCTATATTATTGAACAAGGGGTGATAATATGATACAATCCGTCAGCCGTGCAGTTGATATTTTGCGCTGCTTCGAGAACCGCGAATTACTGGGTATCACCGAGATTGCTGAAATGTCCGGTTTGAACAAATCCACCGCATTCGGCATTGTTGCCACCTTGGCAGCAGAAGGCTTACTGGAACAAGACAGCTTCACCGGCCGCTACCGTCTGGGATTGGAGATGTTCCGTCTTGGCAGCCTTGTCAACACCAGCACCCGTCGTCTTGTCATGCCCGAACTGGAACGCTTGGTTGCCGAGTTGGGCGAAACCGTAAACTATGTTCGTCCCGATGGAAGCGATGTTGTTTATCTCATCAAGAAAGAAAGTTCCCAGTCCATGCGTATCTGTACCAAAACGGGTCAGCGCCTGCCTATGTACTGCACTGCGGTTGGCAAGGCCATCCTCGCCCACCTTCCCGCTTCAGAAACCACCTCTATTATTTCAACATTTCAGTTTGGCAGGTATACAGAAAACACCGTCCCCAACGCCCCTGCCTTAGCCGCACAGCTTCAGCAGATCCGCAAAAACGGCTATGCCATCGAGCGGGAAGAATTCGAATACGGTCTTGTTTGTGTTGCCGTACCTGTGCTGGATGATCGCGGCTATCCTGTCGCTGCGATAAGCTGCTCCGGCCCCAAGGGCAGAATGACAGAAGAAAAGATCACCCAGTGCCGCGCTGCACTTTTGTCCTGCGCAAAGCATCTTGCAAACATTATGCCTAATTGATTCGAAACCAACCAATTATCTTGCATTTTTATGGGAATACGCTATAATAACATATATAAACGCTACCTTTTGAAGAACTCTTTAATGAAATCGACGAAAAGTACGGTAAATAAGGAGATAACCATGGATAAATACGCCCGCAGAATTGCGGCAATGGCGGAATCCGCAGCAGTGGTCAAAGGCATCTTTGGCGCGCTCGGCGATCCCGATCTGATTTCCCTTGGTATCGGCGCTCCCGCAAAGGAAGCACTTCCGTAGACATTCTCCGTCAGATCAGTAATGACATTCTTCGCACGGACTCCCGCGATATTGAAGCCCTGCAGTACGGTCCTACGGCCGGTGTCAAGGACTTGCAGGAGGTTATCTGTGATAAACTGCTGAACCCTAAGGGTGTTGCTGCCACTCCGGGCAGAATCATGGTCACCATTGGCGGAATGGAGTCCATCACATTGACCTGCGAGCTCTTCATTGAACCCGGCGACATTATCCTGGTGGAGAAGCCCACATTCATTCACGCCGTTGAGACATTTGAGATGTTTGAAGCCAAATGTGTCGGCGTGGAAATGGATGATGAGGGCATGATTATGGAGGATCTGATTGATAAGATCAAAAAACATTCACCCAAAATGATCTACGTGATCCCTACCTTCCAGAATCCCAGCGGACGTACGCTGAGCTTGGAGCGCAGAAAGCACCTTGCTGAAATCGCTGCAGAGTATGATGTTCTGGTATTGGAAGATGATCCGTATCGGGATATCCGTTACAGCGGCGAGGATCTCCCTCCCATCAAATCCTTTGATACCGCAGGCAATGTCATCCTTTGTAACAGTTTTTCCAAGATATTTTCTGCCGGCAGCCGTCTTGGCTATATGGTTGCACACGACGATGTGATGATGGAGCACTTGAAGGATGCTAAATCCGCCATGAATTCCCACACTTCTCTGCTTCCTCAGATTCTGTGCGCTGAATTCTTTAAGCGCGGTTATTTTGACGAGCACCATAAGATGATCTGCGACCTTTACCGTGAGCGTCGGGACACCATGATGAAGTGCTTAGAAAAATGCTTCCCCAAGGGCACCAAATATACATATCCTGACGGCGGCCTGTTTACCTGGGCAAAGCTACCCGGTGATGTGGACACAACCGAGCTCTTGAAGGAAGCCCTTGTGCGTCCCGATGTAAAAGTCAATTACGTGGCAGGTGAAAAATCCTTCGTGGACGGCACACCGGTGAAGAACTGCATGCGCCTGAGTTTTGGCACAGTACCTCCGGAAAAGATCCGGATCGCCATGGAGCGCCTTGGCAGATTCCTTTGCGAAAAGTGCAAATAAGTAACAGGCGTGACCTACTGGTCACGCCTGTTACTTTTACATTATTGGTACGTTGTTGCCTGCGCAATCTCTGTCTCTGTTTCAGGCGTTGTCCATTTGCCAAATGCCCGGGATTTCATGGATGCAATGTACCCCATGTCTTTATAGCCCAATTTCTTCAACAGTTTCATACTCGGCTCGTTCTCAGGCTCAGTAAAGCTAATAAAATCCCATTCCGGATATCGTTCATGAAGCGTGTTAATAAGCGCAGTCAGCGCTTCAAATGCATAGCCATTCCTATGGTGCTTATAAGAGAATGTATAACCGAGGCTGATAGTGCCTTCCTCAGGCATGACTACAACCTCTCCCACTATCTCGTCATTATCCTTCAGTGCAACTGCAACCAAAAAAGGAGCACTTACAGACGTCAAATCTTCTTTACGCCGCTCAACCAATGCAACAATTCCGTCATAGTCCTTCGTCTGACCACGCTGATAACGGGCACATATCTCATTATTACGATAATCATACATTATATCCGCATCCTTCGCAGTAACGTTGCGCACGCGCAGACGGTTAGTTTCAAAAAATATCATAATTACACAACTCCTTCCGGCGTGTCATGTGCAGTAGCAACGAAATATAAAAAGAAGAACCAGACAACAGTCTGGTTCTTTGTGTTTGCGTTACCTATCTTCCCGGGCAGTCGCCCGCCAAGTATTGTCGGCGTACATGTGCTTAACTTCTGTGTTCGGGATGGGAACAGGTGGACCCACATGACAATCAACACAAACTCTATTTCGGTGGTTTTTACCACCTTTATATTCAAAGCCCTTTTGGACTGTGAAATCTTGGTGACCCATACCGGATTCGAACCGATGTTAACGGCGTGAGAGGCCGCTGTCTTAACCACTTGACCAATGGGCCATTGGTGCACCTTCAGGGACTCGAACCCGGGACCCACTGATTAAGAGTCAGTTGCTCTACCAACTG
>JAZUNW010000087.1:0-40570 GCA_045604325.1 Faecousia sp. | reverse complement strand
ACCATCGTCGTCGAAGTGGACAAGGAACTCATGGAGAAGGGTGTTCAGGCGGCATACCTGAAGGCTCGCAAGAACATCATGATCCCTGGCTTCCGTAAGGGTAAGGCACCTCGCTATCTGATCGAGAAGATGTATGGTGCTCATGTTTTCTATGAAGATGGCCTGGAGGAGATCTTCCCCGAGGTTTACCAGGCTGCTGTTGTCGATAAGGAAGTGAAGGCCATCGGCCGTCCCAACCTGACCGACATGAACATTGAAGAGGACGGCTCCGTCACTCTGACCCTGACCACCGAAGTTTACCCCGAGGTCACTTTGGGCGAGTACAAGGGCATCGAGGTCGCCAAGGCGGAGGCTGCTGTCTCCGATGCACAGGTACAGGCTGAGCTGGACCGTATGGCTCAGAACGTTGCTTCCACCGAGACTGTTGAGCGTGCCGCCGAGATGGGCGACACTGCTAACATCGACTTCGAGGGCTTCCTGGACGGCACTCCCTTTGATGGCGGCAAGGGCGAAGGTCATGACCTGAAGCTGGGCGCTGGCCAGTTTGTTCCCGGCTTTGAGGAGCAGGTTGTTGGCATGTCCGCCGGCGAGGAGAAGGACATTGATATCACTTTCCCCGAGGATTATCACAAGGATCTGGCAGGCAAGGCAGTTGTTTTCCATGTCAAGTGCAACAAGGTCACTGCTACCAACGTTCCCGCTCTGGACGATGAGTTTGCTAAGGACGTTTCCGAGTTTGAGACTCTCGAGGAGCTGAAAAAGGACATCTACGAGAAGGCTCTGCAGAACGCACAGAAGCAGATCGATGCCGCTTTTGAGCAGGCTTGTGTTGACACAGCTGCCGACAACACCACCGTTGATATGCCAAAGGCTCTTGTCGAGGCTGAGCTGGACAACCAGATGGAGCGCTTTGCTTACCAGCTGCAGATGAGCGGCTACTCAGTTGAGCAGTATGCCAAGATGATGGGCGGCGATCTGAACACTATGCGCAACGCATTCCGTCCCGCTGCTGAGAAGCAGGCTAAGGCCAATGTGACTCTGGAAAAGATCATCGAAGTCGAGGGCATCACTGTTTCCGACGAGGAGGTCGAGGCCGAGTATGCAGCTGTTGCTGAGCAGTACAGCCTGGAGCTGGATAAGGTCAAGGGCATGGTCCCTGCCGAGGAGATCACCACCAGCCTGAAGACTCGTAAGGCTGTTAAGGTTATCGTTGATAACGCAAAGCCTGTTGCCCCCAAGGCTGAGGAGAAGACAGAGGAATAAGTTTCCTCTTCTGTGGTTAGAATGTTTCAGACCCATGAAAGGAGACATGACCATGAGTTTAGTACCTTATGTTGTTGAGCAGACCAGCCGCGGTGAACGCAGCTACGATATTTTCTCCCGTCTGCTGAACGACCGCATCATTTTCCTGTCCGAGGAAGTCAACGATACCACTGCATCTTTGGTGGTTGCTCAGCTTCTTTATCTGGAAGCACAGGACCCGGACAAGGATATCCAGTTTTATATCAACAGCCCCGGCGGCTCTGTTACCGCCGGTATGGCGATCTACGACACCATGCAGTACATCAAGTGCGATGTGGCGACCATCTGTGTTGGCATGGCGGCATCCATGGGCGCATTTCTGCTCAGTGCCGGTGCAAAGGGTAAGCGCCTTGCGCTGCCCAATGCCGAGATCATGATCCACCAGCCCAGCGCCGGTACCCAGGGTCAGATCACCGATATGGCCATTCACATGAAGCGTCTGCAGACCATTAAGGACCGCATGAACCGCATTCTTGCTGAGAATACCGGCAAGAGCGTGGAGGAAGTTACCGCTGCATGTGAGCGCGATAATTTCATGACCGCGCAGGAGGCAATGGAATTCGGTCTTGTGGACCGTGTTTTAGAGCATCACTGATTTTTATGAAAGGCAGACCTGAGTTTCATGGCAAAAAGTAACGACCAGTCCATCCGTTGCAGCTTTTGCGGCAAGCGGGAAACACAGGTGGAACGGCTCATCGCCGGCCCCGGTGTATATATCTGCAGTGACTGCGTTCAGGCCTGCAGTGAGCTTTTGCGCAGTGAGATCGAGTTAAACGGCGCCGGTCATAAGCCGGAGCGCCTGCCCACCCCCATGGAGATGAAAGCCTTCATGGATAACTATATCATTGGGCAGGAAGACGCGAAGATCGCCCTTTCTGTAGCGGTGTATAACCACTATAAGCGGGTATATCTTGCACAAGATACCGATGTTGAGCTGCAAAAGAGCAACATTTTGCTGATCGGGCCTACCGGATCCGGCAAGACCCTCTTTGCACAGACCCTTGCTAAGATCTTGGATGTGCCTTTTGCTATCGCAGACGCCACAACCTTGACTGAGGCCGGTTATGTGGGTGACGATGTTGAAAACATCCTGCTTCGTCTTTTGCAGGCAGCTGACTTTGATATTGACCGTGCTGAGCATGGCATTATCTACATCGATGAAATGGATAAGATCGCCCGTAAGAGCGAGAATACTTCCATTACCCGCGATGTTTCCGGCGAGGGTGTGCAGCAGGCACTTCTGAAGATTTTGGAAGGTACTGTTGCCAGCGTACCGCCTCAGGGTGGCCGCAAGCATCCCCAGCAGGAAATGATCCAGATCGATACCACCAACATTTTGTTTATTTGCGGCGGCGCTTTTGACGGTCTTGATAAGATCATCGAAGCCCGTACAGATCGCAGTGCCATCGGTTTCGATGCACCGGTGCAAAGCAAAAAGGACAGAGATGTGGGCAAGATCCTTGCGCAAGTCGAGCCCCATGACCTTTTGAAGTTCGGCATTATCCCTGAGCTGATCGGCCGTGTGCCCGTTATTGCATGCCTGCAAAGCCTTACCGAGGAAGACCTCGTTAAGATCCTTGCAGAGCCCAAGAACGCATTGACACGCCAGTACGAAAAGCTGCTGGAAATGGACAATGTGGAGTTGGAGATCAGCAGGGAAGCCCTGCAAGAGGTTGCTAAGAAGGCCTTGGAGCGTCAGATCGGCGCAAGAGGCCTGCGATCTGTGATGGAAGGTGTTATGATGAAGATCATGTATACGATCCCGTCTGACATGTCCATCAAAAAGGTCGTCATTACTAAGGAGGCGATCCGGGGTGGGGAGCCTACCATCATCCGGGACAAAGCTAAGCCCAGAGCGAAAGTGGCTAGCGGTAAATAAGCACATTGGAAGGGGGTAGGCGATACCCCCTTCTTCGCACATTTCCATGGAGGATAGAATCCTATGAACGAGAAATTATCAGTCGGCGTTATGCCGATTTTAGCATTAAGAGGTTTGGCGGTCTTTCCCGACCAGACCGTACATTTTGAGGTTGGACGGGCCAAGTCTGTCCGTGCCCTGGACGAGGCGATGAAAAAGGATCAGACCTTGCTGCTGATCCCGCAAAAGGATATTGCTGTAGACGATCCCAAGCTTGAGGATCTTTACCACATCGGCACCATTGCCAAGGTCAAACAGGTATTGAAGACCCACGGCGACAGCCTGCGCGTGCTGGTCACCGGCATTTGCCGTGCCCGTATCAGCACCATGAGCCCCATGGACAGCTATCTGATGGGCACGGTTGCGTCTATTCCGGAAACGGAACTGACAGACACAATCCGTGCAAGAGCCCTGCGCAGAGATGCCAATGTGCTGTATGCAAATTATCTTGAGATTTCTGAGTATCCTGCTCAGGCTATCCAGCTTCGTATGCTGTCTTCGGATAATTCCGGCTTCCTTGCTGACTGCATTGCGCAAAATTCCGGTATCGACTTTTTTGACAAGATCAAGCTTCTTGGTCAGATGAACCCGGTTCGCCGTCTTGAGATGGCAGTCAAGATGCTCCGGCAGGAGATCGAGATGCTGCGTCTTGAGTCCGACATTCAGGAAAAGACCAAAGCGAATATCGACCGCCAGCAAAAGGATTACTACCTGCGTGAGCAGTTAAAGGTAATTCACGATGAGCTTGGTGACGATGAGGAAAGTGAATTTGCCGCCTATGAGCGCAAGATCAAGGCTCTGAAACTGAGTGAGGACAGCGAAATGAAGGTTCTTAAGGACCTTGACCGCTTAAAAAAGCAGCCTTTTGGATCTTCTGAGGGAGCTGTTCTGCGTAACTATCTTGATACGCTTTTTGAGCTTCCCTGGAACAAGAAAACCAAGGAGCGTGTGGATGTGTCCGCCGCCAGAAAGATCCTTGAGAAGGATCACTACGGCCTGCAGAAGGTAAAGGAACGCATTCTGGAGACAATTGCCGTACGGCAGATGGCTCCCGAGATGCCGCCGCAGATTATCTGCCTCGTTGGCCCTCCCGGTGTTGGTAAGACATCCATTGCTTATTCCGTCGCAAAGAGCCTCAACCGCAAGATGGCCCGCATTTCCCTCGGCGGTGTCCACGATGAAGCGGATATTCGCGGCCACAGAAAGACATATGTTGGTGCAATGCCCGGTCGAATCATTTCTGCCATGATCCAAGCCGGCAGCACGAATCCGTTGCTGCTTCTTGACGAAGTGGATAAGATGGGCAGCGATTACCGGGGCGATCCCGCAGCAGCGCTGCTGGAAGTGCTGGATGCTGAGCAGAACAGCACTTACCGCGACCATTACCTTGAGATCCCTTACGATCTTTCGGGTGTAATGTTTATCACTACTGCAAACACCTTAGACACCGTTCCGAGACCCCTCCTTGACCGTATGGAGGTCATTGAGCTGGGCTCTTACACTGACGAAGAAAAGCTGATGATCGCCAAGAATCATCTGATTCCCAAGCAGCTTAGCAAGCACGGTCTCAAAAAGACACAGCTGAAGATCTCCGATGATGCCATTCGTGAGATCATTACCTGCTACACCCGGGAGTCCGGTGTCCGCAATCTGGAACGGAGCATTGCAGAGGTTTGCCGCAAGGCGGATATGGAGCTGCTATCCGGTGAAATTAAGCGCATCAGCATCACCGGCAGCAATGTGGAAAAGTATCTCGGTGTCCGTAAGTTTATGCCCGACCGGTTGCCGGCAAACGATCAAATTGGCCTTGTCACCGGTCTTGCCTGGACATCTGTTGGCGGTGAAGTCCTTGAGGTGGAAGTCAATGTGATGGACGGCTCCGGAAAGTTAGAGCTCACCGGCAATCTCGGCGATGTGATGAAGGAATCTGCCCATGCGGCACTGAGCTACATCCGTGCCAATGCAAAGAGCCTGAGCATTGCTGAGGACTTCTATAAGACCAAGGTTATCCATGTCCATTTCCCGGAAGGTGCGGTACCCAAGGACGGCCCCTCTGCCGGTGTTACGGTGTGCACAGCCATGGTCTCTGCCCTTACCGGTGCAACGGTGCGGCGTGATGTTGCCATGACCGGTGAAATTTCCATTCGAGGCCGTGTGCTGCCCATCGGTGGCCTCAAAGAAAAGACCATGGCAGCTCTGCGCCACGGTATCCGTACGGTTATCATACCCAAGGACAACGAGCGGGATCTTTCTGAGATCGATCAGTCGGTGCGTAAGTCTTTGAATTTTGTAACTGCTCAGACGGTGGACACGGTGTTGGATACAGCACTGAACAGACCTGCGCAGCAGACCCTGTCCGGTATTCTTTCTTCTATCCCTGAGGATGTAAAGAATAAGACAAGAAAGCCCGATCTTCGGCAGTGAGGTGCTTATGAATTTTCAGAAAGTAGAATTTTTGATCTCTGCGGCAGCTGTGAAGGATTTTCCCAATAACCGTTTGCCGGAGATCGCCTTTGCCGGTAAATCCAATGTTGGAAAGTCTTCCGTCATTAATCGGCTTTTGCAGCGCAAAAACTTTGCCCGCGTTGGTGAAAAGCCCGGTAAGACCATCCACGTCAACTACTTTACCATTGACGGTAAGTGCTATCTTGTTGACTTGCCCGGTTATGGCTATGCTAAGGTCTCCCAGTCGGAAAAGGAGCGCTGGGGCAAGCTGATGGAAGATTATTTTGCCGCTCAGCGGATCGATCTTGGTGTGATGATCGTGGATTGCCGCCACGCGCCCACCAATAACGACATTACTATGGCTCGCTGGTTTATCGACAGCGGTTGCCCTTTCGTTGTTGTTGCAAACAAGCTGGATAAAGTTAAGAAAAGCCAGCTAGAAGGCAACCTTGCCACCATCCGTGAGGATCTGGAGCTACCGGAAGGCTGCCCCGTGATCCCGTTTTCTGCGGAAAAGGGTGACGGCAGGGAAGTGCTCGTTAAGTACATTTTGTCAGCAGTAGAGAAATAAGAAAAATCCCACAGTCAAATGACTGTGGGATTTTGTTTTGCAGGTTTAGACAGCGGCTTTGGCTTCCTTTAATGCACATGCCAGCTGGTCGGGGCAGGAAGTGGACTTCATGCCGCAGGTCGTGCCCTCAAGGCGGGTGATGACCTCGTCGATGTCCATGCCTTCTACCAGGGCGCTGATGCCCTTGAGGTTGCCGTTGCAACCGCCGATGTATTCTACATTTACTAGCTTGTTGTCCACGATCTCGAAAATGATCTCACGGGAACAGGTGCCTTTGGTCTGATAACGGTACTGCATATAGTATTTTCCTTTCGTTATTTGGTAATGTCGGCGCATCTGGCTCCGATCAGATTTATAAGGTCATTGGGGTCAAGGATCATTTGGTGACCCCGCTCACCGGCGGATACGGCGATCTCATCGTACAGCAGGCAGGTTTCATCAATAAATGTTGGGTATTTCTTCTTCATGCCTACGGGACTGCAGCCGCCGCGGATATAGCCGGTGCGGGAAAGCAGCTCTTTGACGGGAATCATCTCAATTTTCTTATCGCCTGCAGCAATTGCGGCCTTCTTCAGGTCCAATTCGCAGCATACCGGTATACAGAACACTTGTATTCCGGTCCTCTCGCCAAAGGTCACAAGGGTTTTGAATACCTGCCACTGGTCCATGTTGATGGCTTTTGCAGCATGGATACCACTAAGGTCATTCACATCAAATTCATAAAACGCTTCACGGCAGGAGATACCTGCCTGTGTGACAATTCGGACTGCGTTTGTTTTTGTTGACATAGGATCACCATCATGTATTATACGATACCTTCCCTGTGATTTCAAGGATTAATTCAGTGCTGAGAGCTTCCTGTGTGCAAAAATGCACGATTATTTTGCACAAAATGATTATTATCTTGTCGAAATTTGGTTAAGTATACAGTCTTTTGCCGTTTCGTTGACAAAGATGGGGAAATATTATAGAATAAGCGAACTGCATGGAGCACCGCTTCGCAGGAAATGTAAAGTGAGGATATTACATGAATATTGACAAGCAGCTGAAGCAGGTTTGCGAAGGCTTCTGTATATATGATGAATATATCGGCTACGAGCTGATTCAGATCGGCAATGTGAATAAAACCTATCAAGTTAAGTTCCGTCTTCAAGATGGCAGTATCAAATCCTTTCTTGTGCAGAATGTGAATACCTATGTGTTTAAGAATCCCAAGCTGGTTATGGAGAACATCGACAAGGTAACGGAGCATATCCGTTCCAAGTGCCCCGGTCAGACCACACTTCATTTCCATCATACTGCTGACCGAAAGACATACATCGAGGACGGAATGAACTTTTGGCGTATGACGAACTTTATTCCGTCCACCACCTACAATGTGGTCGAAGATCTGGAAGTGGTCCGCAATGCAGGCCGTGCCTTCGGTGAGTTTCAGATCCAGCTTTCCGATTTTGAGATCGGCCAGCTTTATGAAACCATCCCGGATTTCCACAATACCAGAAAGCGCTATGAAAAGTTAGAGGCCGCCATTGCTGCTGACCCCTGCGGTAAGGTTATTGAGGTACAAGAGGAGATCGAGTATCTGCGCTCTGTCCGTGACTTGGCGTGCACCTTGACGGATATGCAGGCAAGGGGAGAGCTCCCTTTGCGCGTGACCCATAACGATACCAAGATCAACAATGTTCTGTTTGACCAAAACAGCAAGAAGTCCTTGGTTGTCGTTGACTTGGATACTGTCATGCCCGGCCTTGTGGGCAGCGATTTCGGTGATGCCATTCGTTTTGCCGGTAACTTTGTTGAAGAGGATTGTCCCGATTACAGAAAAGCCGGTATCAATATGGATGTGTTTAAAGCATTTGCTGAGGGTTTCCTTGAAAAGACGGGCAGCGTGCTTACCAAGCAGGAGATCGATACCCTTGCCGTAAGCTGTTTTGCGCTGACCACCGAGCTGGCCGTTCGATTCCTGGACGACTATATTCAGGGCAGCCCCTACTTTAAGATCAACTATCCCGAACATAACCTTGTTCGCACCAGATGCCAGATCGCGCTTGCAAAGGATATGCAGAAAAATCTTGACAAAATGCAAGAATGCATCCGCTCTCAGCTGTGCAATAACGAAATATGATAAAAGCTCCTGCTACTTCCATGGCAGGAGCTTTTTACATGCGTCATTTTGTTGACTTTTGGCGGTTTGTGTTGTATTATAGAACAAATTATATTCAGTAACTATGCCCATGTGCAGATTTCCTGCGAATTTACTGCCGGGCACACCAAAATATGCAAAGGATGGTGCTGAAGTATGAAGAATAACGGTCTTTTTTCTTCTAAAGGCTCCAAGAATATGATTCGTGGCGTTGAGGGATTCTTCGAGGTCATTGTGCTTTCTTTAATGTACTATTTTATCTGGCGACATTGCTACGCAGATGAGGCCTTTCCCCAGTATCTGGGCTATGGCAAGTTTGTGTTGATTGGCATTTATGCGGTGCTGGTTGCAATTCTTTTCAACAGCTTCGACAGCTTCCAGTTCGGCTACCTTCGTGTAACGGATATTGTTGTTGCACAGTGCATTTCCCTGTTTATGGTTAACTTCATAACCTATTTCCAGCTCTGCTTGATTGCAAATGAGTTGATTCCTGTATGGCAGATGGCCGTTCTGCTTGTTTTGCAGACAGTTGTTGCTGTTGTACTGCCGTATATCTACTCTGTTATCTACCACAGACTTTATTCAGCGCACAAGATGATTATGGTCTGCGGCACAGATGATGCTGCCATTCTTAAAATCAAGATGGAGTCCAGACCGGATAAGTACCGCATCAATAGAATGATCTCCATTGATGAGGGCTTGGATGCGATCTGCAAGGCCATTTCTGAATATCATTCCGTTATTCTGAATGATGTGCCTGCTGTGATCCGCAATGATATTTTGAAGTTCTGCTACAGTAACTGCATCCGCACCTATGTTACACCTAAGCTCTCCGACATTATCATGCGTGGCAGCACCGAAATTTGCCTGTTTGATACACCCCTGGTACTGGTAAGAGGCGCAGGCTTGACATTTGTCCAGCGGCTTATGAAGCGCACAATGGACATTATTCTTTGCCTTATTGCCATGATCGTTGCGCTGCCCATTATGCTGATCGTTGCCCTTGCCATTAAGCTGGATGACGGCGGCCCTGTTTTCTATAAGCAAAAGCGCGTGACCCTTGATGGAAGAGAGTTTGATATTCTGAAATTCAGAAGTATGATCGTCAATGCCGAGGCTTGCGGTGCCCAGGGTGCAACAGACAATGACCCCCGTATCACCAGGGTTGGCAAGATCATCCGCGCCACCCGTCTTGACGAGCTGCCTCAGATTCTGAACATTCTGAAGGGCGATATGAGCATTGTCGGTCCCCGTCCGGAGCGTATTGAGAATGTGGAAGAGTATTCCCGTGCAATTCCTGAATTCAACTTCCGTCATAAGGTCAAGGGCGGCCTTACCGGCTATGCACAGATCTACGGCAAGTACAACACCTCTGCTTACGATAAGCTCCGCCTGGATCTGATGTATATCGAGAACTATTCCGTTCTGCTGGATATTAAGCTGATTTTGATGACAGTGCGCATTATCTTCAAGAAAGAGAGCACGGAAGGTTTCGATAAGGTAATTACAGCGGAATCTGCAAACAAGACCCAGGCGGAGGACTCTTCTGCCGAAGTAAAATGAACTTTTACGGAGTTGTAACATTATGAAAATTTTGGTGGTCAGCCAGCATTACTGGCCGGAGCCGTTTCCGCTTTCGGATGTGTGCGAAAGCCTTGTCCGGTTGGGGCATACTGTTCATGTTGTGACTGATGTTCCGAACTATCCCATGGGATATATCTTCCCGGAGTATAAGGGCGGAAAAAGACGCAAGGAAGAGAGGGGCGGCGTTCAAATCTTCCGAACCTTTACCATCGGCCGACGCAACAACATCCTTTTCCGGCTGCTGAATTACTACAGCTATGCAATTTCTTCTACGTTGTTTGTGAACAAGCTCAAAGGCGATTATGATGTTGTGTTTACCAATCAGTCTTCACCGGTCATGATGGTCAATGCGGCCCTTTTTTACGCGAAAAAGTGGAAGAAAAAGTGCGTTCTTTACTGCATGGACCTTTGGCCTGCCAGTTTGGCGGCAGGTGGAGTGGGGGAGACCTCTCCGATCTACCGCTTTTTCCACGGCGTGTCTAAAAAACTGTATCGGAAAGCGGACCGCATTCTCATCACATCCCAGATGTTCCGGGATTATTTCAAAAGCGAATTCGGCATCGCCGATGAAACCATCGGTTATCTTCCCCAGTATGCGGATGCCACTTTTGACTCAGTGCTGCCGCCCAAAGAAAACACCGACACCGTGGACTTTGTGTTTGCCGGCAACATCGGTGCTGCCCAGAGCCTTAACACGGTGCTGGGTGCAGCCGACATTCTTCGCGAGGATACGCGCCTGCGTTGGCATATCGTAGGAGACGGATCCGAGCTTGAGAATCTGAAGAATCGCGCAAGTGAGCTTTCCCTTGACAATGTGATCTTCTACGGCCGCAAACCCTTGGCAGAAATGCCTGCGTACTATGCCAAAGCGGATGCCATGCTGGTCACACTGACGGCTGATCCCTTTATCGGCATGACCCTGCCCGCCAAGGTACAGTCCTACATGGCTGTTGGCAAGCCTGTTATTGCTGCCGCGAACGGAGAAATTCCCGCGGTGATCGGCGATAGTGGCTGCGGATTCTGTGCAAATGCGGATGATGCCCAGGGCTTTGCGGATGCTGTTAAAGCTTTCCTTGCATGTGAAGATAAAACTTCCCTTGGTAAGCGTGCACGGCAGTACTACGAATCTCACTTTACGAGAGAGATGTTTATGAAGCGTCTGGTCAGTGAACTGGAAGCTCATTTGTAAAATATTTTATTGGAGGAAAAGACTATGTCTGCTTTTTCCGGAGCAACCCTAATGATTACCGGTGGTACCGGTTCTTTCGGCAATACTGTTTTGAAGCATTTTCTCACCAGCGATATCGGCGAGATCCGCATTTTCTCCCGTGATGAGAAGAAGCAGGATGATATGCGTCACGAGCTGCAAAGCCGTTTCCCTGAGTTTGCAAAGAAGGTGCGTTTTTATATCGGCGATGTCCGAAACGCCCAGTCCATCAAGGACGCAATGCCCGGCGTTGACTATATCTTCCACGCTGCAGCACTGAAGCAGGTCCCTTCCTGCGAGTTTTTCCCCATGCAGGCTGTGGAGACCAACATTATCGGCACAGACAATATGCTCCATGCGGCCATCGATGCCGGCGTTAAGCGTGTTGTCTGCCTTTCTACGGATAAGGCTGCATATCCCATCAATGCTATGGGTATCTCCAAGGCTATGATGGAGCATGTTATCTACGCCAACGCCCGTGTTGCAGCGGAGCGGGGCGGTACGGTGATCTCCTGCACCCGTTATGGCAATGTTATGTGCAGCCGTGGTAGTGTTATTCCGCTGTTCATCGACCAGATCAAGGCCGGCAATCCCATTACCATCACCGACCCCAATATGACCCGTTTCCTTATGAATCTTGACGAGGCTGTTGACCTTGTTAAGTTTGCTTTCGAGCACGCAAATCCCGGTGATCTGTTCATTCAGAAGGCCGATGCATCCACCATCGGTGACCTTGCCAAGGCTGTTCAGAAGCTCTTTGGCGATACCGGCACCAATATCATCGGCACCCGTCACGGCGAGAAGCTCTACGAGACCCTTATGACCAAGGAAGAGCGCCTGCGCAGTGAGGATATGGGCGATTATTACCGTGTTGCTGCTGACAGCCGTGACCTGAACTACGATAAGTTCGTGGTCAACGGTCAGGTGCAGACCATGGCGGACGAGGCTTACACCAGCCATAATACCAACCGTCTGGATGTGGATGGCACTGTCAAGAAGATCTTGACCACCGACTATGTCCGGAACGCACTTAAGGAACTGGAGGCATCCAAGTAATGCGCATCTTAGTTACCGGTGCCATGGGCTTTGTGGGCAGAAATCTTGTCCAGAGCCTGCTGTGTATCAAGGATGGCAAGGACCGTACCCGCGGCGTGACTGTGGATGCGGTGTATGAATATGACATCGATACAGATCCTGCGCTTTTGGATGTTTACTGCGCGGACTGTGACTTTGTGTTCAACCTTGCCGGTGTGAATAGACCCCAAAATCAGGAAGAGTTTATGCAGGGCAATTTCGGCTTTGCGTCCACACTTCTTAATACGCTGAAAAAGCATAATAATACCTGCCCGGTTATGTTGTCTTCTTCCATTCAGGCTACCCTTGTGGGCCGCTACGCTGACGGAGAGTACGGCAAGAGCAAGAAGGCAGGCGAGGAGCTGTTCTTTCAATATGCAGCTCAGACCGGCGCTAAGGTCTTGGTATACCGTTTCCCCAATCTCTTTGGCAAATGGTGTCGCCCCAATTACAACAGCGCCGTTGCCACATTCTGTAACAATATTGCAAACGATTTGCCCATCACGGTAAATGACCCTGCTGTGGAGCTGGAGCTTCTTTACATCGATGATCTGATCGATGAGATGATCCTGGCGCTGGAGGGCAGGGAACACCGCTGTGAATTTGAGGGCGTTGAGACGGTTCTTACTTCCAGTGGCCGTTACTGCGCCGCACCGGTTACCCACCACGTAACATTGGGTAAGATCGTAGAGCTTTTGGAGTCTTTTAAGGCACAGCCTCAGACCCTTACCATGCCCGAGATTCCTTCCGACTCCTTTGCCAAGAAGCTGTATTCGACCTATCTTTCTTATCTTCCCAAGGAAAAGATTGCTTTTCCCTTGAAAATGAACTGCGATGCCCGCGGCAGCTTCACAGAGCTGCTTCGTACGGGCAGTTGCGGCCAGTTCAGTGTTAACATCAGTAAGCCCGGCATCACAAAGGGTCAGCACTGGCATCATACCAAGTGGGAGTTCTTCATCGTGGTTTCCGGTCACGGTCTGATCCAAATGCGCAAGATCGGCTCTGATGAAGTGTTAAATTTTGAGGTCAGCGGCGAAAACATTCAGGCGGTACACATGCTGCCTGGCTATACGCACAACATCATCAACCTCAGCGAAACCGAGGATATGGTGACTCTCATGTGGGCAAACGAGTGCTTTGACCCCAATAAGCCCGATACGTTCTATGAAGAAGTCTGATAAGGCTATCAAGCTTCGGCTTGTTGTGTTTGCTGCGGCAACGGCACTTGTGATGTTGTTCATTTACTGGCAATCCTTGCAGCCGAGAGCTGCATCCGACGAGATCAGCAGCCCAATCACACTATTCCTGAAATTTATTTTTGACCCGGCTGACTGTATTGAACTTGAGATTTTCCACATCTTTGTTCGGAAGGTGGCTCATTTTGTTGAGTATGGGGCGTTGGGAGTGAGCGTTGGCGGTTTTGCGGTAAATCTCGGATTGCTTTGCCAGCATCGCTATGTTGTGTTTCCTGTGCTGATGCCATTATTTGTTGCTGCAAGTGACGAGTACCTGCAATCTCTCGTTGGACGCAATGGCACTGTATCGGATGTTATTCTTGACTACAGCGGTGCGTTGTTTGGACTTGCAACAACTGCTTTTGTCACATATCTTTTGGTCAGAAGACAAAGGAGAAATAAAAATGAAGCTTGACTACAGCGATATTTCCTTTCAGAACAACGGCAAGCTGAAGCTGTTGATTATCGTGGGCACCCGGCCGGAGATCATCCGCCTTGCTGCCGTTATCAATAAGTGCCGTCAGTACTTTGACTGCATCCTTGCCCATACCGGCCAGAACTACGACTATAACCTCAACGGCGTTTTCTTTAAGGACTTAAAGCTTGCCGATCCTGAGGTCTACATGGATGCTGTTGGCGATGATCTTGGCGCAACGGTGGGTAATATCATCAACTGCTCCTATAAGCTGATGGCTGCCATTAAGCCCGACGCCATGCTGATCCTTGGCGATACCAACTCCTGCCTGTCTGCAATTCCTGCAAAGCGTCTGCACATTCCCATCTTCCATATGGAAGCCGGCAACCGCTGCAAGGACGAGTGCCTGCCGGAGGAGACCAACCGCCGGATCGTGGACATCATCGCGGATGTGAACCTTGCTTATTCTGAGCATGCACGGAAGTATCTGCATGAGTGCGGACTGCCTAAGGAACGGGTATATGTCACCGGTTCTCCCATGGCAGAAGTCCTGCACAGCAACCTTGCTGAAATTGAAGCAAGCGATGTGCATCAGCGTCTTGGACTCGAAAAGGGAAGATATATCCTGCTGTCCGCTCACCGCGAGGAAAATATCGATACGGAAAAGAATTTTTTGTCCTTGTTTACAGCGATCAACAAAATGGCGGAAAAGTACGGTATGCCCATTCTGTATTCCTGTCATCCCCGTTCCAGAAAGCGCCTTGAGGCTACCGGCTTTAAGCTTGACCCCCGTGTGCGCATGAACGAGCCCTTGGGCTTCCATGACTATAACTGCCTGCAGATGAATGCCTTTGCTGTGGTGTCTGACAGCGGTACGCTGCCGGAAGAAAGCAGCTTCTTTACAAGTGTGGGCCATCCGTTCCCGGCTGTGTGCATCCGCACCTCCACAGAGCGCCCTGAAGCTCTGGACAAAGCGTGCTTTATTCTTGCCGGTATCGACGAAAAGAGCCTGCTGCAGGCTGTTGACACCGCTGTGCAGATGAATTTAGACGGCAATCACGGCATTCCTGTACCGGACTATGTAGAAGAAAATGTTTCTACCAAGGTGGTCAAGCTGATCCAGTCCTATACCGGTGTCGTGGATAAGATGGTTTGGAGAAAGTTCTGATAATTTTGGAGGTATTGCGTTGAAATACCTGTTTATCAATTCCGTTGCAGGCTTTGGCAGCACCGGCCGCATTGTCGCGGAAAAGTGCCGTGAGCTGATGTCAGATGGACACGAATGTCTCATTGCCTACGGCCGTAATAAGGCAAATTGCGACGATATTCCTACACTTAGCATCGGAACACCTATGGATTATAAGCTCCACGGCGTTATGAGCCGGGTTTTGGATAACCACGGCTTTGGTTCTAAAGCTGCAACCAAACGTTTCTTGGAGCAGGTAAGAAAGTACGATCCCGATGTGATCTGGCTGCACAACATTCACGGTTATTACATCCATATCGGCTTGCTGTTTGATTATCTTCGCAGCTGCGGAAAGAAGATCTATTGGACACTTCATGACTGTTGGTCCATGACCGGTCACTGCTCTTATTTTGATTATGTTGGCTGTGATCGCTGGAAAACCGGCTGCCATGACTGCCCCCAAAAGAAAGAGTACCCCGCAAGCATTTTGTTTGATAACAGCAAGGCAAATTACGAGCAAAAGCGCAGACTTTTCACCGGAATTCCGAATTTGACGATTATTACGGTATCCCACTGGCTCGAAAACCGCGTAAAGCAGAGTTTTCTCGGGGAATATCCCGTAGATGTCGTTTATAATACCGTTGATACTGCCGTTTTCAAGCCCACACCCAGCGATTTCCGGGCAAAACACGGCCTTGCAGATAAGAAGCTGATCTTAGGCGTTGCAAGTGTCTGGGAGCGCCGTAAGGGCCTAGAAGACTTTGTTGCATTGAGCAAAATGCTGGATGACAGCTACCGCATAGTTCTCGTGGGTCTTTCTCAGGAGCAAGCTGCTGGCATGCCGGATAATGTTCTTTGCTTACATCGCACAAATTCCCTTGCGGAGCTTGCTGAGATTTATTCTGCAGTGGATGTTCATGTTTGCCCAAGTGTTGAGGAGACCTTTGGCATGACTGTATTAGAAGCCATCAAGTGCGGCACAGATGTGATCGTTTATGAGGATACCGCCTGCGAAGAGGTGGCCCGCCAATTCGGCGGAACAGTTGTGCCGAGAGGTGTAGATAATATTTACACCGCCATTATGAAGATGAAGCATTGAGAGGATACGATATGATGACCGAGCCGATCCGTATACTGTACATTCACGGTGGCATCCTTGCAAGAGGCGGCACGGAAGCCTATATGATGAACTACTACCGCAATATCGATCGCACCAAGGTCCAGATCGACTTTGTGGTACATGGCTTCCAAAAGGGCGTTTATGACGATGAGATCCAAGCCCTTGGTGGCCGCATTTACCATGTTCCTGTAAAGTCAAAGGACCCCATTGGCAACCGGAAGGCTCTGAAAGAGATATTCCTGTCCGGAAAGTATTCCATCGTCCACTCTCATATGGACGCCATGAATACGTGGAATTTGGACATTGCCAAAAAGTGCGGTATTCCCGTGCGGATTTCCCACAGCCATAATACCGCCGTACAAACCAGCAATCCCTTGAAGCTGTGGCTGAACAACCAGTCCATGAAAAAGCTGCCCAAAGTAGCAACCCATTTGTTTGCTTGCTCCGGTCTTGCCGGCAGCTGGCTCTATGGCAATGAAGATTTCATGGTGATTCCCAATGCCATTGATTTGAACCGGTTTGCGTTTTGTTGTGAAAAGCGCAATACCATCCGCAGTTCTCTTGGCATTTCCGAAACTGACATTGTTCTTGGTCACGTGGGTCGCTTCAGCGAGCAGAAAAACCATGCTTTCTTCGTTGCTTTGATGGATGCGCTTGTAAAGCGGGATCCGCGGTTTAAGCTCGTACTCATTGGCGATGGCCATCTGAAAGAGCCCATCCGCCAGCAGCTTGAAGAAAAAGGAATTGTGGACAGCGTCAGATTTGTTGAAGCTTGTCCCAATGTTTATGACTATTACAGCGCTTTTGATTGGTTCTGCTTGCCTTCACTCCATGAGGGTTTGCCCGTCGTTGGCGTTGAGGCACAGGCAAATGGCCTGCGCTGCGTAGTTTCCAATACCGTTTCTTTAGAGATGGATAAGTGCGGTTTTGTAACATTTCTTCCCATCGGCGATGCAGGTATCCACAGTTGGATTGACTACCTGTGTGCAGGCGACGCATTCTTCAGGGATGAAAATGCCGGCGCTACCTTAGCAGCTGCAGGCTACAGTATTGATCTTGCGGCGAGAAATCTTTGCGATCTATATATTTCCTTGATTTCATGAATGAAAAGAGGTGGAAATGATGAGAGATTTGGATATTCTCCAGGTTGGATTTTACTTCATGATGCAGCTGTTAATAACAGTAGGTCTTCACTTTGTGTGGTATCTTTCAGATATTTCCGCCGAGCAGGAAAACAGCATCCAGAAGGAAACTTACGCGAAAAAGTCTAAGTATCTTCTTATTGGCCTTTATGTTTTTTACATTTTGATTTCCGTTTTTCGTTCTACAGCACAGAACTTTGGCGGTATTGATGCCTATTTCTACTGGGATTACTACAATAAGGCTGGCGGAACATTTATTGAATACTCCAAAATCAACACCATGGAGTTGGGCTTCCGTTTGCTGACATGGCTGTTCAAGAACTTTGGTATTCCATTCCGTGTACTGCTTTTTGTTGTCCATACAGTTATGTTTGTGGCCGTTTCCGCTTTCTGCAAGTACTGCCGCAAGCAAAAGGCTGGATTTACGGGTTATCTCGCCACATTTTTGCTGGTAGGGGAGCTGTTTGTTGCTTTCTGCATCGTTCGTAATGAAATGGCTTTGGCCTTCTCGCTGATTTTCTTTATCCTCATGGATAAGAAAGAGTATAAAAAAGCACTAATTCCCATGCTGCTTGCACTCAGCGTCCATTTATCCAGCTTGATCCTGTTTGTTGTTTATATTCTGCTGATCGTTTTGGATAGATCCTGTGCAAAAGGAAAGAAGAATGTATTTCTTTGGCTGGGTGCATTTTTCCTTGCAGAGCTTTGGATCATTCCTCTGATCGATTTTGTGGTTTTACACACAAAGTATGCTTATTACATTGGCGGCGGCGGTTTGGCTGTCGGCACCTATGCAATGCTTGCAGTGATGACCTTGGCTATTTTGATTGATGAAAAGAATGAACTGATCGAATCCACCCTTGGTCGGTATCTTCTGGTCGCATGGACCTGCCTGCCGCTGCAGCTTAGTTATGGCATCCTTTACCGCACACTGCTTTTCTTTATGCCCATCGTGTTTATCATGATTCCGTCTGTATGGTCGAGTTTGGGCGATTTCCCGCTGCAATTCGACAAGAATCTCAAAAAATTCAAATTTGACAAAACGGTATTTCCGAAGATCACACGGGATAACTATTATGATTTTGGTATCTATATCCCGCTGCTTCGGGTAGGCTTGAAATTGGTTATTTTGGTGTATACGTTCAGCCGTATTTACAAGCTGTTTACTGCCGACTATATTTCCTACGGCCTATATCCGTATTTACCCTACTTTGTGAACTGACGAGAGGGTGACTTCTGTGAAGATTGCATTGGTCTGTGATGCATCCTACCAGATGCTCAATGCAATGAATATCGTTTATCATCTCAAGCAGAACTATCGGGATCCTTCCAAGGTTTACAATTTAAAGTCTGCACAGGAACTTGAGCCCACGCTGAAGAAGTTGTGCAGCCTTGTATCTGAGAAGAGGCTTTTTCATTGAAAAATTCAAATCGTATCGTTTTCTTTAATATTCTTAGTACTGTGATTTTGCAGGGCCTTGCTTTTATCACTTCGCCCATCTTTTCAAGGTTGCTGGGTACGGATAATTACGGCGTAGTTTCCGTGTACAGCACCTGGACTACGCTGGTTACATCTGTTTTTTCCTTAAATGTATCTTCCTCACTGAATATTGCCCGGATCAACCTTCCGGAAGAGGAAAACGAAAAATATCAGTCCAGTATGCTTGGCCTTGGCGTGATAAGCTATCTGTTCTTTGGCGGACTGGTTCTTTTGTTCCTAAAACCTCTTTCTGCAATACTCAAAATGCATGAAGTGATGATCGTTCTGCTGATCGTTCACTCCTTTGGTGTTTTCTGCGTTGATATGCTCAATACGAAGTTCACTTTTGAGTTTCATGCAGATAAGAACTGCGTTTTGTCAGTTCTTACAGCGGTTTCCACGGTTTTACTGTCCCTTGTTTTGATTTATCAGGTTCCTGCTGAAATCAACTATTGGGGAAGAATCCTCGGCCAGGCGATCACCTATGCGGGCCTTGCAGTATTTGGCTGCATCTTTTTCTTTACGAAAGGTAAGACATTCTTTAAATGGGAGTATTGGAAATTCTGCCTGCCGATCTGTCTGCCGGTCATTTTCCACTCTATCTCCAATTTGGTGTTGGAGCAGAGCGACAGGATCATGCTCCAACACTTGACGAACGATTCCTATGTTGGAATTTACAGTCTTGCCGCCACATTCGGTCTTGTGGTCCATGTACTTTGGCTGTCTCTGAACAAAAGCTGGAGCCCTTTTTACTATGAGTACAGCAAGGAAGGACAGATCAATGAGATGCGCAGCCGCGCCCGGAACTATATTGAACTGTTCACCGTTTTGTCTTCCGGCTTTGTTCTGCTGGCGCCGGAAGTGTACCATCTGTTTGCCGGTGAGGATTTCTGGGGTGGAACGAATCTGATTCCCGTTTTTGCACTGGGACATTATTTTGTCTTCCTGTACAGTTTCCCGGTAAATTACGAATTCTACAAGAAGAGGACTGTGCTTGTTGCGGCCGTTACGGTTTCTGCAGCCCTTGTCAATCTTGTGCTGAATTATTTTATGATTCAGAGTTTTGGTTATCTGGGTGCGGCGATTGCAACCTGCGTTTCCCATGGATTCCAGTTCCTTTTCCACTATATCAGTGCCCGCTTTATCATCGACAGGGGAGAGTTTCCCTTTAGAATGGGGCTGTTTATTCCGTATATCCTTGCTTTTTTTGTAATGACCGGCGTTTCGTTCCTGCCGATGTCTTTGTGGTTTGTGCGGTGGGGAATTGGCGTTGTTTTAGGCGTGTATGAGCTGCGTATGATTATCAAACGTAAGCGCGTTTTCTAAGTAGGAGGCTATATTTATGAAATGTCTTTATGTGGACAAAGAAATCGACTGGAAGCTTGCAGAAATTAAGTATATGCTAATTCACGGCAATGTGTAATTATCAAACTCTCGCAGCAAAAGCTGCGAGAGTTTTTTGCATATATGGGTATCCTATAGACATCAATCTATCAGGAGGATTCATTATGCAGGAACAAAACAATGCCGATATGAAAAAGCAGGAGAGGGAACAGGTCGTTGAACTGGGCTCTGATATTACAAAAAGCAACAAAGGAAATATCTACACCTTAACCATTATCGGACAGGTGGAAGGTCATATGATTGCACCTGAGACCGTAAAAACAACAAAATACGAGCATGTGTTGCCGCTTCTTGCCGGTATCGAGGAAAGTGATGACATTGACGGACTTTTGCTGCTGCTAAATACCGTTGGCGGTGACATTGAGGCAGGTCTTGCAATTGCGGAAATGATTGCAGGCATGAAGAAGCCGACAGTTTCTCTAGTTCTCGGCGGCGGCCACTCTATCGGTATCCCGCTGGCGGTCTGCACAAAAAAATCCTTCATTACACCGACAGCCAGCATGACCGTTCATCCGGTGCGTATGACCGGTCTTGTGGTGGGTGCGCCCCAGACATTCCGCTATTTTCAGCGGATTCAGGAGCAGATCGCGGATTTTGTCACCTCAAATTCCAAGATTACCCGCGAGGATTTTGAGCACTATATGATGGCAACCGGTGAGATGGCAACGGATGTCGGCACGATCCTGTACGGAAAGGAAGCGGTTGCATCCGGTTTGATCGACAAGTTGGGCGGGCTCAACGATGCCCTTGCAGCGCTGCACAAGATGATCGATAAGAGCAAAAAGAAGTAACGCATATTTTTTGCATTTCGGGGTGGAAATTTGCCGCTAAGTATGTTATAATAAGCTGAAAACTTATGAGAAGGAGTCGGCAGGTGTGGAACTGAACTGGTTTGAAAGTTTGATATACGGACTGGTGTGCGGTTTTACAGAATTCCTGCCCGTCTCATCTGAAGCCCATGGTATTTTACTTTCCCGCCTTGTTGGCGTAATGGATGCAGGTTTTGCAATGCGTTTGGCGGTCCATATCGGTGCGCTTATATCGCTGATGGTCGCTTACGGCGCGCAGATCAGCAGGCTCAACCGGGAGCGCCGCATTGCAGCCATACCAAAGCGTCGCCGCAAGCGGCAGCCGGATGCCACAAGTATTTTGGAACTTCGTCTTTTAAAAACGGCGGCAATACCGCTCCTTCTTGGCTTTTCTGCATATCCTTGGGTCGGCCATCAAGGCCTGCGGCTGTGGATATTGGGTCTTTCCTTGATCGCAAACGGCATTGTTCTGTATATTCCGCAGTTTCTGCCCGGTGCGAATAAGGACGCTCGTTCCATGTCGCGGTTAGATGCTTTTTTGATCGGCTTCTGGGGCGCTGTTGCGGTGATTCCCGGCATTTCGAGAGTTGGCGCTGCTGTATCTGCCGCCCATGTTCGTGGCGTAGAGCGGCAGTACGGTCTTCAAACGGTCATGCTTTTGTGCGTTCCTGCATTGATCGTATTTATTTTGATCGATATTGTATGTCTGTTCGTAACCGGTTTCGCAGGTTTTTCGTTCTTTACGGTTTTTACCATGATAACCGCCTGCGCAGCCGCAGCATGCAGTGCATACTTCGGAATACTACTTATGCGTTTTCTGTCGGTACGAATCGGTTATGCCGGTTTTGCCTTTTACAGCTGGGGCGCAGCACTGTTTGCATTCATCATTTATCTCATGACATAAAGGAGGACTTCTTATGGCTGAACAAAAGCGAAAGACACAGGCAGAAAAAGCTGCCCAGTCGAAGAAGCAGAATAAATCCACCGGGCGCAGCGCTTCCGGTAAGAAGAAGGCAGAGGAGACCAGGATTGTGCCCGAAAGGCGCATTCCGCTTCGGATCATTGCATCTGCATCCAGCATCGTTCTGTTTTTAATGTTCCTGCTGGCATTTTTATTCCCGGACGGTCTGTTCTGGCAGCTGTTTTTGTCCCTTGTCATGGGTCTGATCGGTAAGATCGGTTTTTATGTTGCCATTCCTGCGCTGCTGTACTTATTTGTGATCTTTACATTCAGCGGAAAGCGTCCTGTTATTATGCGCAGCGTCTGCCTGATCTGCTTTGTGCTGATCTGCGGCTGTTTCTCCCAGCTATTTATGGACAGTGCGGGACTTCCTGCCGGATTTGCGCTGATCGGTGAGCTGTTTAACGGTGGCTATGAAGGGTATACTGCAGGACTTATCTGCGGCGGCATCGGTATGCTGTTTGCATTGCTGTTTAAGGGCGGTGCCTATGTGATTCTTGTGATCGCTGGCCTGCTGACACTGCTGGCTTCCTTCCAGATCACTATCCCCAGCATCATTCGTGCGATCCAGAACCGTCCCCGTGCGGATTGGGAAAACGAGGAACTGGAAGAGGTGGAAGAGCCTGCTGCTGTTGTTGTGAATCACCTTGCCAATAAGCGCATCGAATATGTTGAGAACAAGCGCAGACAGAAAGAGGAGCGTGCTCAGATCGATATTCCCGTAGATGACGAGCCCGTTAAGCCCGTCAATGCACCCAAACGCCCCTTAAGCCGCAAAGCAAATGATTTTATGAGCCAGATCGACGGCGATGTGGAGACTCCGGTAGCGGCGGCCAAGGATGCGGTTGTTGAGAATGCAGATGTGGATCTCATTCTGACTGCACCTGCAAAAGTGCCTGCTGCACCTGCGAATACCATCAATGTAGAGCCCGCTCCCGAGCAGATGTTGCCTTTTGAAAAGGAAGAGCCTGTACCTGCTGAGCCTGCTCCCGCGCTGGATACCTCTGCAGTTGCCAAGGAGAAGGTGACAGCCAAGGATGCAGAAGAATCTGCTGCACAGGTGGCCGCTGAGATCGCTGAGGCAGCTGCAATGATAAAGCCCTATAATTTCCCACCCATTGACCTGCTTAATAACGCATCCCGCAGTGCCCTTGACGGCACCATGGAAATGCGGGAGAATACCCGCAGACTCAATGAGACCCTTGCAAGCTTTAAGATCGAGGCCCATATCATTAATGTGACCCGTGGTCCCAGCGTTACCCGTTACGAAGTAGAGCTGGATAAGGGCGTCCGTCTGAATAAGCTGACTACCTGTGCGGATGACATTGCTCTGAGCCTTGGCGCATCCGGCGTGCGTATTGCCGCTGTTCCCGGAAAAATCTCTGTTGTGGGTATCGAAGTGCCTAACCGGGCGGTTACTACCGTTTCTCTGCGGGAGGTTATTGATTCTACCGAGTTTACAAGAGCAAAATCCAAGTCTTCCTTTGCAGTCGGTAAGGATATTGGCGGTGCTTGCATCGTTGGTAACATTGCAAAGCTGCCCCATATGCTGATTGCAGGTACTACCGGTTCCGGTAAGTCCGTATGCATGAACTCCATCATTATTTCATTGCTCTATAAGGCAAGTCCCGAGGACGTCAAGCTCATCATGGTTGACCCCAAGATGGTTGAGCTCGGTATCTACAATGGCATTCCGCACCTGCTGATCCCTGTTGTTACCGATCCCAAGAAGGCTGCAGGCAGCCTGCAGTGGGCGGTTACGGAAATGATGCGGCGGGACAAGGCAATGTCCGATGCCGGTGTCCGTGATCTGGAGTCCTACAACAGCATTGTGGAATCTGAGGGCGAGGGCCAGAAGCTGCCCCAGGTTGTCGTTATCATCGATGAGCTGGCTGACCTTATGCTGGTAGCCGCAAAGGTAGTGGAAGAATCCATTTGCCGCATCGCCCAGATGGGCCGTGCTGCCGGTATCCATCTGATAATTGCAACTCAGCGTCCTTCCGCTGATGTCATTACCGGCCTTATGAAGGCCAACATTCCTTCCCGTATCGCATTCGCGGTTGCATCGGCCATGGAATCCCGCATCATCTTGGACACCCAGGGCGCGGAGAAGTTGGTGGGTAAGGGCGATATGCTCTATGCGCCTATCGGTGCAGGCAAGCCTCTGCGTGTGCAGGGCTGCTTTGTCAGCGATTCTGAGGTGGAAGCGGTGGCTACCTATGTTAAGGAAAACTTCTCAACCACCTACGATCAGAATGTCATGGAAGAGATCGAGCGCAAGGCTGCCCAGACCGGCAACAGCAAGGCTGCAGCTACCGCATCTGATCCCGAGCCCAATTCTGACGAACTGGATGGCGATGAGATGTTGCCCGCTGCCGTGGATGTTATCCTGGAGACCGGTCAGGCATCTGTTTCCATGCTCCAGCGTCGGCTGAAACTGGGCTATGCCCGTGCTGCCAGAATCGTGGACGAAATGGAAGAAAAGGGAATCGTTGGCCCCTTCCAAGGCAGTAAGCCCCGCGCGATCCTAATTACCAAGGAGCAGTGGCAGGCTCGCCAGAGCGGTCAAACTACCCAGCTTGGCTTTGATGATCTGACGGAAGAGAATACAGGCGTTCCCGACGAACTTCTTTAATCTTCAGCAGAAAACTCTGCTTGAGATAAATATTTTGCATCGCATCCGGATGGCCGGAGCGACAGCAAGGAGGAATTATAATTGAAAAACGCAAAAATCAGACGCATGGCAAGCATCGCTTTGCTGATGGCCTTAGTTGTTGTCATGCAAGCGATCAGCTCCATCATCCCACCGGTCAGCGGATTTCCCATTTCGCTGGTGCTGATCCCGATCGTTTTGGGTGCAGCACTTTATGGGCCTGCGTCAGGTGCAATTCTGGGCGCGACATTTGGTGTCATCGTGTACATCAACTGCGTTACAGGGGCAGATCTCGGCGGTGCCATGGTTTTCCAGGCAAACCCTGTACTTTGTTTCCTTGTGGTTATGGGCAAGGGTATTCTTGCTGGAACAGCATCCGGCTGGGTGTATAAGCTGCTGAGAGGCAAAAATCCATATATCGCCATGATCCTTGCAGCGGCTGTTTGCCCCATTGTCAACACTGGCGTGTTTATCACCTGCATGCTGCTGTTGTTCATGGAGGTACTTAGAAATATGGCACCTCATGGTGATGTTCTCGGGTTCATTATTTCCGTTTTGATAGTTGCAAACTTTGTTCCCGAGTTGATTATCAATCTGCTGTTCAGCCCTGCGTCCATGCGGATCGTCCATGTGGTAAATAATAAGAAATAATCCATAACTTTACCGACAGCTTCGGCTGTCGGTAATTTTTTTGCGCCTGCGCTCATATGCTCTTGCAGGAGTGATGCAAATGAAGTGCGCTTGGAATGAGCTGCTGAAAATTTTACCCCATAGCTTTCGAAATGATGTGGACAGGCAGGTAAGAGATACTTTGCAGGAACTGCGGTTAAGGCTTGGCAGTCCGCCGGAACTTAGAACTTTGAAGGGATCCTTCTGGCTAAACGGCGTTGTGACGGAGCAGGATATCAGCTTTGTTGTCAATACTGCAAGCCGGTATTCGCCATGGGCAGCAGCATCGGCAGCAAAGGGATATATAACTGCTGATGGCGGTCATAGGATCGGTATTTGCGGAGAGGTGGTTGATGCAGGCGGCAGCATAACCGGAATAAAAAATGTGTCGTCATTGTGTGTTCGCGTTGCAAGGGATTTTCCCGGGATTGCAGCTGAGGTATCAAAAGTCAAAGGAAATGTGCTTTTGCTTGGTCCGCCGGGCAGTGGCAAGACCACGCTGCTTCGTGATCTGATCCGGCAAATTTCCAACAGCTGTGATGGAAGTGTTGCGGTGGTGGACGAGCGAGGTGAGTTGTTCCCAAAGGGTTTTTCGCGGGGGAAACGGACGGATGTTCTTTTGGGCTGCAGTAAGGCTGATGGTGTGTCAATTGCCCTTAGAACGATGGGTCCGACCAGTATTTGCGTTGACGAGATCACGGCAAAAGAAGACTGCAATGCCCTTGTGGAGGCTGGGTGGTGCGGCGTCAGACTGCTGGCAACCGCCCATGCATCCAGTTTTGACGATTTACGGACAAGGCCGGTCTACCGTCCGTTATGGGAAAGCCGTCTTTTTGAAACACTGATTATTTTACAACCGGACAAGTCCTTTAGGACAGAAAGGGTACGATTATGAACCTCAAATGGGTTGGCGCGATACTTATCATCGCCGGTTGCGGCGGTTTTGGATTTTTACTGGCAGCTAACTATCGCCGTGAGGAGAAAATGCTGCGGCAATTGCTGAAGATATTGGAATTTATGGAGTGCGAGTTGGAGTACAGACAGTCTGCGCTACCGCAGCTGTGTAAGGATGCAGCATCGTATGCAACCGGATGCATCGGAAAGGTTTTTACTTTGCTGGCGTTGGAGCTTGAGATGCAGATTTGTCCTGATGCTGTGTGCTGTATGGATGTTACGCTGAAAAATGTGCAAGGATTGAGCGCATCGGCAAGGCAGATTCTTTTACAGCTCGGCAGATCCTTGGGGCGCTTTGATTTAAATGGGCAGCTGAGTGAGCTTGCATCGGTAAAAGTGGTATGCAACGAACTGCTTGAAGATCATTTAAGTCATAAAGAGGTAAGAATCCGTAACTACCAGACGCTGGGGCTTTGTGCCGGTGCCGCACTGGCGATCTTACTGATTTAGCCTATGGAAATTGATTTGATTTTTAAGATCGCGGCCATTGGCATCATCGTTTCCATTTTGAATCAGGTGCTGTCACGTTCCGGTCGGGAAGAGCAGGCAACGATGACCACGCTTGCAGGGCTTGTGGTGGTCTTGGTGATGGTCGCACAGGAGATATCCGCACTGTTCGATCTTGTCAAGACCCTCTTTGGTTTCTGATGACTGGTTTTCTGCAAGTCATTGCAGGCGTACTTGTTGCGGTTATCATTGGTCTTTCTATCAGTAAGCAGGGGAAGGATATCACTCTGCTGCTGGGTACGGCAGTTTGCTGTATGGTTTTGGTTGTCGCCATGCTTTATCTAAGTCCAGTGATAGACTTCATTCAAAGTCTGCAGCAACTAAGCGGACTGGACAGCAGTATGCTTCGCATTATGTTGAAAGCCGTTGGTATTGGTATCATTGCTGAGATTGCTTGCTTAATTTGCACAGACTCAGGCAACGGAGCACTTGCAAAAGCTATTCAAGTTTTTGCGTCCGCAACGGTGCTTTGTATCTCGATACCAATTATGCAGGAACTGATGGAACTGATACAAAAGATTTTGGGGGAAGTATGAAACGGTTTATCATTGCGCTGCTGATCCTTACTGTAATAACGATTCCGGTTTCCGCAATGGATTTTTCCGCGCCTGCACCACCGGAAAGCGTGGAAGATCTGATGCCTGTTGAAACGGAAACATTTGCGCAGGGACTTTTGAAGATATTGAGAGGTGCACTTTCAGATCTGAGCCCTGATATTGCAGAGGCAGTTCGCGTATGCATCAGTTTGATTGCCCTTGTAATGCTCATATCCTTATTGAAGGAGCTGCCGGGGGGTACGACGAATATAGTAGAGTTCGCGGGGATCATTGCGGTTGGCGCGCTGCTGCTGACAAAGACAAATACCATGATCCGTCTGGGAACTGATACGGTCCGGCAGCTTAGTGAATACGGAAAGTTATTGCTTCCTGTGATGACTGCTGCAATGGCAGCTCAGGGCGGTGCAGCGTCCTCTGCGGCGCTCTATGCCGGTACTGCCGCATTTGACGCCATTTTAAGCACACTAATTTCCAATCTCCTGGTGCCCATGGTATATGTATTTCTTGTTCTATCCATTGGTGCGAATGCGCTTGGCGAGCAGATGCTCTGTAAGCTCCGCGACTTTGTAAAGTGGCTCGTAAGCTGGTGTTTGAAGACCGTTATGTATATCTTTACAGGCTATATGGGCATAACGGGGGTTGTCAGCGGTACTGCCGATGCGGCTGCTGTGAAAGCGACCAAGCTGGCCATTGCAGGAATGATTCCGGTTGTAGGCAGCATTCTATCCGATGCATCGGAAGCGGTGATTGTTGGCGCAGGTGTGATGAAAAGTGCAGTGGGTATTTATGGATTACTTGCCATAGCCGCGATCTGGGTTGGACCATTCTTGCGTCTTGGTGTGCAATACTTACTGCTGAAGCTCACAGCGGCTGTATGTGAGGTGTTCGGTGTAAAGCAGGTATGCAGTCTCATCCGTTCTTTTTCGGCCGCCATGGGCCTGCTACTGGGCATGACGGGCACTGCTTGTTTCCTGCTGCTAATCAGCACAGTATGCCTTATGAAGGGAGTTGCATAATGGACTTCATACGAACATATATGCTGCAGATTACAGCTGCAGCGATTATTTGCGGCATCCTGACGGGAATCCTCGGCAAAAAGGGTCTGCTTGGAACGACGGTAAAGCTGCTTGCGGGAATATTTATGGTCCTGGCTGTTCTTGCCCCGTGGGTCAATTTTCATTTTGATTCCTTGGAATCCTTCATGGATGGCATTTCCTTTGATGCATCGAGCGCCGTTGCGGATGGTGAATATTCTGCAATGAATGCAATGAAGACAATCATAAAGGACAGGACGGAAGCATATATCTTGGACAAAGCCAGTACCCTCGGTGCGCAGCTGAAAGCGGATGTTTCTTTAAGCAGCGATGAAATGCCTGCACCGATTGGGGTAACAATATCAGGCCAAATTTCACCCTATGCCAAAAGCGTGCTCAGTGCATACATAGTAGATGACCTTGGAATTAAATTGGAGGACCAAAAATGGATGCCGTAGCCATAAAAATGAAATTATCCGAATTCTTTCGGAAATACCGCTATGTACTCCTTGTTTTGGCGATCGGTCTTGTTTTTATGGTCTTTCCAGGACGCAAGGAGCAGGACAATACCATGCAAACTCAGACGGAGGTGACAGTCAAGAGCCAGCCTGACATAACAGATGAATTGACTAAGATCCTCGGTCAGATCGAAGGTGCCGGCAAGGTGCAGGTGATGCTGACTGTGTCAGTGGGTCAGACAACGGTGTATCAGTATGATGAGGATGCTGCAAACGGTGACAGCGGCAGCATCCACCGGGATACGGTGATTGTTACCGACGGCAACCGTGCCCAATCCGGGCTTGTAGAACGGGTAGATCCGCCCAAATATCAAGGTGCCATCGTTGTCTGTGACGGTGCGGACCGTGCGGTGGTGCGATACGGCATTATCGAAGCGGTGTCAAAGGTGACGGGTTTAAGCACCGATCGGATTTCTGTTTTGAAAATGAAATGAATGGAGGAGTATTTATGAAAAACTGGAAGAAGAATCTAATAGCAGCAGCGGTGCTGCTGGTGGTGTGCACCGGAATCTACATGAACTGGATGTATACCAACGCAGAATCGGTGGATGATCTGACAAATACGCTGGATGCTGAAAAGGTGATGAGCGAAGACGGTATCATTTTGCAGGTAGATAACGAAATGCCATTGGAAGATTTGAATACTGCAACGGATTACTTTGCCGCAGTTCGGTTGTCTCGCCAGCAGGCGAGGGACAGTGCGGTAGAACTCTTGCAGGAGGCTATGGCATACGGTGACAGCGCTCAAACAAACGGGTCTTCTGCGCAGTTGGAGCAGATCGTTCAAACAGCTCTGTGTGAGGCGCAGATCGAAAGCCTTGTCATTGCAAAAGGGTATACAGACTGCGTTGCCTATATGTCCGATGACGGCATCTCTGTTGCGGTTGCCGCACCGGAAGGTGGAATGCAGCAGACCGATGTAGCTGTCATTGCAGACATTGTAATGACCCAGGCAAGCCTAGGGTATGAAGACATTCATGTAATCGAAGTGCAGTAAATTTGCAGCCCCGTGGAAGCAATCCGCGGGGCTTTCTCTTGGGGCAAAAACATAATTGACTTATATCTGTTTTTTTGGTATACTAATTCAAAAGTATCATGCGAAAGTATGCATGGCGATTTAGGAGGATAATTCCATGGCGGATAATAAGCAGTATATCACTCAAGTGCAGGAAAATGGCTCTGTTATGATCTCTGAGGATGTGGTTGCAACCATCGTTGCACAGTCCATTAAGGATGTGGAGGGCGTTGTGAGCCTGAATGTAAAGCCCGGTGCTGACATTGTGGATATGATCGGCGTGAAGAACTGGGGCAAAGGAACGAAAATCGTAATTGCCGACGATAACAGCCTCACAATCGATTGCCAGGTGGTCATCGGTTACAACCAGAGTGTTGTGGATGTGGCAAAGGCTGTGCAGGCGGCTGTTACCGCTGCTGTCGAGTCTATGACCGGCGTTAAGGTCAACGCCGTGAATGTCAATGTCTGCGGTATCATCCGCCAGTAAGAGGTAGGTTATGACAAGAGCAAACGCCAGAGAACTGGCGGTACATTTGATCTATGCCCAATCCTTTACCGGTCAGGAGCCCGAGGAAATGGTCTCCACCCGCCTTGATAAGGAGTATTACAAGAAGCTGTCTACTGAGAATGAAGTCTATGAGGACCGTCCCAGCCGTGCACAGCTGCAGTATATCGATACTGTGGTCTCCGGCGTCGCTAATCGTATAGATGACCTCAATGCTGAGATCGGCAAGTATTCCATCGGTTGGGATGTGGGCCGTATTTCCCGGCTTGCCCGGTCTATCATGCAGCTGGCGATCTACGAGATCCTCTATGTTGAGGATGTTCCCATCGGTGTTGCTGTTTCTGAGGCTGTTCGTCTTGCCAAGAAGTATGACGGCGACGATACCGGTGCATTTGTCAATGGCATTCTCGGTACATTTGCAAGAAGCTTAAATGCAGAGGAAGCAAAATGAGCGTTATCGGTTTTGATACCAGTAACTACACCACATCCATCGCCTGCTTTGACGGCGTGAATGGAGAAAATGTGTCCAGGCTGCTGCCCGTAAAGCAGGGTGAGCTTGGTCTGCGTCAGTCTGATGCAGTATTTCACCATACCAAAAGCCTGCCGGAGCTTTCCGACAGGCTGTTTTCCCATGTAAAGAGCGAAGAAATCACTGCTGTTGGTGTCTCAACCCGCCCCAGAGCGGTACAGGGCAGCTATATGCCTTGCTTTATGGTAGGCTACTCCCATGCCAAGTTGCTTTCGGATGCCCTTCATGTTCCGCTGTTTGAAGTATCCCATCAGCAGGGGCATTTTGCCGCATCTCTTTGGAGCGCAGACAGACTTGACCTGATGGATCAGCCCCACATTGCCTGGCATCTTTCCGGTGGCACGACAGAGCTGTTGCTTGTTGAGCCTGATGGAAAAAATGTGAAATGCACCCGAATCGGCGGTACTACTGATATTTCTGCCGGTCAACTGATTGACCGCACCGGCCAGATGCTGGATCTGCCATTTCCTGCGGGAAAACACATCGATGAACTGAGTAAAAACGCATCTAAAACCGATGTTTTTAAAGTAAAGTGCCCCGCAGTGGAGTTTTCTCTTTCCGGTGTACAAAACAAGGTCCAGCAGTATTCTGCCGAGAATAGTCCGGAAGAAACCGCCGCCTATGCGCTGCGCTGTGTGTGTCAGACTGTATACACCGCAACGCGAAATGCATTGAAGGAATATCCCGGTCTGCCGGTGGTGTTCTCCGGCGGTGTTGCGTCCAATTCCATGCTGCGCAGTGTAATGCAGCCTCTTAACCCAGTGTTTTCTGAGCCTTGCTTTTCTACTGATAATGCTATGGGCGTAGCGGTGCTTGCGCATCGGCTGCAGGAGGGGTAACATGGCACAGAATGTACTCTCTGTAACCCAGATAAACGAATATATCCGTTCACAAATGGATCGTGACCCGCTGCTTTGCGAGGTTGCGGTCCGGGGTGAGATCAGCAACTATAAGGTCTATCCCTCCGGTCACCATTATTTCACCATAAAGGACGAGGGTGGCTCACTGAAATGCGTTATGTTTAAGGGAAATGCTTTCCGCCTGCGCTTTCGACCGGAAAACGGCATGAAGATCATTGCTATGGGCAAGATATCCGTCTATCCCAGAGATGGCGCGTACCAGCTCTACTGCAGCGCAATGACTATGGACGGTATTGGTGATCTGTATGCTGCCTTTGAACAGCTGAAAGCAAAGCTTGCTGCCCAGGGCCTCTTTGACCCTGACCATAAAAAACCGATACCAAAGTATCCCAAAGTGATTGGTATCGTTACCAGCTCTGCCGGTGCTGCCGTCCATGATATGCTGCGTATCCTTCACAAACGATATCCCTTGACTGAGGTCAGGCTTTTTCCAGTCCGTGTTCAGGGTGCGGATGCACCACCGGAGATCGCTGCGGCCATCCGCTACGCAAACAGGCATCAGCTTGCTGATCTGCTGATCGTGGGCAGGGGAGGCGGGTCTATTGAGGATCTGTGGGCATTTAACGATGAGCTGGTTGCGCATGCCATCTATGAATCCGAGATTCCTGTGATCTCTGCTGTGGGCCATGAGCCGGATGTGACCATCAGTGATTATGTGGCCGATCTCCGCGCAGCAACGCCATCCAATGCGGCTGAGCTTGCTGTTCCAGACCGGGATGCCTTGATGCAGACATTGGATGCGGCGTCTTCCAATATGGCAGCTGCCTTGCTGCGGCAGGTTAAGAGCGCAAAGCAGCATTTGAATGTTCTTGCCGAAAGTCCTGCACTGCAAAGTCCTATCGGATATCTTGATCGGAAAAAGCAGTGCATTGCCATGCTGGAAAACCGGCTTTTGTCCGCATATACGCAATCTATAGAGCGCAACAAGCGCAATTTTGTGTCATTGACCGCAAAATTAGATGCCATGAGCCCATTAAAGGTGCTGACCCGTGGCTATGCCATGGCGCAAACAGCGGATGGCAGTGTGCTTAGAAGTGCAGGGCAGGTAAGTGTCGGCGATGCCATTACCGTTACATTCTCTGACGGCAGGATCCATGCCACCGTCACCGATGGAAAGGAGTAAATATATGAATTTTGAACAGTCCATGCAGCGCCTGGAGCAGATCGTTCGCGCTCTGGAACGGGGCGATGCACAACTGGATGAAAGCTTAAAGCTGTTTCAAGAGGGAACGGAATTGGTCCGTTCCTGCGGCGAAATGCTGGAAAAGGCGGAGCTGCAGATCAAAGCGGTCATGACCGCTGCGGATGGCAGCCCTGTATTGGAGGATTTTGCTGATGGACAGGACGCTTGAATATAAGACTTATATCGAGTCCTTTTTGAGGGATTGGTATTCCCGCTTCAAAAACGAGCCTCAGACTAAGCTTTTTGAAGCAATGGAATACAGCCTGCTTGCAGGTGGTAAGCGCCTGAGACCCGTATTTGCTTTTGAATTCTGCCGTTTGTGTGGCGGTGACTGGAAAAAGGCAGCGCCCTTTGCCGCTGCCATTGAGATGATCCATACATATAGCTTGATCCACGATGATCTGCCCAGTATGGATAACGATGAATTCCGCCGCGGCAGACCTACCAACCATAAAGTTTACGGCGAGGCGCTTGCTATCCTTGCAGGCGATGCGTTGCTGACAGATGCTTTCGCTGTTGCGTCTACCGCTCAATTAGAGGGCAAAGCTATGGCAGATGCCATCGGCGTGATTGCAGAATGCGCAGGCTCTTTGGGTATGGTTGGCGGTCAGGTGCTGGACATCATGAGCGAGGAGCGCTTACTTTCCGAGCAGGAAGTGCTGGATATTCAGTCCCGCAAGACCGGTGCATTGATCCGTGCCGCCTGTGCTGTCGGCGCGCTTGCCGGCGGCTGTACCGAGGAGCAGTTTGATGCCGCCTGTCAATTTGCCGCAGGACTTGGTCTTGCGTTCCAGATCCGTGACGATATGCTGGATGTGATCGGCACACAGGAAGAAATGGGCAAGGGTGTCGGTACGGATGAGACCAAGAACACCTTTGTTCGCCTCTATGGCCTCGAGAGGTGCGAAGAATTGGTGCAGAAGTACACACAGTATGCATTGGATGCCTTGCAGGTATTTGATGATACGGAATACATCACAGCACTTGCCAAGAGCTTAACTGACAGAAGAGTATGATTAAAGCCCCGACCTTTTGGTCGGGGCTTTAATATTGATTAGTTGTCAAGCTCTTTTTTTGCGTTTCTGATGGTTCCGTCGTAGACATCGACCTCGCATTCGTACTCATAGTCTCCATAGTGGAAACTGATCTCGTAGTAAATGTTATTCTTGTCATCATCGTCGATCTCGCACTCTACGTTTGTCAGCTTGTTGTAGTCCAGATTAAAGTAGTTTGCAGCCGCTTCCAGTGCTCCCTTGGAAGTCAGAGATATCAGAAGCTGGGAGGAATCGGAGAAGCCGCCATCCTTGATGGGCTCTTTTTCGGCATCACGAATTTGAGGATCGTAGATACCTACTTCACATTCGTACACATAGATTCCGGACTCGAAAGAAATATCGTAGTGGGGGAATTCGTCGTCATTGTCCAGCTGGTAGTTCTCGTACCAGACATCGCTTCTCTGTAAACCAAAGTGCTTTACTGCAAAATCGATTGCCATATTGGCGGTGATCTTACCGTCAGGAGCAGGAGTGCTGGGCGCAGGGGAGATAATCTCGCCGGTGACGGCATCTATCTTATAGTTATGGTCACGACCATCTGTAAAGAATACGATGTTGTAGCAGTTGTTTTCAAATTCGACGTCGAGATAATTGATATCATATCTGGAAAAACCAGCATCCTCAAGAGCAAAGTCGATGCAAAGATTGCGGGGGCGAATATTTTTGAGTCCCTGTTCCGGGTAATCAGAACGATCCTTCGGCTCAACGGAATGCATGATGATATTGCCGGTGTAAGCATCGATGGTGTACTCGTACTCATTGGCATAAGCAGTGCCCTCAAAACTTATCGCATAAAGCATAATGCCTTTGTATGCCTTATAACTTCCGACATCCAGTTCCGTAATGTATTTCAAATCTACAATGCCGGTATGTTCAATGGCGGCATCCAGAGCATCCTTCTGCGTTAGCATCAGTTCACTTAAGTTTTTTACAGTGCCGTTGTTTTTAATGTTACCCGTATAGGCATCAATCTTATAATTGTAGGTCAGATTACTAAATGTAATCTCCACATCATAATAAGGCGCATCCTGGGCTTCGTTAAGATTGCTGGATACGATGGGGGGATACTCTAATTTTTCAAGATCATCCTTAAAAATATCCTTAAGCGCAATGTGTTCTGCACTGGCTTTGTCAAGGGGCTTGGCGGTTAGATCTAAGGGGTTGGTGTACTGCTGACCACCGGAGTTAGCGCCTTGGGAGAACTGCCCCTGAGAGCCGATCATACTGGCTGCGAAGTAACCAACGCCGAACAGCAACACAACGGCTGCTGCGGTGGCTGCGAATTCCTTGAATTTAAATTTGTTCTTTTTCTTTTCAGTCATTGGGATCACTGTTCCTTTCTCCTCACAGCTTTGGGAGAGAACAGTATCGAGAACATTGGGTGTGGCGTTTTCGAATGCCATGCGGATCTTATTTTCCGTCCTTTTCACGGTAATCTCTCCTTTCAAATGTGATTCTTCATTTTTTTGAGTGCGCGATGGTATTTTGAAAGAACAGTTGCCAAAGGGATCTCCATAAACGCAGCGATCTCCTTGTGCTTGAATCCGGAAACAGCATGGAGCACCACGATCTGCCGCTCCTCGTCGGAAAGAATGTTCAGACAAGCTTCGATCACAAGCCGATCGTCTGCATCCCAACGGTCGTCACCGGGGTCAAAGGGGAGTGCTGCTGTGTTTTTCTTTTGCTGCAGCAGCTTAAAGCAGAGATTCCTTGCAATGGTCATGATCCATGCCAAAGGCTTTCCATCGCTTTGGTAAGCTGCGGCAGATGTGTGGATACGCAGATAACAGTCATGAAGTACATCCTCAGCATCATGGCTGTTCTTCAAAATGGAAAGGGCATAGGCATACACGCTTGCGCTCGTCTCATGGTAAAGACGGGCAAAGGCATCAGAATCTCCTGCAGCAGTATCAGCGATCAACCGGTCCAAATCGCTGGCGAATGCGTACTTTTGCAGTAATGCCATGGTGCTCCTTCACTCCTTTCACTTATATAATCCGCATAGGTACAGTTTTATTGCAGTAGTATAATGATTTTATTAAAATTTATCTAAAAATGCAATACTTGACATTGGCACTGCTGCATTTTATAATATAGAAAAACTTGGAGGATTCATTATGGAACGCATTAAAAGTGTTAAACTGTTTCTTTTTGATATGGATGGTACGCTTTACTTGGGAGATCATCTTTATAGCTTTACCAAGGAACTGCTTGCCAAAATCCGTGAGACCGGCGGCAGATACCTCTTTATGACAAACAACTCTTCCAAGAGTGTTAAGGCCTACATTGAAAAGCTTGCCAAACTCGGCATTGCTGCCGACAAGGAGGACTTCATTACATCCTCTCAAGCCACTGCATATTACCTTAAAAAGCATCACAATGGCCAAAAGTTATATGTCTGCGGTACCCGTTCTCTCATCGAGGAGCTGGAAGGGGAGGGTTTCACCGTTACAACCAACCTTGACGAGGTGGAATGCATCGTCATGGGCTTTGACACAGAGCTTACCTTCCAAAAGCTGTGGGATGTCAGCTACCTGCTGCTGACAAAGAAGGATATGCCCTACATTGCCACTAATCCCGACCTTGTTTGTCCTACTGAATTTGGCTCTGTGCCGGATTGCGGCAGCTTCTGCATCGGCATCAAAAATGCCACAGGCCGCGAACCCATCGTTATCGGTAAGCCAAGCCCCTTGATGCCTCAGCTTGCTATGGAAAAGTGGTGTGTTTCTCCGGAAGAAACCGCAGTCATCGGTGATCGCATCTATACGGATGTCAAGAGCGGACTCAATGCCGGTGCACTTTCCATCCTTGTGATGTCCGGCGAGACCACTTACGAGATTTTGGATGCGTCTGAGGATAAGCCTCATCTGGTTCTTAAGGATGCCGGTGAAATTTTGAATGTGCTGTGATAATATGCGCCTGCACACATGCTGCAGGCGCATATTCTACCCTTGACATTTTACGCAATATGTGTATACTATTTTTATAAAACAAAATATACCTTTGATGCTTTTCAGGAAAGCGGTCAGACCCACCGAAGGATTAACAGTCTCAGGTATCTTCTTTGAAGATAAGACTGAAGAGCGGAGGACTCTCTGGAGAACACATTGAGTTGTGTGCCGAAGGTGCAAGGCGAAAGCCGAATCTCTCAGGCAAACGGACGGAGATATGTGCAAGGCAGTGTAATGCTGTCTGTGAGCAGTCCTCGTATGATTGGGGCTGCTTATTTTGTTGCTAATATTAGAAAGAAGGAACTTTGTTATGTACGGAAAACTCATTGATTCTATCGGATTTGTCTCAAATTTTGATCCCGAGATCGGCGCTATGATGAACCGGGAGCTGGGCCGCCAGCAGGACGGTCTGGAGCTCATCGCCTCTGAAAATTTTGCTTCTCCTGCAGTGATCGCTGCAATGGGATCCGTTTTGACCAATAAATATGCCGAGGGCCTGCCCGGTAAGCGTTACTATGGTGGCTGCCACTTCGTCGACGAAATGGAAAGCCTTTGTATTGAGCGGGCAAAGAAGCTGTTTGGCGCAGAGTTTGCCAATGTGCAGCCTCACTCCGGTGCCCAGGCCAATATGGCAGTGCAGCTTGCTCTGCTGCAGCCCGGTGATACCATGATGGGCATGAGTCTTGCCAACGGCGGTCACCTGTCCCACGGCAGCCCTGCCAACATGTCCGGTAAGTACTACAACGTTGTTTCTTACGATGTCAACCATGAAACCGGTCTTATCGATTATGATGAGATTCGTGACATGGCAAAGAAGTGCCAGCCCAAGCTGATTATTGCCGGTGCTTCCGCATATCCCAGAGCAATTGATTTTAAGATCTTTGCGGATATTGCCCACGAAGACGGTGCTGTTCTGATGGTTGACATGGCCCACATTGCCGGTCTTGTTGCCGGTGGCGCGCATATGAGCCCCGTTCCTTATGCAGACATTGTCACCACAACTACTCACAAGACCCTCAGAGGCCCCAGAGGCGGCTTGATCCTCGCCAAGGAGGAATATGCCAAGAAGCTGAATTCTGCCGTTTTTCCCGGCACGCAGGGCGGCCCGCTGGAGCATGTGATCGCTGCTAAGGCTGTTTGCTTCCAGGAAGCCATGTCTGACGATTTCAAGACCTACGCCCACAATGTGGTTAAGAATGCCAAAGTTATGGCCTCTGCGCTGTTGGAAGAAGGCTTTGACCTGGTTACCGGCGGTACTGACAACCATCTGATGCTTGCTGACCTGCGCCCCATGAATATTACCGGCGCTGAACTGCAGGTCCGTTGTGATGAAAACCACATCACCCTCAATAAGAACGCGATCCCCAACGATCCTCAGAAGCCCTCTGTTACCAGCGGTGTCCGGATCGGCACTGCCGCAGTGACTACCCGCGGCTTAGGCGAGAGCGAGATGAAGCAAATCGCTAAGTGTGTTGCGATGACTGCCCGTGATTTTGAAGGCACCCAGGCAGAGGTTAAGGCAACCGTTGCTGAGATCTGCAAAAAGTTCCCCCTGTACAAATAATCAAAACAGCCGGACTGCATTGCAGTTCGGCTGGCTTTTTATATTGCTTTCGTAATGATCTGTGATATAATAAAATAAAAGAATTTACTTATGGAATGAGGTAGATTATGGATAGGCTAAGAATTATGACCAACAATGTTTGGTGCTGCTGGAACAATGCCCCCTGGTGGGAAGAGAGGGGAATGGATTGTTCCTCGGAAGCCCGTTCCAAAGGAATTGCCCGCGTGTACGCCGAGCTTATGCCGGATATGATCGGCTGGCAGGAGGGTGACTATAAATTCCAGCGCTTTGTGCCCATTGCCTTGGGCGAAATGGGTATCGCCTATACCTATGTTTTTGTTGGCGGAACGATCACACCGATCCTTTATAACAAGAAAAAGGTGTTGCCGGTTGAAGCCCGGTTTGGTGTCTATCCGGAGTCCGTCCCCGGTTATGAAGGCTCATTTAACAATTCAAATACGAAATCTTATACGGTTGCTGCATTCCGTGTGCTGGAAACCGGTAAAATGATCGTTTTCGGTACGACCCATTTGTGGTGGATGAGCGGCATTCCCGGTGCAGACAGCTATTATCCCCATAGCTGCGAGGCAAGAGCCTACCAGATGAATCTGTTTATCGATGCTGTGGAAGAATTGCAAAAAAAGTACAATTGTCCTGCTGTTATCAGCGGTGATCTGAACGATACCTATCATTCTCCTGCAGTTCAGACGGCCATTAACCGTGGTTTCAAGCATGCCCATGATGTTGCTGTTGAGCATGCTGATGATAGAAACGGCTGGCATTACTGTTTCCCGGATGGCTATGATATGTACGAAAACCCAAAGCCTTTCGAAGAGGGTATCGACCACATCCTTGTCAAGGATGTACCTGAGGGTTTTGTCCGCTGCTTTGAGCGTTATACGCCTGAGTATTATATGCCCGTTTCCGATCACTTCCCGGCGTACATTGATGTTGAGTTTTGATATAAGATGCGCCACCCAAGCGGGTGGCGTTCTTATATGGTGGATCCGAGGGGAATCGATTTAATCAATGTTCGGCTCGGTCCAGCCCTCGCCGGCAGCGCTCGTCCGCGCTGCATTTAAATTGTTCGATTCCCCAATTCATAACCTTACCATAAGAAAAGACCACCCATTGAGTGGCCTTTTCTTATGGTGGAGCCGAGGGGAATCGAACCCCTGTCCGAAAGCAACTTGGAAGGAACTTCTCCGGGCGCAGTTCGTTATTTACATTCCCTCATCCCGGCGGGAACGAACACCCTACGGGAATCAGTAGCTTCATTATGCATGGTGCGCTCAAAGCTTTGCGCACGCACGGTCTCCACTCAGATGACACCCAAGCCCGGCTCGTGGACCTTCCGGGGAGGATGCGCGCCTAATTAGGCAGCGAAAGCAACAGTATTGTTGTCAGTTAAATTTAAAAGTTACCCGTTTTATCGTGGTCAGGTGCCACGACCCGCTATTCCAGCCTCACTACCCCCGTCGAAACCAGTACGGCCCCATATAGAGTTTGTTTGGCGGTAAAGGTGGGGTGTAATTACACCCCACCGGATGCTATTAGAATCTGCCGTAGGGATCCGGGAGCTTAGTGGGCTCCGGATATGTCTCGCCATGTGTATCTATGGTGATAGATGCGATTTTTTGTTCCTCAACAGGGCGGTCACCGGGCAGAGTTTTAGTATTTGCAATGGCATCTACAATATCCATACCGGCAGTGACCTTGCCAAAGGATGCATACTGACCGTCAAGGTGCTTGGCATCTTCGTGCATAATAAAGAACTGGCTGCCTGCGGAGTTAGGGGATTGGCTGCGAGCCATAGAAAGAACACCCCGCTTATGCCGCAGCTCGTTCTTAAAGCCATTGTAGAAAAATTCGCCCTTGATGCAGTAGCCGGGACCACCCATACCGGTGCCGTCAGGGCAGCCGCCCTGAATCATAAAGCCGGGGATGACACGGTGGAAGA
>JAZUNW010000086.1:0-3167 GCA_045604325.1 Faecousia sp. | reverse complement strand
GAGAGGGTTATGAACACCCAGCCTCCCGACGCCGAGGAGCTCATAGCCTGGGCGGACAAGGGCCGCTTCGGTCTCAAGAACTTTCTGCAGCCCAGACGCCTCAGCTTCCGCATGATAATGCTCAATAACCAGATGGCCCTTGCCGAGCGCCACACCCGGGCCCTCATCATCTCCGCCGCCCATGAGCACATTGTCTGCCCCATACTGGTGGGAGAGGATTTTGTCGTAACGGGCACAAATAACGCCCAGTGGCGCAAAGCATTGAATATTCAGTCGTAAAATTTTTGCTCCCAGGGGCTTGACTAATGTCATTGCGTATGATATTATATTCAAGCTCCAAGTGAGCGCAATATCGCGGGGTAGAGCAGTTCGGTAGCTCGTCGGGCTCATAACCCGGAGGTCGTCGGTTCAAATCCGGCCCCCGCAACCATATTGAGGGGTACAAATAGATACCACCTTGGAAACCCAGAAACCACAACGGTTTCTGGGTTTTTTCGTCCCTGAATTTTCAAGTGGGATAAATAGATACCTACCCCCGTCAGCGAGGTGTTCGACCGGATTTGAACTTAATTACAGAGCGTTTTGGGCAGATTTTTCGAGATTTTCTCGAGAGATCTGCCCATTTTATTCCCTTAATTGTGAATTGTTTGTAAACAACGAGGTTTTTACTAAAATGTAGTAAAAACCTCGTTCGTTGTCTTTCGAGAAAAGGAGGTGCGTAATCTAACCTGGGTGTTTACATCAATCCCATACACCATATGACAACCAGTGCCGTCAATGTGACCAGAGTGTCAATTGTGACACCGTAGAACATAGGCTTCAGTCCGGCTTTCTTGAAATCAGTAATGCTGGTGCTCAGGCCGATGGCAGCCAGTGCGGTGACCATCAGGAATTTGCTGGCGGTTTTCATGACGCCGGACACAGCGGCAGGAATGAAACCGATGCTGTTTGCGATAGCGAGCAGCAGAAATCCGCCAATGAACCATGGAATGATTTTCATCATGTTCACTTTCTTGCCATCCCCGGTGGCTTGCATTTCTTTCTTTTTCATGCGAACACCGATCCAGGCAAATACCAGCACAGTGGGAATGATGGCAATGGTGCGGGACAGCTTGACCATGGTGGCGAAATCGCCGGCAGCTTCGGAAAACGCATAGCCGGAAGCCACCACACTGGCGGTGTCGTTCACGGAAGTACCTGCCCAAATGCCGTAGGCAATGTCGGACATACCCAATGCCTTGCCCATCAGGGGATACAGCGCGATCATCACCATATCGAAAAGGAAGGTGGAGGACATGGCAAAGGCAATGTCTTTGTCATCAGCGTCAATGACCGGTGCAATGGCTGCTACGGCAGACCCACCACAGATGCCGGTACCGGCAGTGATCAGGTTGCTCAGCTTCCAGTTGAGGCCAAACAGCTTGCGGATGAAATAGCCGCCGCCAAAGCACATGGCAAAGGTGAAGATCATCACAAAGAATGTCATCTTACCAACGGACAGAATGGTGCTGACGGACAGAGATGCGCCCAGAAGGATGATGGCTGCCTTCAGCACTTTTTTGGAGGTAAACTTCAGCGCCGGCTTGATCCAGGTCGGATGGAAAAAGCTGTTGATGATCGTACCCATAAACAAGGCGATGATGGATGCGCCCAGAAGTTCTCCGGGAATCAGTTTTTCTAAAAGCACGGACAGTCCAGCTACTGCAAAGCAGATGGCAACGCCCAGCAGAAACAGTAGATGTTCTTTTGTTTTCAGATTCATAATGGTACTCCTTTGAAGTTTTTCTTTATCTTACCATGGAACTGTGATAAAATGAAGTTATTATACGGAATGTGTCAATTCCATAAATTTATCGGAGGGGCGATATGGATCCGAAACTGCATACATTTCTGACACTCTGCCAAACGATGAATTACCGACTGGCGGCGGAGCGCCTTCACCTTTCTCAGCCAGCGGTAACCAAGCAAATCCAAGCTTTGGAGCAATCGCTGCAGACGAAACTCTTTACTTACGATGGCCATACCCTGCATAAAACCGAAAAATGCCTGCTACTGGAGAGGTACGCAATCTCTCATCAATACCAATTTGAGGAACTACAGCTGGCTATTGCAGATAAGAAGCGCTTGAAGTTACGGATCGGTGCAACCAAGACCATCGGCGACTATGTGCTGATCGATGCAATCAAAGACTATCTCCGTGATCCCAGTCACGAGATTTCCCTTGTGGTGGATAACACCACGCATCTGCTGCAAATGTTGGACGAGAATCAACTGGACTTTGCGGTTATTGAAGGTACTTTCAGTAAAACCAAATACGATTCCTATTTGCTGCGGATGGAACCCTTTGTGGGGATCTGCGCAAAGAGCAGCCCCTTATGCGGAAAACAGGTTGCAATTGAGGACTCGCTGAGCCAGACAATTATTGTCCGAGAAGAGGGCTCCGGTACGCGCCGCATCTTTGAAGAGCGTCTGAATGCATCCGGATATGAACTGAGTGACTTTTACAGAGAAGTATCCATCAGCAGCTTTGTCTCCATCAAGGCCTTGGTTGCCAGCGGAATCGGTATCAGCTTTATGTACCAGTCCGTTGTTACCAATGAAAGTGACATCGGTACATTTACCCTGGACGGAATCACAGAACCTCATGCATTCCATGTGGTCTATACACGCAACACGAACGCACGGAACTACGCAGAACAGTTTCTTGGGAAACACACAGAGTGTGCCCTAAAACTGCAGAAAGAGTCAAAAGGGGAATAGCGTAATGCAGGGTATCTATTTATACCCCTCAAGTCACTAAGAACAGCATCCGAAAGGATGCTGTTCTTCTTTTTGTTTTCCGCAGGATTTAAACCGCCTAATGAATCAACTGGGGTTTTTCACGCTTTCGATGTAGACGGAAATATTCCGGTTTAGACGGGAACAGGTAGTTGTTTTCGGTCAGCAGATCGCCAGCGCGACGGACCTTTGCTGCCACCGTCGTCAGCGCGCCGTCAGCGAGAGCGGCGGAAAATGATAATACTATGGTTTTTACAAATTGTTTTGATAGAATGAATTGGCGTGAGCGAAAAGATGCCAAAAATGCTCCACCCTTTTTTATAGAATTATTCCATAGAAATCCATATGCAAAGCGTGTATTATGATTGTAGAATCACTTTTAAGGAATC
>JAZUNW010000085.1:0-16425 GCA_045604325.1 Faecousia sp. | reverse complement strand
GGTGTACGACCGGGATCCCAGAATTTTCCCGGACGCGGTACGGTTTGAACGGATCGGTTATGAAAAAATGATGTCGCTGATCGAAAACGGCGCCCAGGTACTCCATGACCGCAGCGTGGAATTTGCCAGGGAATATGGAATTGCGGTGGAAGTGCTGTCGGCAATGACCGGAGCACCGGGTACAATTGTGGGAGAGCTGGAATAATCCTACCCAAAGTTGGCATAAGATATTCCCACACAGCAAAACAGAAATTATTTTTGAAAAAATCCTTGACAATCCGGGAGGGGTATGCTAAAATACCCGGGTAATAAAGAAGGCTGAACATCCGCCTCACCGTTAGCTTATGTGAAACGGTTAATATTCCATCTTTCCCATAGGGGAAAAATGCGGGTATGCGGATGCTTTGGCGTCCGCTTTTTTGTTGTTTATTTGGAGGTGCTTACCATCGCAAAGTTTGATCATCAGCTCAATGAGGAGATCCGGGACAAGGAAATTCGACTGATCGGTGCCGACGGTGCCCAGCTGGGTATCGTGTCTGCCGCACAGGCCAACGCCATGGCAGAAGAGCAGGGCATGGATCTGGTGAAGATCTCTCCCAATGCTGTTCCCCCTGTCTGCAAGATCATGGACTATTCCAAATTCTGCTACGACCAGAAGAAGCGGGAGAAGGACGCCAAGAAGAACCAGCGGGTTGTGGAAATCAAGGAAATCCGTATGAGCCCCAGCATCGACACCAATGACTTCAACACCAAGGTCAAGGCTGCCCAGAAGTTCCTGGCAGACGGCAACCGTGTGAAGGTCAGTGTCCGCTTCCGCGGCCGTGGGATGGCTCACACCAATCTGGGTGAGAAACTGCTCATGGACTTTGCTGCTGCCTGCGCTGAGATCGCCAGCATGGAGAAAAATCCCAAGCTGGAAGGCCGTTTCATGGCAATGTTTTGGTTCCCCAAGGACAGCAAATAAATTCTGGATCACATATATACGGAAGGAGAACCCACTATGCCCAAGGTAAAGACCCACAGCGGTGCAAAGAAGAGATTCAACCTGACCAAGACCGGTAAGGTTAAGAGAGCTCACGCTTACAAGAGCCACATCCTGACCAAGAAGACCACCAAGCGTACCCGCCATCTGCGTGCTACCGCTTACGCTGACCAGACCAACGTCAGCGCCATCAAGGAAATGATTCCTTACAAGTAAGCCAGAAGGAGGATACGAAAAATGGCAAGAGTTAAAGGCGCGATGATGACGCGCAAGAGAAGAAATGCAACCCTGAAGCTGGCCAAGGGCTACTGGGGTTCCAAGTCCAAGCACTTTAAGATGGCCAAGCAGCAGGTCATGAAGTCCGGCAACTATGCTTTCGCTGGCCGTAAGCAGAAGAAGCGTGACTTCCGTCGCCTGTGGATCACCCGTATCAGCGCTGCTGTGGCCCCCTACGGTCTGAACTACTCCAAGTTCATGAACGGTGTTAAGAAGGCCGGTATCGAGCTGAACCGCAAGAGCCTGTCTGAGATGGCTATTCAGGATTCCGCTGCTTTCGCAGCGATCGTGGAGAAGGCTAAGGCTGCTCTGTAAGAAATGCAATTTAAGACCCTGCTGAAAAGCAGGGTCTTTTGCGTACACTTTGAAAGGAGTAATCAGCATGGAGCTTCAATACACTGCCACTCGGGAAGGACGGCTTTCGTCCTTTTTAAGAGAAGAAATGAAGATGTCCGCCGGACTTGTGAACCGGCTGAAGTGGCAGGATAAAATATTCGTTAATGGCATACCGCAGCATACGGACTATGCCGTGCACATCGGCGATATCATCACCGTACCGCTGGATGAACCCAAGCCCGATTACCCGGCAGAAGATGGTGAGCTTGCGATTTTGTACGAAGATGACCACCTACTTGCAGTGGACAAGCCTGTCGGCATGCTGATCCACCCCTCTCGCAGCCGTTTTACCGGAACACTGGCCAATCTGGTGGCAGGCTATTACAAGAAGACCGGTCAGGACTGCGCCTTCCATCCCCTCACCCGGCTGGATCGGGACACCTTTGGCATCGTGTTGCTTGCCAAACACGCCCACATCCACAGCCTGCTGCAGGAGATTCCGGTGATAAAAACCTACCATGCGCTGACCCTCGGCGTACCTGCGACGGACAGCGGCATCATCGACGCCCCCATCGCAAAGCGGGAAGCCCCCAGCCTTTTGCGGTATATTTCTTCTGAGGGGAAACCCTCTGTAACAGAATTTTCTGTTCTGGAGCGAAGAGACGGGATCTGCAAGCTGGCTTTGAGACCCATCACCGGCAGGACACATCAGCTGCGTCTGCACTGCGCACATATGGGCTTTCCCATACTGGGTGATCCCCAGTACGGCACTAAGGAGTGTATGGAATATGGTCTGAAAACCCAAGCCCTCTGCGCAAAACGGCTGGAGTTTAACCACCCCATCACCGGAGAAGAAATGCACTTGCCATCCAACATGGATGTGTAAATGATTGTTTACCTTTCGATGCGTCTTGGCTCTCCCTCTGGGAGAGCTGGCAAAAATCTTTGATTTTTGACTGAGAGGGCATGCGTTAAAGCCCTCTCCGCCCAGTGTGCGCACTGGGTACCTCTCCCAAAGGGAGAGGCAAGTAGGTGCGCTAAACGATCATTTTTCTCTCCGTTTCCTATTGACAAACCGAGGAAATGGGATTATACTTTTTCTATACATATGAATAGTTGCTCATCTGTTGAAATATAAGGAGGCCCTTATGCACGACCATCATCACGAACATACATCCTGCTCCTGCAGTTGCGGGCACGACCACGACCACGCGTCCTGCGCTTGCAGCTGCAGTTGCGGGCACGACCACGATCATCACGAGCACAACGAGCTGCCGGGTATCCTCATTGGCGCAGGCCTTTTTGCTGTGGGCATTTTACTTTCCCTCCTGTGCCCGCCCCTGCACATTCCGGCATTCTTCGCCGCGTATCTTGTGCTGGGTTGGCAGGTACTTTTCACTGCCGGCAAAAACATCCTCAAAGGCAAGGTCTTTGACGAAAATTTCCTCATGGGCATTGCCACCTTGGGCGCATTTATCATCGGCGAGTTTCCCGAAGGTGCGGGAGTAATGCTGTTCTACAAAATTGGCGAATACTTTGAGCACAAGGCCATGGAGCGCAGCCGCAGGAGAATCATCGCTGCCGTTGACTTAAGGCCTGAAACTGTTACATTGATATCCGGCAAGACCATACCGGCAGCTGAGGCCGTTGTCGGAGATCTTCTGCTGGTAAAGCCCGGTGACCGGATTCCGCTGGACAGCACCGTTATCAGCAGTGAAAGTCATGTGGACACCTCTGCCATCACCGGCGAAAGCATGCCGGTATCCGTAAGGCCCGGAAGCAGTGTTATCTCCGGCTGTATCAATTTGGATGCCCTTTTAACCCTGCGGGTGGAAAAGATCCTTTCCGAGTCCATGGTCACCCGCATCCTAAACAGTGTGGAAAACGCAGCCGCCAGCAAGCCAAAAATGGACCGTTTTCTCACCCGCTTTGCCAGAGTTTACACCCCCATCGTGGTGCTTCTTGCGGCTGCCACCGCCATCATCCCCAGCCTCATTTGGGGCAACTGGAATTACTGGGTCTATACAGCCCTTTCTTTTCTTGTTATGAGCTGTCCCTGCGCCTTAGTGCTCAGCGTACCGCTGGCCTTTTTCTGCGGCATCGGTACCGGCAGCAAAAAGGGCATTTTGTTTAAAGGCGGCGCATCCATCGAGGCCATGGCAGCTGTCAAAGCCGTGGTGATGGATAAAACCGGCACACTGACCAAGGGAGATTTCTCCCTGCAAAAGGCGGTAGGTGATCCGGCAATCCTCAATCTCTGCGCAGCCTGCGAGCAGCACTCCAACCACCCCATCGCAAGGAGCGTTGTCGCCGCTGCCGGCAGCACTCTCCTGCCCCAACCGGAGCAATTAGAGGAAATTCCCGGCCACGGCATCAAAGCCATTTTAAAGGGTCAGACGGTTCTGTGCGGCAACCGGAAACTGATGGAACAGTTTGACATCGCGCTGCCGGAAACAGTGGAAACCGGCACAGAAGTGTTTGTCGCCGCTGACGGGAAATATCTCGGTTATCTTCTCATTGCGGATACCGTAAAATCCGATGCCAAAATAGCAGTAGCAGAACTGAAAAACAAGGGAATTTACACCGCCATGCTCACCGGTGACCGGCAGGAAACTGCCGCGGCTATTGGAAAAACCTTGGGCATTCAGTCTGTACGTGGGGGGCTATTGCCCCATCAAAAACTGGAGCTCTTGCATTCTATCCGCAAGGAGCAGGGCGCTGTGATGTTTGTCGGTGACGGCATCAACGATGCCCCCGTCCTTGCCGGTGCGGATGTGGGCGCTGCCATGGGCAGTGGCGCCGATGCCGCCATTGAAGCGGCAGATGCGGTTTTTCTGACCTCCGCTGCCCAGGCCATTCCCGAGGCATTGCAAATCGCCCGGGACACCAAGAATATCGCATGGCAGAATGTGATTTTTGCCCTTGGGATAAAGGCCATCGTCATGGTACTGGGTCTTTTGGGCTACGCCTCTATGTGGTCAGCAGTATTTGCCGATTCCGGTGTTGCCATGCTGTGCGTCTTAAACGCAATCCGACTCCTATACCGCAAAAAGTAAAAAGCACCCGGCTGCCATTGGCAGCCGGGTTATACTATGTATTATTGTGCGTCCAACACCAGCTTGAATGCACCGTAAGCGCCGGCATCGTTACCGAGGGATGCAAGGCTGAAACGGATGGACTTGGATGCGTGGAAAATGTACTGATCGAAGTAGCGCTTTGCGCCGTCCAGCAGAGGCTGCCCGGCACGGCTGACACCACCGCCCAAAACCACTGCTTCCGGGTCTACTGTGCAGCAAACATTGGCCAAAAACCGACCCATGTACTCATAAACCTGCTCCAGCACTTCCAGTGCAACAGCATCTCCTGCTTTTCCTGCATCGAACACATCCTTGCAGGTCAGCTCCTCTGCAGACCGTAATGCGCTGGGCGCATCCGTTGTTCCCAAGTATTTTTGCGCCAACCGGACAACGCCGGTAGCAGAGCAATACTGCTCCACGCAGCCCCGTTTGCCGCAGCCACAAGCTTCTGTTTCCTTGGGCTCTAAAACCAGATGGCCGATCTCGCCGGCTGCGCCGTGGACACCGCTGACAGGCTTTCCGTCTACGATAATACCGCCGCCAACACCGGTACCCAATGTGGCAAGCACCATGTTCTCACAGCCCTGACCGCCGCCTTTCCAGCTTTCGCCCAGAGCTGCCATATTGGCATCGTTGCCTGCACGGACGGTCAAGCCCGTCAGTTCACCCAGCTCCTGCTGAATATTAAACACGCCCCAACCAAGATTTATGCACTTATTAACAGTGCCCTTGCCGTCCACAGGGCCGGGAACACCGATACCAACACCAATGACCTGCTCATTGGGAAGGGCTTTCTCAGCAAGGTAGCCCTTCACGGCTGCCGCAATATCCGGCAAGATCTGCTTGCCCTCATTTTCTGTCACTGTAGGGATTTCCCACTTATCGAGCATATTGCCCGTTTCATCAAAAAACGCGATCTTGACGGTAGTGCCGCCTAAGTCCACACCAAACCCGTACCGCATGATTATTCCTCCTGCTTGTTTTCCTATATTATACATACTTCTTCTTAAAAAAGCCACAGTTATTTTATTATATTAAGTATTTATAAATTTTCCCCAAAGCCCCTTGCCAATCCCATGGACGGTGTTATAATAAAAACAGCTATTCCATCCAAATCGAGGTCGGTCGTTATGGCAAAAATGCTCTTTATTATGAATCCCTTTGCCGGTATGCGCAAAGCCAACCGGTATCTTACAGATATTCTCACACTTTTTAATCGGGCTGGCTACGAGGTGACGGTCCACATGACCGCCGGACCCGGCGACGCTATGCAGATAGCTGCTGCAAAAGCCAAGGATGCAGACCTTGTGGTCTGCGCAGGTGGCGACGGCACATTTAACGAGACCATCTCCGGTATCCTCAGCAGCGGCGCAGACACTCCCATCGGCTATATTCCCTGCGGCTCTACCAATGATTTTGCTACCAGTTTAAAGCTGCCCACCAATATCATGAAAGCCGCCCAGCTCATCGTTGACGGTGTTCCGGGCCGCTATGATGTAGGAAAGTTCGGTGACCGGTACTTTTCCTATGTGGCATCTTTTGGTGCATTTACCAAAGCATCCTACGCCACGCCCCAGAATGTTAAAAACGCCTTAGGCCATGTGGCTTACCTATTGGAGGGTATTCAGGAATTATCACAGCTGAAGCCCATCCATGTCCGTTTTGAGCTGGATGATAAGACCATTGAGGATGATTTTATTTTTGGTGCAATCAGCAATTCCACCTCGGTGGGTGGTATTTTGACCCTAGACCCCAAGCAGGTGGATATGACCGACGGCAAATTCGAGCTGCTTCTGGTCCGTGCGCCCAAAGACCTCATCGAGCTGAACGAATTTATCCGGGCACTTCAAAAACAGCAATATAACTGTGCCACGATGACCTTTGTCAGCACTGAAAAACTGACTGTTTTTGCTGATGAGCGAATGCCCTGGACTTTGGATGGCGAGCGGGAAAGCGGCCACAAGAAAATCAACGTGGAAAACCTGCACCATGCCATCCGGCTGATTACGAAAGGATAATCCATGCATAACTCCACATTATGCTATATCACTCGGGGGAGCGAAGTACTGATGCTCCACCGGGTCAAGAAAAAGAACGATGTCAACAAGGACAAGTGGATCGGCATCGGCGGCAAGTTTGAGGAAAACGAAACACCCGATGAATGCCTTTTGCGGGAGGCAAAGGAAGAAACCGGCTTAACATTGACCTCCTGGCGCTGCCGTGGCATCGTCACATTTCTGACCAACGGCCCTTGGGACGGGGAATATATGTACCTTTTTACCGCTGACGGCTTTGAAGGTCAGCTGAAAGAATGTGACGAGGGCGACCTGCAATGGGTCAGCAGAGAATTCCTTGATAGGCTCCCCAAATGGGAGGGCGATCAGATCTTTTTAGACCTTCTGTGGCAGGACGCACCCTTTTTCCTGCTGAAACTGCGTTACGACGGCGATAAGCTGGTAGAGGCCGTACTGAACGGAAAGAAAATCAGATAAGCAAAAGCCCGCTGCGGTAGCAGCGGGCTTTCAAATTTCAGTTTGTCGGGCTGACGGAAGAGGTCAAAACCTCTCCCACCGCAAGCGGTCCCCCCTCCCCAAGGGGGAGGGCTTTTGCCCGCAAAACCGCAATTTACTGAACCGTCAAAGGCTTTACCTTGCGGTTATAGATCCGCAGGTAGAAGAAAAGGGTCACCGCAAGGCTGAACACCTCAGCAATGGGGAACGCCCACCAAACGTTGGTCACTTCTCCGGTAAAGCTTAGCAGGTATGCTGCCGGCAGCAGCACCACAAGCTGACGGCACAGGGATGTGATGGTGGAATAAATGCCGTTGCCCAGCGCCTGAAAGCTGGCTCCCAGCGCAATGCCCACCGCTGCGGCAGGGAAGCAAAAGCTGATGGTCCGCAAGGCTTTGACGCCGATACGCAAAAACTCCTCAGAGGGGTTAAATATTCCCAAAAGCAGATCCGGCACAAACTGGAACGCCAGAAGTCCAAGGAGCATGATACACAAAGCGGTCAGGCAGGAGCGTTTCAGCGTACCCGTGATGCGCTTGGGATTGCGGGCACCGTAATTAAAGGCTACGATGGAAATGGTGGCATTGTTGATGCCAAACAGCGGCATAAAGAAGAAGCTCTGGAGCTTAAAATACACGGCGAACACACCGGTGGCAGTTTCACTGAAGCTCTGGAGGATCTGGTTCATGCCAAAATTCATGATAGAACCGATACCCACCATGATGGTAGAAGGAACACCCACTGTCAGAATAGGCTTCATAGCCTCCTTGCAAGGCTTCACCGCCTTTAAAGAGAAGCAGACATCAGAGTTGTATTTGAAGTTAAAAACAAGGGCAAGGATCGCAGCGACCCACTGGCCTAACACAGTGGCAACTGCCGCGCCTGCGATACCCATAGGTGCAATGCCCAAAGGCTCTACACCAAAAATAAACACGGGGTCCAGCAGAATATTCACAATAGCACCGGTGCCTTGGGTAATCATGGTATAAACCGTTCTGCCGGTTGCCTGCAGCAACCGCTCGCCCAAGATCTCAACAAAAATGCCAAGGGTAAAAATGCAGCAGATGGCCGTATAGGCAGCACCGCCCTCCACCGTTTCTGCCACATCCGATTGCATGGCAAAATAAGGTTTGGCTCCAAATATGCCAAAAAGCATAAATGCGACCGTAACCAGAAGCACCAGAAACACGCCGTTTCCGGCAGCACGGTTGGCCATTTTTTGATTGCCCTCACCCAAGGATTTACTCAAAAGAGCGTTGACACCCACACCGATACCGGTGGCAAAACCGATCTGGATATTCTGCACGGGAAACGCAAGGCCCAAAGCCGTCACAGCACTTTCCGAAATGCGGGAAACATAGATGCTGTCCACCACATTATAAAGAGCCTGCACCAGCATGGATATAATCATGGGCAGCGCCATGTTAAACAGCAGCTTTCCTACGGGCATGGTGCCCATCTTATTGCCCCGCAGGTCGGGACTTTGATTCTCTTTCATCGTTTTTCCTCTCTATATAACGGTCATAACCGCTATATTATACAGTTCCGGGCAACATTATGCAATAGCATAAATTAAATTCCCAGACCGACGGTCTGGGAATTGTTTTTCCACTGGAAGGGATTGATGCGCTGGATCATGCCGGTGATAGGCATGGACGCTGTGGGTGCCAGATTGGAAAGCACCACACGGCGAGCGCACTGATAATGACGGACCCAATATGCATTGCTTAAGCTGGTAACAGCAACACCGCCGTTTCCAGAGTGGATCATCTTGCCATCACCGATGTAGATACCCACATGGGATGCAAAACCGCGGCTGGTGGTGTTGGAGAAGAACACCAGATCACCGCACTGCAGGTCTTCCTTGGCAATGACCACACCCTCGCCCATCTGGGGCAGAACGGTACGGCTGATGCTGACACCTGCCTTGCGCATGACGTACTGCGTAAAACCGGAGCAGTCGAAACCTCTGGTGGAAGCACCGCCCCAAACATAGCGAACGCCGATGTACTTCATGGATCTTGTGCGCACGGTGCTTGTAATGTTCAGTGCATCCTGCAGACTCTGAGTCTTCATAGAGGTCGTTTCGCTGGAGCCTGCCTTGCAGTCTACGAAATACTTGCCGTCTTCTGAAACGCGGACCTGAGATTTCGCGATATAGCCCTTCATGTCGTAACAATCAATGCGGTAGAAGCTGCCCTTGGAGCTAAGAACCTTCAGCTCTGTGCCGTTTTCCATACGGCCGATGATGCTGGCGCTGAAAGAAGCGCTGCGGCGGATATAGCTGACTTGATGTACGACGGTCGTTTCCACTTCCGGAGTCACCGCAGGCGCATTGGGAATGCCGGCAACGGAAACCGGAGAGAAGGAAAAAGAAAAAGAAAGTGCAGACACCGGGTTGGCCAGCAATGTGACCGCCATGCAACACAGCAGCAGGCCTGCGATGCATCTTCCCAAGCGTTTGAATTTCATCATAAATAAACCCTTTCCTGGTTGCAACTTGTTTCCAAAATAGTTACAATCCGGTTACGGATTATAGCACAAAGATTACGGCATGTCAAGGGTTTTTCTATGAAAAATGGAGCAAATTTCCTTAAAATCAAGCAAAAAAGGGCCTTATTTCAGGAATTTGGACTTGAAAATCCGTAAATTTTATATAAATTACAAAAACCGGGCAGTGTAACACACTGCCCGGTGCTGCGGTTATTTCCCGCATAAAAACCGAATATCCTATGTTAGTTTTGGGAAGAATCTACCAGTGTATCCATCACCATCGTACCCGGTCCCGGCCGGAAAGATGACAGCACCTGAACCGGCACCCGATACTGCTGCGCCAGCTCCACACATCGGTCATGGAGCACCTGTGCCCCCTGTCGGGCAAGGTGCAGCATGTCGTCATAGCCGATCTTGATAAACTTCACCGCATCGGGATACAGCCGAGGGTCTTTGTCGTAAACACCGTCCACATCCGTATAGATCCGGCACAGCCCAGCCTTTAAGAACGCTGCCAGCGCTACCGCTGTGGTATCGGAGCCCCCTCTGCCCAAGGTGGTAATGTCCCCTGCGGTATTGATTCCCTGAAAGCCCGCAACCACCACGATCTTCCCCTTGGCAAGCTCCTCCGGGATTCGGTCGCCTCTAAGCCCCGTTACGCGGGCATTGCCGTGGACATCGTCTGTAGTAAGTCCCGCTTGATAGCCGGTAAGACTCACCGCCTTATGCCCCAGCGCTTCAATTGCCATGGCCATAAGGCCTGCAGACATCTGCTCTCCTGCGCTTAAGTAGGCATCCATCTCCCGCTGCGGCGCAGCCGGATTTAAGGCATTTGCCTTGGCAATCATATCGTCGGTAGTATCCCCCTGGGCGGAGACCACCGCCACAACGCTGTGCCCCTCCCGGGTCAGATCAACGCACCGCACGGCTGCCTTTTGGATGCGCTCTGCATTGGCAAGGGATGAGCCCCCAAATTTCTGAACGATCAGCATTTTGTGTCACCTCCGCACCATCCTACGCCAAGGGGCGACAAAATGTGAATAAAAAAGCAGCTCTGCTTTCACAGAGCGGCAGCGGTCTTAACTTAGCCGGCTAAGATTTCTGCTTTGATTACGCACTTGGCATTGCCAATCTGGCGCAGCATCTCTTCCAAGGACACATCCACATCCATGGTCTCGGCAGAGATGGTCACAACTGCGCAGCCATTGGTGGGTACAATGGAATTGATGGTGAGAATGTTGGCCTTATGGCCGGTAAATACATCCAAAATGCCCGCCAGTGCACCGGGCTCATCGTGCAGCAACAGCTGGAATGTAATGACCCGACCGGTCATCATGTTCTGGAACGGCAGCACACTGTCGCGGTACTTATAAAAAGCGCTGCGGCTGATATCTGTCATTTTCGTGGCTTCATTGACAGTTGCAGCCTGACCGGTAGACAGCAGGCGCTTTGCCTCTGCTACCTTTATAAAGACTTCAGGAAGCGCCGATGCTTCTACAATATAATATTTCGGTTTGTTCGCCATGACAGGACCCTCCTATGTTTTGTTTTGTCGGTTTCGCCAAAACATACCCGTTTCTATAGGCGTTATTATATCACATACTTCAAAAAATGCAAGCCCATTGTGTACATATGTCCACGAAAGGAATGCGAATTATGTTTTTACGTAAAATCTTCTCCGTCGCAGCGGTCTTTGGGCTGCTTTGGCTTGGCCTCCGTTATCTGCTGCCGATCCTGCTGCCCTTTCTGCTGGCGGCAGGTCTTGCGCTGGCAGCAGAGCCCCTTGTAAGCTTTTTCACCCGCAAGACCCGTCTTCCCCGCGCAGCCGCCACCGGCATCGGCGTGACCATGACCCTCACGCTGCTGGCGCTTCTGGTGATGACATTGGCAGCCCTTCTGCTGCGGGAACTGGGCGCTCTGGCTGGGATCGTACCGGATCTTGAAGACACAGCCCAGCAGGGAATGTCACTTTTGGAGCAGTGGCTGCTGGGGCTTGTAAGCAGAGCCCCTGGGAACATCGGCCCCATCTTGACCCACTCTGTGGAAGGCTTATTTTCTGACAGCAACGCCCTTTTGGACCAAGTCACCACCCGGCTTTTGAGCCTTGCCTCCAACATTCTGAAGGGTTTGCCGGACAGCGCGCTGGGTCTGTTTACATGGCTGCTGGCATGCTTTATGATCTCTGCCAAGCTGCCGCAGCTTAAAGCTTGGGTTCAAGCCAAGCTGCCCCCTGCGTGGCACCAAAAGACGCTGCCCATGCTGCACCGACTGAAAAGCTCCTTGCTGGGCTGGCTGAAAGCCCAGCTAAAACTGATCGGCATTACCTTTTTCATTCTTACGGCAGGCTTTTTCATTCTGCAAATATCCTACGCTCCTCTTTGGGCACTGCTGATCGCTCTTGTGGATGCACTGCCGGTACTGGGCACCGGCATGGTGCTGATACCTTGGAGTTTCGTATGCTTTTTGCAGGAGGATACCGCCCGTGGAATCGGCCTCTTAGGCATCTACGCCACTGCAGCGCTGCTGCGCTCGGTGCTGGAGCCGAAGCTCATCGGCAAGCAGCTGGGGCTTGATCCTCTCGTGACATTGGCAGCCATGTACACAGGTTTCCGGCTTTTCGGTTTGGGTGGTATGATCCTTTCTCCCCTGCTGGCGGTGTTTGTCTTCCAATTCTTCACAGTTTCCGAAAATAGATAAATTGCGGTTTATGGGGCAGAGACTCCCCTAAGCTGTCATTCCGAGTATAGCGTAGCGAATCTCAATCATCATGCTTGCCAGCGGCAAGCATACGATAACATTCGCGAAGCGGAATCGAGGAATCTACGCACTAATAGGATATATGCAGTCAAATTGTGCCAAGATCCCTCGACTTCGCTCGGGATGACAAGACAGTTTGATGTTTGCAACTCAGCGACAAACTGAAATTTGAAAATATTTTAATTTGGGTGCTCAGGAAAAATACTTGACATCCCGGGCAAGCTATGCTATAATGCCCGAAGTATCAAGGAAAATCCCTTGACAGGAGGGGCAAAAATGGACGCGCTGGAAATGACATTGCTGTTTGATTACTATGGCGGTATGCTTACCGGCAAGCAGCAGCAGTGCTTTGATATGCGTTACAATCAGGACCTTTCCTTAGGCGAGATCGCCGAGGCTATGGGTGTCAGCCGTCAGGCTGTATGCGATAACCTAGCCCGCACCGAAGCCCTGCTTCGGAAGATGGAAACTTCCGTCGGCTGTGTCAGCCGCAGCCTTGCCCGCCGCAAGGCAGTGCAGACCATCCTTTCCGTAGCCGAAGCGCTGGGGGCCGATCCCGCCACCGCAGAATTGGCACAAACGATCATTACCGCTTGCAAAGACCTTGAGGAGTAAACTATGGCATTTGAAGGCTTAACTGAAAAAATTGCCGCTACCTTCAAGAAGCTGCGTGGCAAGGGCCGTCTGAAAGAGGCCGATGTCAAGGAGGCAATGCGGGAGATCCGTATGGCCCTTTTGGAGGCGGATGTCAGCTACAAGGTCTGCAAAGACTTCACCAAGTCCGTAACCGAGCGCTGTGTCGGCAGCGATGTTCTGGAATCTCTGACCCCTGCCCAGATGATCGTTAAAATCGTCAACGAAGAGCTTTGTAAACTCATGGGCAGCGATATTAAGCACATCACCATCAACCCTAACGGCCCTACCGTGGTCATGCTGGTAGGTCTGCAGGGTGCTGGTAAGACCACCAACGGCTCAAAGCTTGCCGGCCTTATGAAGCGGCAGGGCAAAAATCCCCTGCTGGTCGCCTGCGATATTTACCGCCCCGCTGCCATCACCCAGTTAAAGGTCTGCGGTGAAAAGTTGGGCATCCCCGTGTTCGACAAAGGTCAGCAGAATCCCGTGACAACCGCAAAGGAAGCTGTTTCCTACGCCCGTCAGCATGGCCATGATATGGTATTTTTGGATACCGCCGGCCGGCTCCATGTGGATGAGACCCTCATGGAGGAGCTGAAGAACATCAAGGCAGCCGTAAGCCCCAGCGAGATCATGCTGGTGGTGGATGCCATGACCGGTCAGGACGCTGTCAACGCCGCAGAAAGCTTTAACTCCTGGCTGGACATTGATTCTGTCATGCTTTCCAAGTTAGATGGCGATGCAAGAGGCGGTGCTGCCCTGTCTGTCCGTGCCATCACCGGCAAGCCAATTAAGTTCGCCGGTATGGGCGAAAAGTTAGAAGACATCGAGCCCTTCCATCCCGACCGGATGGCAAGCCGAATCTTAGGCATGGGCGATGGGCTCTCCCTCTTCGAAAAGGCAGAAAAGGCATTTGATGCCAAGAAGGCTGCTGAGATGGAAGAGCGCTTAAGATCCAACAAATTTACGCTGCAGGACTTTTACGACCAGCTGGTACAGATGAAGTCCATGGGCTCTATGCAGGATATTCTTGCCCAAATCCCCGGCGGCGCAGGCCTTAAAAATGTAAATGTGGACGAAAAGCAGATGGCCCGCACAGAAGCCATCATCCTGTCCATGACCCCCAAGGAAAGAGAGAATCCCGAGATCATCGCCGCATCCCGCAAAAAGCGGATCGCAGCCGGCGCAGGTGTAAAGGTCGAGGACGTCAACAGACTTCTGAAATCCTTTGAGCAGATGCGCAAAATGATTAAGCAGTTCTCCGGACCCGGCGCGGGCAAAAAAATGAAGCGCATGGGCCGCATGGGTGGTTTCGGGGGCTTCCCCGGTTTTTAATCCGTTCGCTGTAAGCACTTCGCTTTGCGATATATATTAGATATTTATTTTGGAGGTGAACCCCACATGGTTAAGATCAGACTGAGAAGAATGGGTGCAAAGAAGGCTCCTTTCTACCGTATCGTTGTTGCTGATGCCCGCTCCCCCCGTGACGGCCGCTGCATCGAGGAGATCGGTACCTACAACCCCCTGCTGGAGTCCGACAACATCACTGTCGATGCTGAGAAGGCTCAGGCTTGGATCAAGAACGGCGCTCAGCCCACCGACACCGTTCGTGGCCTGCTGAAGAAGGCTGGCGTGCTGTAATAACCCCTGAAGGAGTTAGCGCAATGAAAGAACTTTTGCTGTATATGGCAAAGAATCTGGTGGACGATCCCGAAGCTGTTACCGTTACAGAAATCCAAGACGAAGACGGTAAGGTTTTGGAGCTGCGTGTTGCCGAGGGTGACATGGGCAAAGTGATCGGCCGTCAGGGTCGGATCGCCAAGGAGATCCGTACCATCGTAAAGACCGTTGCCCTTCGCACCGGCGAAAAGGTAACTGTCGACATCGTGGATTGATGGATCATGCGTGGCGAAATAGCCACGCATTTTCCACACTTAGGAGGAAAGTATTATGAGACTCCAGTTTATTGAAGCAGGCGAGATCGTCACCACCCATGGTGTGAAAGGCGAAGTAAAGGTCCTGCCCTGGATGGACAGCCCGGAAATTTTGTGTGAATTTGATCGCTGCCGTATCGGTAGCCGTGAATATACCATCGAAAGCTGCCGCGTGCAGAAAAGCTGCAATCTCATGAAGCTTTCCGGCATCGACACCATGGAAGCTGCCCAGGCTATGCGAGGAAGTGTGATCGAGCTTTATCGGGAAGACATTGACGACGAAGTGATCTTCGCCGCCGAGCTCATTGGCGTGGAAGTGTTCGCAGAGGGCAAAAGCCTCGGCAAAATCATCGATGTGCTGGATTATCCCGGTAACAGCGTGTATGTGGTTAAAGGAGAATATGAATACATGATCCCTGCGGTCAAGCAGTTCATTCTCTCTACTGACCTTGAGAAAAACGAGATGCAGGTTGCCATTATCGAAGGGATGCGCACCGATGAGAATTGATATTATGACTTTGTTCCCCGAATCTGTTGGGGATGTGCTGTCCGATTCCATTTTGGGTCGGGCGCAGGATCGTGGCATTATCCGCATTGAGGCTCACCAGATCCGGGACTACACTGCCAACAAGCAAAATCAGACCGACGATTATCCCTACGGTGGCGGACGGGGTGCGGTGATGACTGCTGATCCGCTGTACCGCTGTTGGGAAGCCCTCTGCGAGGAGGCTGCCGGCCCGGTGCACACCATCTACCTCTCCCCCTGCGGCCATACCTTCAAGCAGGCAGATGCCATCCGTCTGAGCAAGATGGAAAATCTGATCCTTGTCTGCGGCCATTACGAGGGCATCGACCAGCGGTTTATCGACGAGTGTGTGGACGAAGAAATCTCTCTGGGCGATTTCGTTCTGACCGGCGGTGAGATCGCCGCTATGGCGGTGACGGACGCAGTGTGCCGCATGGTGCCCGGTGTCCTTGCGGATCCCGAGTGTTTTGAGGACGAAAGTCACTTTAACGGTCTTTTGGAATACCCCCAGTACACCCGCCCTGCAGTGTGGCACGGGCGGGCAATTCCGGAGATCCTCACTTCCGGCAACCACGAAAAAGTGCGCCAGTGGCGGCGCAAGCAGTCCCTGCGCCGTACCAAAGAGCGCAGACCGGATATGTATGAAAAGCTGGACTTAAGCTCCAAGCAGGATAAAAAGCTCTTAAAAGAAATGGAACAAGAGGATAAAGAAACATCCGCTAAATGATCGTTTACCTTTCGATGCATCTTGGCTCTCCCTCTGGGAGAGCTGGCAAAAATCTTTGATTTTTGACTGAGAGGGCATGCGTTAAAGCCCTCTCCGCCCAGTGTGCGCACTGGGCACCTCTCCCAAAGGGAGAGGCAAGTAGGTGCGCTAAACGATCATTTACAACACTGCACA
>JAZUNW010000084.1:0-2315 GCA_045604325.1 Faecousia sp. | reverse complement strand
CATTTGTCAGTTTTTCTTTTCTCCCGTAGAGTGTAGGTAGAAACCAAACAAATGAGGAAAGAACATGAATATCCCCTATATCCACTCTGGAGACTACCTGCTGCCCAACTTGGAGACCCCAGAGGCACCGAAGATCAGCATTTGGGGTGAGCGGCGGCGCAAGGTTCTGCGGGAACATCAAAAACCGCTGTACACTGCCATGCTGCTGGGTGACACACTGAATGCTCATCTTGAGAAAGTGGACAGATCCGCAACAGAAATGTTTGACCGGCTGATAGAACAGCTGAAGGTCCGTGATGGTATCACCGAGGAAGTGAAAACAGCCAACCAATTGGAGTGGGTGCAGCGCATGAATGTGATCCGGCATGAAGCAACCGAGATCGTTACGAAGGAGTTGATCTGTGTATTAAACAACCAAAAAGGATACTTGCGCTCAGCACCACAGAATACCGACTGGCGCTCCATGGATTGCTCCATTTCCGCAATAAGTTGCTCCAACAAGGCAGATACGCCGATCCGGTGAACGAGCTTTTGATAAAGCTGCAGAAGGCAAGGAGGTGCCGACATGGATGATATTTCTAAACGCTTGGAGGTTTACATAAAATCTCGAAAATTTGATGGTGGAAGCAGAGAGTGAGAAACCGTTCTGGACCAAATCTATCAAACCTACGCAGAATCCCACGAATCCGATCCACCGGAGATCAGAGATGGCTTTAAGGAATTGGATGCACTTTTATGTGCGTTGCCGTTGAATGATAATAATGCTGTGTTCAATCTTTGCTGTAGCCTCTGTACTGCTTACGAGCGCAAAGCCTTTATTGACGGTCTGCAATACGGTGCGCATCTCATGCAGGAGATTATCAACTCATAACGAAAGCCGCTCTGAAGCTATGCTCCAGGGCGGCGTTTTATAACGAGATTTTGGGTTAAAAGATTCCCTTATTATACTTTATCATTGCCTTAAAACTAATCACTAAACCAACAATGATGCCGGCAATGAGGATTCCTGTTCCAATCAATGTGAACACCTCGTTATCCGTGTAGAGTGTCACAACAGACAAGGCGCTAAACATAATGATTCCTACGCCGATAATAATAGTTCCAAGACCAACCTTTTTTCCGAAAGGAATTCGATCCTCCTCAGAAACTCTGTTTCTGTGGTATGCGTGCAACGATGATATATTGCCTTTCATATTTGAAACACCAAGAACGATACATACGATGCCAACAAGGGCAGAAACAATAAACGCAGGCATAGCAGAACCTCCTTTAAAGTCTCTTATCTAACGGTGTAGAAACGATAACAGCATATTTATCAGGCCTGTCCGGTTCATAATATACGGTGATTTTCTCACCCTTCATAGGACATTGCTTGTTCCAATTTACATACCGTTTTCCTGTGTAGGTCTGCTCATTTACACAGTAGGTAAAATGGATGATATGAGGGAATAACGCACCGTCGAACATGTTTCGGCGGACTGGCTTGGTGTTGACTTTAAGCCACCAGCAGGTTTTGACATCTGTGATCACACCTTCTGTCTGCCCACCAGTAATTGCGTCGCTAACACCAATACCGAACATTCTCAAAAACATAGACAACCCATCCTTATGAAATCAATGTCAAAAGCATCTGCGAATATTGTTCCGGATGATTCAGACTTAAGTCGCCGTGTCTGTATCCGGGGAGGACTTCCAAAGTGCTGTCTGGGATCGTGTGATTCAGCTGTTTTCCGGATGTGCGGATTGAAAATTGCTCCCCGCTTCCGAAAACGATATGTACCTTGGCTTGCGTGTCCCGGAGAGCAGGTTTTATGGAATAGGCGCAGTTAGCTTTCAGAAATGCAATCATATCTGCCTTGGTGATGGCGCAGGTATCCCGGTAATAATCTTCAAAAAGGTTTTGTGGAATACCCAAATAGTCAGCCTGCAGCTTAGCAAACCATCGCTGTTTGATTAGGCCGTAACTCATACCGAAGGAGGGTTTGGTCAGGGCATGGGTTAGTCTTGATGGCTTGACCAAAGTGCTTTCAAGCAACGCAAATCTGCAAACATCGGGTCTTTGTGTCAGTATTTCCACTGCGACCTGTCCGCCAAGGGACAGACCACCCAAAGCACAAATACTGCCGCCGTGGTGTTTGTCGATATATGCGATTAGCCGTGCGGCATTTTCCTCTATGGAAACGAAGGAATGCTCACTGTCCGCATGTCCGTCCAGAATCGGCAGGACCACATGGTATTTATCTGCCAAAAGCTGTGCGACTTCGCGGTAATTCCACCAGGACAAAGTCGGATCGTAGCCATGTCGTTCTGTGAGC
>JAZUNW010000083.1:0-32380 GCA_045604325.1 Faecousia sp. | reverse complement strand
GCTTTCTGCAGAATCTGCAGTACTTCTTCATTTCGAGACGGTCGGGGTCATTCTTCTTGTTCTTCATGGTGTTGTAGTTTCTCTGCTTGCACTCAGAGCATCTCAAAGTGACTTTAACGCGCATAACGGCACCTCCTTAAATAATTGCCTCCCTGCATGACCCCGGCTATGAAAGAATTTAGGAAGCAGCCACTACAATGCCGCCCCGGGGCTGAAAAAAGGGCACAAAAAGAAAACCCGTTTTTTCGCAGGTAAAGACATTCTAACACAGTTTTATGTCCGAGTCAACAACTTTTTTGCGAAAATTTGGTGTTTTTTACTGATTATTGCGCCTTATTTTTGGGGATTTCGCAGAATAGTCCTGTCCATCTCGTGCATAGTTTTGTGGTGAGGTGATGTTATGATGAAAATGAAAGGCTGGAAGGCATATCTTGTATTCATTTTGCTTTCGGTGGGAACTGGGGTGCTTGCGGCACTGCTCACTTCCGGTGGTACAGATCTTTACAATGGTTCGCTTGCAAAACCGCCGCTTTCGCCGCCGGCAGTGCTGTTTCCGATTGTATGGACAGTGCTGTACACACTTATGGGTATCAGTGCGGCAAGAATCTGGCTGTCACCGGAGAGCAAGGACCGCCGGCAAGGGCTTAATCTCTTCGTTGCGCAGCTTATTGTTAATTTCTTCTGGAGTTTGATCTTCTTCAATGCCCAGGCGTTTGGATTTGCATTTTTATGGCTGCTGCTTTTGTGGGTGCTGATCCTATTAATGATCCTTAGTTTTTACAAAACCGACAAGATAGCGGCGCTGCTTCAGATCCCGTACCTGCTTTGGGTCACCTTTGCGGGATATCTGAATTATATGATTTGGCAGCTGAACAGATAATTGGGTCTTTTCTTTTTCCTTATAATCCGTTATAATGGTAAAAAAATGAAGGAGAAAGAGTATGCACAAGATCATGGGTATCGATTACGGTGATGCCAGAACCGGCGTTGCCATATCAGACCTTCTATGCACCATCGTTGGCTCTACTGCCGTCGTAAACAGCCATAACACGGAAAAGGCAATTGCGGACATTGTCCGTATGGCAAAGGAGAACAGCGTAGGGGAGATCGTTGTAGGACTTCCCAAGAACATGGACGGCACGGAGGGAGCTCGGGCTGAGCTTTGCCGTGCGTTTGCGCAAAAGCTCGAGGAGGCTACCGGGCTGAAGGTTGTCATGTGGGATGAGCGACGCACTACCGTCGAGGCCCACAATATCTTATCGCAGCACAATTATCACGGCAAAAAGCGGAAAGACACCGTGGATGCTGTGGCTGCATCCCTGATCTTAGAGGGTTATCTTGCTTTTCGCGGCCGGTAAAGCAGTTCTTTTACACCGATGAACAGCAGCAGAATGCCAAACAGCTTTTTGAGCATGTTAACATTCAGGCCTACACTGATATAAGAAAATATTCCGGCACAAATACAGCCGGCAATGATGGCGGGAACGACTTTTCGTATGGAAAAGTCGTTCCTTTTTATGCGAAAGATGCTTGCAACCAAAGCGGAAGGGATATAGAAAAGCAGGTTGATGCTTCTGGCGGTTGCAGGGTCCATATTCAGGGCCATGGTCAGCCAAAGCACCAGCAGGCTGCCGCCGCCTGTACCAAGTCCGGCAAGGACACCAAGTACCGTACCCACCATAATGGAAAAGGGAAAGGAATTTAACATAAATAACGCACACCTCCCCAGATTATCAGTAGCCCCAACCCTCTGTGCAGCCACGCTACGGGTATTTTCTTGCCAAACAGCCCCGCAATCACACCGCCTGCGGTGCTGCCGATGAGATATGGGAGCGCTTCTTTCCATGCAAATACACCCTGCAAAGCACCAAATGAAAGGGATACAACACAAATCGGCAGGATCACAGATACGGATGCAGGAAAGATATCCTTATCTTCAATATCTGTTAAAGCAGTTAAAAGCGGAACAAGCACCATTCCGCCACCTGCGCCAAACAGCCCGTTTACTGTACCGGCTACAGCTCCTGCAATGGCGGTTTTGGTGGAGTTTGTCAGTTTCAAAATATCGCCTCCTGTGGAAATTTTCTCCACGGCAGCTGCAAAATATGCGTAAAAAATGACCGGATCATTGTGATCCGGTCATTTAATTTGAAATATCAGCCCATGGAGAATCCAGTATCGATACCCTTGAGGTTTACCTTTGTAACAGTCATGGCATCGGTCAGTTCTTTCTCCCACTTTTCCATAGCTTCTTCGATCAGCTTTGCTTCAATCATGGAATCACGGAAGGTCATGTCGGATTCGCCGACGTAGTACATGATGTGATAGCCGAATTCGGTTTCGACGATCTCAACATCGCCTTCCTTACGTGCTTCGTCGAAGCACCAGTTCTCAAAGGGCTCGACCATCTGACCGGGATAGATATCTTCGATCAGACCGCCGGCAGACTTTGTGGAGTCATCGCTGTGCTTCTTAGCCAGCTCGCCGAAGGCTTCAGCGGTCTTCTTATCCAGCAGATTCCACTCTTCCAGAATCTTATCAGCCTCGTCCTTTGCTGCCTTCTTCTCGTCATCGCTGTAGACAGTCTCGTTGGTATCTTCGTCCTTGGTGCCGCCTTCGAACTTGAAGAGGATGTGACGGACATTTTCCATCTTCATCTGGTTGTCGTCGCGCTCCTGGAAGAGGACAACATAGTAGCCGTTGACAGTCTTGGTTTCCTTGCCGTTCTCATCGGTGGAGGTGGAGGACATTTCCATGACAGTGATGTCGTTTGCCTTGCGTTCGGGATCGGCCAGCCAATTCTTGATGTCTTCGTTGATGATATTGGTGTAAAGAGCGTTGGGATTCTCAGTAAAGGTGCGATTCTTGGTCTTGTACTTTTCCAGACCCGCAATGGCAGCATTTAGGGTTTCGAGGTAATCCTTGCCTTCATTCACAGCGGTGGCGGCAAGAGCATCGGCATCAGCCTTTGCTGCGTCCAGGGCGGCCTGCTTCTCCTTATCAGAGTAAGTGGTGGTAGTCTTGCCGTCTTCGCCCTTAGTGGTGGTGCCGCCGGTCAGGTAGTCACTGGAGTTTACGGTGAACAGAGCATAGTCGAAAGAGGAGAAGTCAACAAACTTGTCCTTTTCGTAAGTGCGGAAGTCTTCGTCCTTGTACTCAAGGGAGTCTCTGTGTTTGTTGTAGTAATCGGAAGCGATGATAGATACTTCGTTGTAGACCTTGTAGGTTTTAACATTGGCGCCAATACCGTAGTAGTTACGCAGGTAGCCGGCAGCGCTGTTGTAGCCGTACATGGAAGCGTACATATCCATGTAGCTGTCGAAATCGTCCAGATATTTCTGATCGTCAGTGCTCAGCTTGAACTCGGGATCGGAGATAGCCTTGTCGTACACAGCATAGATGGACTTGGCATTTTCCAGAGCTTCATTGATGTAATGATCTGCCCAGGTCTCGCCGGTCTTCTCGTCGTAAATCTGCTCGTTGAAGGGCTTAGAGAAGTCGATACCTTCCATCCACAGAGCGTACATGGAGGCATAGTCGCCGTACTGGCTGTACTCATTGTAGTGGTTGATAATGGTATCAACATAGTAGTAGCTCAGATCTGTGGTGCTGAGCTCGTGGTTACCGACGGTGACACTGTGCGTGCCGCGGCTGATAGCGCCTGCAACAGGGTTGCGGACGAGAATGCCGACCATGATAGCCACAACAAGGACCATGATAACAATAAAGGTCATGGTGTATGTCTTTAACTTCTTGGCTTCCTTAGATGCCTGCAGCTGCTTTTCTGTCATAGCAGCCATATTTTGCTCCTTGCGGAGCTTCTTCTTATCGGATGCGCTCATGTAATCAATTCCTCTCATTTATGGTCGCACAACATGACGCTGCGCGCATAGACTCCGGTATTATAACTGATTTTTGTCTAAGTTGCAAGTGTTTTATTTTATGAAGGGGGTTAAAATTTTAAAAGTTTACATTTTTGCGCAAAAAACAACACGGAAAGCACTGCTTTCCGTGTGTCAAAACCCCGCTTTGGCCGTGTGCATCCATTTATGACCTGCACCAAATGGCAGGTGGGTCGCCGCTGCGTACTTTTACTGCTCCCAACGTCCATCTATCGTCAAAGCGTAGACGGGAGGTCTGCAAACCGGTACGAAATATAGGCATCCCGTATTATAAAATGTGGGTCCAAAAGGACACATCACGCACCAAGCAGGGGGGAGATATGCTGTTATTCTTCGTCTTCTGCGTAGAGCTGCTCCATAATGAGGTCATTGACAGTTTGCAATTCATCCTCATCTTCAATGGCGCAGAGGATGGGTTCGCCGTCTTCTTCCACAGATTTGAGGATGCTGACCTGCAGGTCCTGAAGCTCAGCATGGGTATCATCTGCCGGGATCACGGCAAGATAGGTGTTTCCGTTCCACTCGACGGTAGAAAGGATCTCCAATTCATATTCTATGCCGTCTTCATCCATAATGGTCATAAAATCAGAGCCGAATTCGTCTGCCATAAGACCGCCTCCCATGTTTTATCTATTCTCATTTTAACGGAATACCCTTGCAAAATCAAGGGGAAATGTTGTATTTGGCAGACTGCATGGATAGTATATACGGAAAATTCTTTTTTTATTAATAATTTGGGGCTTTCGTTTTGCGATTGGGTATGCTATAATATTATGACTATAACTATGCAAAGATCACAATTTAAGTAATTTATTTACCCGTGCCGGCCTTATGGCCGCCCTGTTTTGGAGGTATTTTCATGGCGAATGAAAATCATAATGAAGGAAAGCGACGCGTATTCCGGCAATCCTGGAAAATGAACCCTTGGCTGAAATTTTGCCACGGTGCATGGATGGGTGTCTATTCTGTTATAAAGATCGCACTGGGCGCATTGGCTGCAGTGCTTATGATCGCTGCTGTTTGCGCGGTTGTCTTTGTGGGCCAGCTTGGCCGGTATTTGGAGAATGATATCCTTGGGCAGGCCAACATGCAGCTTGAGGGCTTTGATAAGGATCTGACCTCTTTTGCTTATTATATTGACAGCAATGGAAATCCCCAGCGCTTACAGAAGCTCCACGCAGACACCGAAAGTGAATGGGCAACCATTGACGAGATCCCCGAGAATCTGATCCATGCTGCCGTTGCCATTGAGGATAAACGGTTTTACGAGCATCAGGGCGTTGACTGGTTTACTACTGTAAAAGCTTGTGTCAATATGTTCATTGGCTCCGGTGACCAGTTCGGTGGCTCTTCCATTACCCAGCAGCTTATCAAGAACATCCTGCTTACCAAGGATGATGATGCAGACGATGTTACCGTGCAAAGAAAGATTTTGGAGATATTCCGTGCTACGGAGCTGGAGCGGCGTTACGATAAGGATGTGGTAATGGAGTATTACCTTAACTATATCTTCCTCGGAAACCGCTGCACCGGTGTTAAGTCTGCCGCAGCAAAATACTTCGGCAAGGAACTGGAGCATTTGACCGCGGCTGAATGTGCGGCTCTGATCTCCATTACCAATAACCCCACCAAGTTTAACCCCTACCGCGAAAAGCTGGACAGCGAGGGCAAGACCGGCCTTGAACAGAATAAAGAGCGTATGACCAATACCCTGTGGGTCATGCGCAATGAAGGCTATCTTACGGAGGAAGAGTATCAGGAAGCCTTGGCCCAGGAGATCGTGCTGAAGGACGGCATTGATGAAGCGGACAAGGTGGCCGACTGTAAGAATGAAGCCTGCGCCTACCATGGCAAGGTTGGAACTTTTGAAAAGCGTTCCGACGGACTGTATTATTGTCCGAAATGCGGTACGGTGACCGCCATTGGTGAGGATGCTTCTGAGGAAGTGTATTCCTGGTTTATGGATACCGTTGTTGAAGAAGTTGCCAAAGCAATGGCGGAAAAAGATGGTGTTGAGTGGAGCGATACTACGAGGGAGCTGTATATGAGGCTCATCGGTAGGGGTGGCTACCATATCTATACTACCCTTGATTTTGACGTGCAAAATGCTGTTGACAAGATATATAAAGACTTGAAGGAGATACCCAAAACCAACAGCGTGCAGCAGCTGCAGTCTGCTATGGTTGTCATTGACAATAAGACCGGTGACATCGTTGCTTTGGCCGGCGGTGTCGGCAATAAGGGTCATGATTACTGGAATAAAGCTACCGATGCCAAGTTGCAGCCCGGTTCTTCTATTAAGCCCCTAACCATTTATGCGCCTGCATTTGAATTGGGTGTCATTACACCGGCTACCGTTATTACGGATATGCCCATCATGTATACCGAACTGGAAGACGGCACGCAGAATCCCTTCCCCAAGAACGAGAACAAAAAATACTCTTACAGCAGAACCATTCTGACGGGTATCGTTTCGTCCATCAACGGTGTTGCTGTTAACACTTTGGATAAGATCGGTTTGACCTACAGCTATGAGTTTGCAAAGGAGAAGTTCGGCCTTTCTACCTTGACAGATCATTTCGTCAACACTGCTGGCACTGTTTTCTCCGATATCGCCTGGTCGCCCCTTGCCATGGGCGCACCGACCCACGGCGTTACTGTCCGGGATATGGCATCTGCTTACGCGACATTTGCAAATAACGGTGTATGGCGTACCGGCCGCACCTGGCTGAAGGTCTATAACAGCGATGGCGAGGAAGTGCTGAGCAATTCTCAGGATTCCAGGGAGCTGGTCAGTGAAAAGGCTCTGAATTATCTGAACTACTGTCTGGATCAGGCAGTCGATAACGGCACCGGTACTTCTGCAGATATTAAGGATCAAGATGTTGCCGGTAAGACCGGTACAACTGCCAGCAAGCGCGACCGTTGGTTCTGCGGCTTTACGAAATACTACACCGCAGCCGTTTGGTGCGGCTATAACGACCCGGAGGAGATCAAGGCTACCGGTAACCCTGCAGCAAAGCTCTTTAACAAGGTCATGACCCCTCTGCACAAGGGCCTTGCAAAGGCGCCCCTTTACGACGATAAGGAGTTTGTGGAAATCACAGTTTGTCTGGATTCCGGCAAGATCGCAACGGATGCCTGCCGCACAGATGTCCGTGCCGGCACATTCTCCCGCGTTGCCAAGAGTATCGTTTATAAGGACGATATGCCTACCGCAACCTGCGACAAGCATGTCTATGTGGATTACTGCTCTGGCGGCAACGGTGCTGCCAATCAGTACTGCCGAAGCTTTGCGGGTGTTGGTCAGACATCCATCGTCAGAAGATCTCTGGTGAAGATGACCCAGAAGCAGATTGATGATATCGTGGCGGCTTCTTTGTGTGGTTTGAATGAAGCATTCATGCGGGATGACTATGTGTATCTCGTGGACGGCAATGGTAATCCTGCGTCTTTCCATGGCATGAACGGTGCTGCTAATTCCGGCAAGAATGAGCCCTACGTGGTATGTACCAAGCATACCCAGCAGACATGGCAGCAGTACCTTGATTCCCACCCCGGCCACTAAACTACAGAAACAGAGTAAGGAGGATACCATGATCTGGTTATCCGATGAATGGAAAGATTACGAGGTTTTGGACACCTCGGACGGCGAGCGCCTTGAGCGATGGGGCAAGTATTTGCTTGTTCGCCCCGATCCACAGGTGATCTGGAATACCCCCAAGCAGCATCCCGGCTGGAAAAAGTACGATGCTCGGTATCTGCGGTCAAATACCGGCGGTGGACGGTGGTCCGACCATGATCTTCCGGAGCGCTGGCAGATCCGGTATAAGGATTACTTGACCTTTAATGTAAAGCCCATGAACTTTAAGCATACCGGTGTGTTTCCGGAGCAGGCAGCCAACTGGGATTTTATCCGGGATAAGGTGGCATCTGCCGGCCGTCCCGTGCGGGTGCTGAACCTCTTTGCCTACTCTGGCGGTGCGACCCTTGCGGCCGCTGCCGGCGGTGCGGAGGTTTACCATGTGGATGCATCCAAGGGCATGGTTGCTTGGGCGAAAGAGAATGCGCAGGCATCAAACCTTGCCGACAGACCTATCCACTGGATTGTGGATGACTGCGGTAAGTTCATCCAGCGGGAGATCCGCAGAGGCCGCCGCTATGACGGCATCATTATGGATCCGCCCAGCTACGGCAGAGGCCCCAGCGGTGAGATCTGGAAGATGGAAACAAGCTTTTATCCTTTCTTGCTGGAAACGGCAAAGCTGCTGACGGACAATCCTTTGTTTGTCATCATCAATTCTTATACCACCGGCCTTGCGCCCTCTGCGGTTGGTTATGCATCTGATGTCGTGTTTGGCCAAAAGCATGGCGGACATACCGAGGTAGGGGAGTTAGGTCTGCCGGTCAAGTCCACCGGCATTATGCTGCCCTGCGGCAGTACAGGAAGATGGACTCCCTAAAAAGGAGGAAACCCCAATTGATTCGTGTTGAGCATTTGAATTTTGCGTATCCGGGCGTGGATGACACGCCCGGTGTCGCCGTATTTACCGATCTCAGCCTTGAGATAGAAGAGGGCAGCTTTGTTGCTGTTTTAGGGGGCAACGGCTGCGGCAAATCCACCCTTGCCAAGCATTTTAATTCCATATTGCTGCCTTGCGGCGGTAAGGTCTATGTGTTCGGCATGGACACCATGGATGAAGATAAGCTCATCGCCATCCGCCGCAGTACCGGCATGGTTTTCCAAAATCCTGACAACCAGATCGTTGCAAATGTGGTGGAAGAGGATGTGGCTTTCGGTCCGGAAAACCTTGGCATTTCCAGCCCTGAGATCCGAAGACGCGTGGATAATGCCTTGAAACAGGTGGGCATGTACGAATACCGGGAACATGCGCCCCATCTTCTGTCCGGCGGACAGAAGCAGCGCATCGCCATTGCCGGCATCATCGCCATGGAGCCCAAGTGTATCGTTTTGGACGAGCCTACCGCCATGCTGGATCCCAGAGGACGCCGTGAGGTCATGGAAACAGTTACCCGTTTGAACAGAGAAAAGGGGATCACTGTGATCCTTATTACCCACCATATGGATGAGGCAGCAAAGGCACAGCGGGTTATCGTTATGAGTAAGGGCAATATCGCTGCTGACGGCACACCTGCCGAGGTGTTTTCCAAGGTGGAGCTGATGCACAGCATTGGCCTCGGTGCTCCCGAAACGGTGGAGCTTTGCTACGAACTGAACAAATTGGGATTCGATCTGCCCCTTGACAGGTTGGACCCGGAGACTTTAGCGCAGACACTTTATGAAAAGGTGAAGGTCTGACCGCCCAGGAGGAAAGAGAATTGGCTTTTTTAGAGGTCAACAACTTAACACATATCTACAGCGCCGGTACTCCTTTCGAGCACACGGCGCTTGAAGGCGTTTCTTTTTCAGTTGATCGCGGCGAATTTATCGGCGTTATCGGCCATACCGGCTCCGGAAAATCCACACTGATGCAGCATTTGAACGGCCTGCTGAAGCCTACTTCCGGCAATATTTTGCTGGATGGCAAGGATATCTGGTCGGATAAGCAGACTACCCGCCAGGCCCGTTTCCGTATAGGCCTTGTATTCCAGTACCCGGAATATCAGCTATTTGAGGAAACTGTTTATAAGGACATTGCCTTTGGCCCCAAGAATATGGGTCTTTCGGATAGCGAGATCGACCGCCGCGTACGGGAAGCTGCCGGTTTTGTGGGAATTACCGAGCAGCAGCTGCAGTTGTCGCCCTTTGATTTGAGCGGCGGCCAAAAGCGCAGGGTTGCCATTGCCGGCGTTATCGCCATGGAGCCGGAAATCCTGATCCTTGACGAGCCCACCGCAGGACTTGACCCTGCCGGCAGAGCGGAGATTCTTAAGAATATTGAAGACTACCGCAAGGCAAAGAACGCAACCATTATGATGGTAAGCCACTCTATGAACGATGTTGCCCGTCTGACAGAACGGCTGCTCGTTATGAACGGTGCTCATCTTGCCATGGACGGTACACCTGCGCAGGTGTTTTCCCATGCAGAAAGCCTGCTGGAAATGGGCCTTGATATTCCGGAGATTACCCATGTTTTCCTGTACTTAAAGCAGCTTGGCTTGCCGGTTGCTCCTGTTTATACCATGGAGCAGGCTATATCCGCGCTGAATGCTTTGAGAGGGGGTGCTGTGGATGCTTAAGGATATCACCCTCGGTCAGTATTTCCCGGGGAATTCTCCCATCCACCGATTAGACCCCAGAACGAAGCTTTTGGTTTTGGTGGTATATATTGTTGCGCTGTTTTTGGTTGTAAACTGGGTATCCTATGCACTGATGCTTGCCTTCTTAGTAGTATGCATTGCAATATCCAAAGTTCCTGCCAAATCTTTTTTCAGCGGTATGAAGCCTTTGGTGTTTATCTTGATCTTCACCGGCTTCTTAAATCTTTTCTTTACTACCGGTGAAAAGCCCATCGTGGATATTTGGATCATTACCATCTATCCCGAGGGCATTGTCCGTGCCGTGTTTATGGTTTTGCGGATCTTGATGCTTATTACGGGAACATTCTTGCTGACCTATACCACATCTCCCATTGCCCTTACTGACGGTTTGGAGTCGCTCCTTAACCCCTTGAAGGTCATCAAAGTCCCCGTTCATGAGCTTTCCATGATGATGTGCATCGCTCTGCGGTTTATCCCCACCCTCATTGAGGAGACAGATAAGATCATGTCTGCTCAGAAGGCAAGAGGTGCGGATTTTGAGACCGGCAAGCTGACCCAGCGTGTCAAAGCCCTTGTGCCCATTCTTGTGCCGCTGTTTATCAGCGCATTTCGCCGTGCGGACGAGCTGGCAACTGCTATGGAATGCCGGTGCTATCACGGAGGTGAGGGCAGAACAAAGATGAAGCTGCTGCGCTACCGCAGAGTGGATTTTGCTGCCTACGGCATTGCCGCGGTGGTGCTGACAGGCGTATGCATTCTGCGTGGCTTTGGTTTGTGAGGTAGATTATGCGTAATATTGCGTTGTTTTTGACCTATCTCGGCACAGCTTACCACGGCTGGCAGATGCAGAAAAACTTAGCCACCGTGCAGGAGACCCTGGAAAAGGCCATCGCCATGGTGACAGGAAAGAAAGTCCATGTTACCGGTTGCGGCAGGACCGATGCAGGTGTGCATGCTAAGTGCTATGTTGCAAATTTTCGCACCGAATCCACCATTCCCTGCGACCGGCTGCCCTATGCCTTAAATACTCACCTTCCGGAAGACATCGTGGTAACAAAGGCCTTTGAGGTCCATGAGGATTTCAATGCCATCGGCTCTTGTGCGAAAAAGGAATATACCTATCTGATCTACAATTCCCGGGTAAGAGATCCTTTCTATGTGGGTAGGGCTTGGTTTTATCCCAAGTACCTGGATGAGAAGGTCATGCAGGCAGCTGCTGACCAGTTCGTAGGCACCCACGATTTTGCGGCTGTGCGCAGTGTTGGCACAGATGTAAAATCCACAGTACGGACTGTATATTATTATAATGTTGAGCGGGATGGGGATCTGATTATCCTGCGTGTCTGTGCCAACGGCTTCCTCTATAATATGGCCCGCGCCATGGCAGGCACTGTGGTATACGCTGCAGAAGGAAAGATAAAGCCCGAGGAGATCGGTGCGATTCTTGATTCCGGCAACCGCACGGCAGCAGGCCCCACGGTACCTCCCGGCGGTCTTTACATGACCCATTTGTGGTACGATGACGGTAAGGAAAATTTTGAATGTACCCCGGATCGGCCCATTGTTTAACATTTGTTCGCAATTTTTCTTTCTATTTGTGATAAGATTTCCGTAGGAAACGGAGTGATACTATGCAACCGAAACTTTGCACGAAATGCAAAAAGAATATGGCCGTCGTTTTTATTACGAAGATCGAAAACGGCGTTACGATGAATGAAGGCTACTGTTTAAAGTGTGCCCGGAGCCTGGGTATTCCCCAGATCGACCAGGCCGTCAAGCAGATGGGTTTTTCTGAAGAAGATCTCGACAATTTAAGCGACGAGATGAGCAGCATGTTCGGCCAGATCGAAGGCAGCGACAGCGACTCCGACGATGACGAGATGGATAGCCGTACAGCAACCTTCCCGCTGCTGAATCAGCTCTTTGGCAGCGCGAATCCTCCTGCCCGTAAGGAAAAAGAGCCCGAGAGCAAGGAAAAGTCTGATGGCAAGAAAGCAAATAAAAAGCACAAGTTCCTTGACAGCTACTGCATGGATCTGACCGGAAGAGCCAGAGAGGGAAAGCTTGACAAGGTCATCGGCAGAGATGTTGAGACCGAGCGGGTCATTCAGATCCTTAACCGCCGGCAAAAGAATAATCCCTGTCTCATTGGTGAGCCCGGTGTTGGCAAGACTGCCATTGCAGAGGGCCTTGCCCAGCGGATCGCGGCAGGGGATGTGCCCTATAAGCTGAAGGATAAGGAAGTCTTTTTGCTGGACTTGACTTCCCTTGTGGCAGGCACCCAGTTCAGAGGCCAGTTTGAGAGCCGTATGAAGAGCCTCATCGGTGAGATCAAGGCCTGCGGCAATATCATCCTTGTCATCGACGAAGTCCATAATCTGGTTGGAGCAGGCGATGCAGAAGGCTCGATGAATGCAGCCAATATCCTAAAGCCCGCCCTTTCCCGTGGTGAAATTCAGGTCATCGGCGCTACCACCTTTAATGAATACCGCAAGCATATCGAAAAGGATGCGGCGCTGGAGCGACGTTTCCAGCCGGTCAGCGTTGCCGAGCCTTCCATCGAGCAGGCGGTGCAGATCATGCAGGGCATTGCCAAAAGCTATGCTGACTTTCATGGCGTTGCCATTTCTCCCGAGATCGCACGGCAGTGCGTAGTGCTGTCTGAGCGCTACATTACTGACCGATTCCTACCGGATAAGGCCATCGACCTTTTGGATGAAGCGTGCTCCGATGTGAATCTTCGCTGCAAGGAGATTTCTCTGCTGGCAGAGAAGAGAAAGGAACGGGACGATTACGAGTTAGAGCTTCGTATGCTCAATGAGGATACGGAGAACCAAAATTTTGAGCGTCTTGCCCATATCCGCAGCAAGCTTTGCCAGCTTGCCGCTGAGATCGAGACTTTGGAGCAAGTGCCGCCACCGAATGTTACCATTGAGAATCTTGCCCGAATCATTGAGCTTTGGACGAAGATACCCGCATCCAAGATCAAGGCCCAGGAGTATCAGCAGATCAGCGGCCTTTCTGACCGGCTTAAAAAACATATCGTGGGCCAGGATGAAGCAGTTGACGCTGTCTGCCGTGCAATCCGCCGCCACAGAGTGGGCATTTCTGCGAAAAAGCGGCCTGCATCCTTTATCTTTGTGGGCCCCACCGGTGTTGGTAAGACGGAGCTTGTAAAGCGGCTTGCCGATGACCTGTTTGACAGCATGGATAGCCTGATTCGGCTGGATATGTCCGAGTATATGGAAAAACACACCGTCTCTAAGCTCATTGGATCGCCTCCCGGTTATGTTGGCTATGATGAAGCAGGCCAGCTGACTGAGAAGATCCGCCGCAAGCCCTATTCCGTCGTTCTTTTCGATGAGATCGAAAAGGCGCATCCCGATGTACTGAATGTGCTTTTGCAGGTTCTGGATGACGGACGCATTACCGATGCTCAGGGCAGAACGGTGAATTTTGAAAATACCGTCATCGTCATGACATCCAACGCAGGCAGTGAGGGAACAGTAGGCGGCATGGGCTTTGGAAGATCCGACAATCAGATGGCATCTGAAAAGGCTATGAAGGCCCTGCGGCAGTTCCTGCGGCCGGAATTCATCAACCGTGTGGATGAGATCATCACCTTTAACCATTTGACGGAAGAGAATTTCCTTGGCATTGCGGACATCATGCTGGCAGAGCTGAAGCAAAATCTTGCAGACCGTGGCTTGACCCTTACATGGGAAGAAGACCTGCGGGAATACCTTGTCAAGAAGGCATTCTCTGTAACCTACGGCGCAAGAAACCTGCGCCGGACCATTCAGAGAGATCTGGAAGACCCCATTTCGGAGAAGATCATTGAATCCTTCGAAAAGCCCATTTCTTCCATTGAAGTCTCAGTAAAGCATGAGCAGATCATTCTGAAAACCAAGTAACGAGACATCCCCGGAAGGATATCCTTCCGGGGTGCTTTTACATATCCAATGCGTCGTTTATCTTGTCGCCTACAAGCCATGCGGCATCTTCTACCTTGTCAGCGGCTTTGTTGACCAGTCGTCTTGCGGTGGACTGTTTCGGCAGCATCATCACCGCCACAGCACCAACAGCCGCACCGATCCCCATGGTAATGGCCCAACCTCTCATCTTCATTTTTCTCCCTCCCTTCGACATTAGTATGCCCATAGAGGTGACTTCTTTGTGCAGGAAAGTATTGCGTTTACAGCTTCATGTGTGATATAATGGTAAAAAAATGGAGGTAACTGAAATGTCTATCGATTTGTTGCATGAAAAGGTGCGGAAACTGAAGAATCCCTCCATGGTGGATTTTGGCATCAAGGCAGACAGCCTGCCGCCCCATTTGGTAGAGGAAGAAGGCTCATTTTTGCCTGCCTACGGCCGCTTTTGCCGGGAGATCATGGAGCAGTTGAAAGGCTTTGTGCCTGCTGTGCGTTTTCCCTTTGGTGCATTCGCCTTGATGGGCGCTGATGGGTTGACACTTCTTTCTGATCTGCTGAAAGAGGCAGCGGAGATGGGCTATTATGTGGTTTTGGATGCACCGGATATCAACTCTCCCTGGGGCGCTGACCGTGCGGCTGAGATGATTTTTGGTGGTGACACCTATCCTTGTGACGCGCTTATTATCAGCCCCTATATCGGCAGTGATGCCATGAGGCCCTTTGTGCCTTACTGCAAGGCGGGCAAGGCGCTGTTTGTGATCGTGCGTTCTCCCAATAAGTCCGCCCTGGAGCTGCAGGATCTGATGACCGGTACCCGTCTTGTCCACACCGCTGCAGCTGAGATGGCAAACCGTTTCGGCGAAACGGTGGTAGGGAAGTGTGCTTATTCGCACATCGGTGCGTTGGTGAGCGCAGGTTCGCCTCAAAGCCTGCAAACCTTGCGTTCAAAGCAGAAATCCATGTATCTTTTGGTGGATGGCATCGATTATCCCAGCGGCAATGCCAAAAATTGCAGCCATGCCTTCGATCGCTTTGGCTACGGTGCCGTTGTGTGTGCCGGTCCTTCTGTGACAGCTGCTTGGAAAGAGGCAGAAACAGACGGAAAGGATTATCTGCAGCAGGCAAAGCTGGCAGCAGAGCGCCTGAAGAAAAATCTCTGTCGGTATATCACCATTTTGTAATGCGTTATGTAGGTCAGGCAAAATGCCTGACACATTAGTCAAAAGGAACGTTGCGGCGTTGACCGCGGGCATTCTCGTTGCCGCCGGTTGCATCGTTCATAATGCCGGAGTCACCGGCGCCGTCCATGTCGGGCATCATGTCCGTAGGCAGGATGGTTGGCATGGTGGTGTCATTTGTTGCAGAAGTGCCGGTTGTGGGGCTGTCTGTTTCCTCCGGTGCCTTGCTGCGGCAAGCAGTCAAGAGACTTGCGGTAAGGACAAAAATAAGCAGTGCCACTGTAAACTTTTTCATGTTTTTACCTCCTGAGCATTGTTTACAGCGATAGTATTTCCTGCTTCAGCGGAATTAGACTGGAAAAATACGCAATTTTTATTTTAAAGGGATTGCTATTTTTGAAATTAAGCAGTATAATAACCTGGATATAAACAATACATAAGGAGATTTTCCGATATGAAAAAGCTCGTTGCAAAGAAAGATGTTCAGTGTATGGCGTGTCTTGCCTGTGTAGATGCCTGTTCCACAGCGTTCTACAAGGAGTTCCATCCTGATTATTCCTGCATCCAGATCGTTGCAGGCAAGGATGGCAGCGCAAAGGCAAATGTCTGCATCCAGTGCGGTAAGTGCATGCGTACCTGTGAGCACGATGCCATTACCCAGAACCCCAAGACCGGCGTTTACATGATTAATAAGAAGAACTGTGTTTCCTGCGGCAAGTGCGTGGAAGCCTGCCCCATGAAGGTCATGGTCATGAAGCCCGAAACACCTGCATCCAAGTGCATCGCCTGCGGTATCTGCGTCAAGGCCTGCCCCATGGAAGTTCTGGAGATCGTCGAGAAGTAAATTACATAGAAAAGCAGCCGCGAAAGCGGCTGTTTTTTTGTATCTTTAAAAATTTCATTTTGTAGTAATTGCATATTCTGTATTGGTGTGATATAGTATAAAAGATATCATACACCCGGAGGCGTTTATGATGGAATTAACTGCTTTACAAAAGTGTTTGCCCGCTGTTTGCGAGCTGCGATATAACGAGCCTATGTCCTTGCACACATCCTTTCGGATCGGTGGTGCGGCGGAAATTATGGCATTTCCCAAAAGCAGGGAGGAACTGGCGGAGCTTCTGAAACAGTCCGCTTTATTGGGCTGTAAATGCGCTATTTTGGGCGCAGGAACCAATGTTCTCGCGCCGGATGAGGGTCTCAAAGGCGTTGTCATTTGTTTGAAGGATTGTTTGGATGGTATGTCCCAGATCGATGATACACACATTCGTGTCATGGCCGGTGTAACCATGACAAGGGCTGCCGTGTATGCCGCCAGCCGGGAGCTTTCCGGACTTGAGTTTGCCCATGGTATTCCCGGAACGGTAGGTGGCGGTGTTTATATGAATGCCGGTGCTTATGGCGGAGAGCTTTGTCAGGTGGTAGAGAGTGTCGAAATCATGGACAAATGCGGAAATATCTCCACTTTATCCAATGAAGAAATGGGATTTTCTTACCGGCACAGTGTGTTGGAGGAAAGTGGCGATATTGTCATCAGCGCTGTGTTTTCTCTGCATTCCAAGCCTGCTGACGAGATTAAAGCCCGGATGAAAGAACTGATGGGAAAGCGCTCTGCGTCTCAGCCCCTGGATATGCCCTCTGCAGGCTCTGCCTTTAAGCGCCCTGTGCAAGGCTATGCCGCTGCGCTGATCGATGAAGCGGGTCTTAAGGGCTATCAAGTGGGCGGCGCTGCTGTATCTACTAAGCATGCCGGTTTTGTGGTAAATATGGGTGGTGCGACTGCCGCAGATGTGCGAGCACTGCTTGCACGGGTTTCGGATAAAGTTTTTGAAAACTCCGGTGTTCGTTTAGAGCCGGAAGTTCGGATTTGGTAAATTACGAAAGGAGGGCTCTATATGGCCGTTTCGTTTTCCGCTGCTGCCAAGGCAGAGGTCTGCAGAGCCCTGCCGCAGAGAAGCTGTTGCGCTTTGGCTGAGTGCTTTGGCGTTCTGCTGTTCTGCAACAGTTTTTCGTCCGAGGGTATCCGTATTATTACGGAGAGCCGGGAGTTCGCACAGAGTCTGCCAAAGCTATTCAAGCGTGCCTTTGATGTTACATTTGACACATTTCCCAGCTTGGAGTCTCCCGGTAAGCTTATCTTTCAGATCTATGATGCTGACAAGATCGATCTTATCATGGAGTCCTTTGGTTTTGATATCACAGACACCCTTGCGCTGCATGTTAACCTTCCTGTTGTGGAGAATGATTGCTGTAAGGCGTCCTTCCTGCGTGGCGCGTTTCTTGCGGGTGGCTCTGTTACTGACCCTGCCAAGGGTTATCATATGGAGATCACCACCACCCATTTGAGTGTTGCAAGGGAAACCTTTGCTCTGATGGAAGAGGTTTTGGGCTTTTATCCAAAGACTGCTGCAAGAGGCGGCGGTCAAGTGCTGTACTTAAAGCAAAGTGAGCAAATTTCCGATTTTCTTACCTATCTTGGTGCACCGATTTCGGCAATGGGAATTATGGAAGCCCGGCTTGAAAAGGAACTGAACAACAAGGTAAATCGCCGCTGCAACTGCGACGAGGCCAATACCTCTAAGGTGGTGGAGGCCGCCCAGGAGCAGCTGGCTGCGATCCGTATTTTGAAGGAAAAGGGACTGATCGAGCAGTTGCCGAAAAAGCTGCAGGATGCGGTTTCTGCCCGCCTTCAGAATCCCGAAGCATCCCTTACAGAACTGGCGGCTATGATGGAGCCACCCATTACGAAACCTGCCATGAATCACCGCTTGAAAAAGCTTACAAAACTTGCAAAGGAGGCTGTAAAATGAGTTTTGTGCATTTGCATGTCCATACAGAATACAGCCTTTTAGACGGTGCTTGCCGCATTGGCGGCATGATGGACCGGGTCAAGGAATTGGGTCAGTCTGCCATTGCCATTACAGACCATGGCGTTATGTACGGCTGCATCGATTTTTACAAGGCCGCCAAGGAAGCCGGCGTGAAGCCCATCATCGGCTGCGAGGTTTATGTTGCGAGGCGTGGAATGGCTGACCGTGTCCACGGCATCGACAATGACCCTTACCATCTGGTTCTCCTTTGTGAAAACCGCAAGGGTTACGAAAATCTGTGCTATATGGTCTCCGAGGCCTTTACAAACGGTTTTTACGGCAAGCCCAGAGTAGACCTGAACCTTTTGAAGGAGCGGCATGAGGGTCTGATCGCCCTTTCTGCCTGTCTTGCCGGTGCGATCCCCCAGTATCTGATGGAGGAGGATTACGCTGCCGCTAAGGACTATGCACTGAAGATGGCAGATGTTTTCGGTGAAGACCACTTCTATCTGGAACTGCAGGATCACGGCATTGATGAGCAGGTGCCGGTGAACCAGGGCGTGATGCGTCTTGCACGGGAGACCGGTCTGCCGCTGGTTGTTACCAATGATGCCCACTATCTTCGCAAGGAAGATGCTGCAATGCAGGATGTTCTGCTGTGTATTCAGACCGGTAAGACCGTCGATGACCCCAACCGGATGAAATTTACCGGAGAAGAATTCTACTTAAAGAGCGAGCAGGAACTGCGCCAGCTGTTCCCTAACTGTGACGAAGCATTCCAAAATACCGTTAAGATCGCGGATATGTGTAATCTGGAATTTACCTTCCATGAGTACCATCTGCCGTCTTTCCCTGTGCCGGAAGGCTTCACCAACGAAAAGTATTTTCGCAAGCTTTGCTATGAGGGCTTCGAGGAGCGGTATCAAGATCCGCCTCAGGAATATATCGACCGGCTGGAATATGAGATCGATGTTATCAGCCGCATGGGGTATGTCAATTACTACCTCATCGTCTGGGATTTTATCCGCTATGCCAAGGAATCCGGCATTCCCGTAGGCCCTGGCCGTGGCTCCGGTGCGGCTTCCATTGTTGCTTACTGCATGCATATCACGGAAGTTGATCCTATGAAATATGCCCTCATTTTTGAGCGGTTTTTGAACCCCGAGCGTGTCAGCATGCCGGATTTTGATACGGACTTCTGTCAGGAGCGCCGCGGCGAGGTCATCGAATATGTTATGCGCAAATACGGTGCTGACCATGTGGCGCAGATCGCTACCTTCGGTACGATGGCTGCCCGTGGCGCGATTCGCGATGTGGGCCGTGCTTTAAACCTCTCCTACGCAGAGACAGATGTGGTGGCGAAAGCCGTGCCCAATGAGCTGCACATCACCTTGGATAAGGCTTTGGAGATTTCTCCCCAGCTGAAAGCGATGTACGATGAGGATGAGCGGGTACGCAAGCTCATCGATACCGCAAAGAGCCTTGAGGGCATGCCCAGAAACACCTCTACTCACGCAGCGGGTGTGGTTATTACCGCAGACCCCGTGTGTACCTATGTGCCCTTGAGCCGCAATGACGATACCATCGTTACCCAGTACACCATGACCACAATCGAGGAGCTGGGTCTTCTCAAAATGGACTTCCTTGGTCTTCGCAACCTGACGGTCATCGAAGATGCCGAGCGGGAGATCCGCAAGCGGATGCCGGATTTTGATATTGACAAAGTGCCGGATGATGACCCCGCTACCTTTGCCATGTTGGCTGAGGGCAAGACACAGGGCGTATTCCAGCTGGAATCTGCGGGTATTACCGGCGTTTGTATCAACATGAAACCCACTTCCATTGAAGATATGACGGCTATTGTTGCGCTGTACCGCCCCGGTCCTATGGATTCGATCCCCAAGTTTATTGCCAATAAGCTGGATCCCCGGAAGATCACCTATAAAACGCCCCTTTTGGAGCCGATTTTGAAGGTCACTTACGGCTGTATCGTCTATCAGGAGCAGGTTATTGAGATATTCCGCAGCCTTGGTGGCTATACCATGGGTCAGGCGGATAATATTCGCCGTGCCATCTCCAAAAAGAAGATGAAGATCATCGAGGAAAACCGTAAGGTCTTTGTCTACGGTGATCCTCAGCAGAATATACCCGGTGCCATTGCCAAGGGCGTCAGCGAGGCTGCAGCCCAGTCTATCTACGATGAGATCGTCGAATTTGCGAACTATGCCTTTAATAAGGCCCATGCTGTGTGCTATGCGGTTGTCTCTTATCAGACGGCGTACCTTAAGTGCCATTATCCCAAGGAGTACATGGCGGCGCTGATGACCTCCGTTCTGGATTCCGCAACTAAGGTTTCCGGCTACATTGCTGAGTGCAAGGGCATGGGCATCCCCGTGCTGCCGCCGGACATCAACCATTCTGATGATCCTTTTACTGTGGAAGGCAATGCTATCCGCTTTGGACTTGGTGCAGTGAAGAATGTGGGCCGTGGTCTGATCCGCAGTATGGTCACAAAACGCACCGAGGGCGGCCCGTTCAAATCCCTTGAGGATTTCCTGCAGCGGATGGGCGAGGGTGAGCTCAACAAGCGGGCAGTGGAAAACTTTATCAAATGCGGCTCTATGGACTGCTTTGGCAACCACCGCAGCGAGCTGCTTGCGGTGTACGATACCATGATGGACAGCGTTGCTGCATCCCGCAAAAAGAATCTGGACGGCCAAATGGGACTCTTCTCCATGCTGGACGATGACGACAAGGCAGCCGCCATTCCAATTCCGAACTTGCCGGAAATGAACCGTGCAGACATGATGGCGATGGAGAAGGAAACCACCGGTATTTACCTTTCCGGTCATCCTATGGACGATTACCGTCCGTTCCTCAAGAATACCCACGTAGTGCCCATCGGCAGCCTTTTGGATGAAGAAAGCAGCTACAAGGACGATCAGATCGTCAGCGTGGCCGGCATCGTCCAGAATGTCAAGATGAAGACCACACGCAGCAATTCTATGATGGCCTATGTTACTGTCGAGGATGATACTGCATCCATGGAAATGTTGGCTTTTTCCAATGTTTTGAGCCAGTTTGGCGGCTATCTGAAGGAAAACAGTGCGGTCGTTGTCACCGGTCGGCTTTCGATCCGTGATGAGAAAGAACCCCAGATCGTTATCAACCGTGCCCGTCCCATCTCGGATTTTGCCGATCGGGAGCTCCATTCGGAGTCTGCGCCATCGGTTGTTGTTAACGGCAAATTGTACCTGCAACTGACCGGTGAAAATGATCCCCGGTATGGTAAGGTAAAGGCGATCTTGAACATGTTCCCCGGTGATGGGCAAGTCGTTATCTTCTTTGCGGATAACCGTACCCGCCGGGGCACAAAGGCAGCTTTGGACACCCGCATGATCGAGGAATTGGTGAATCTGCTTGGCGATGCCAATGTGGTGCTGAAATAGCTTTTCTTTTGCCGGTAAATGTGCTATAATAATTCGTTGGAAGGAGTGGTCAGTCATGAAACGAAAATGGATAAAAGTTCTGTTGCCGGTATTGGCTGCTCTGCTTCTTGCCGGCTGCAACATCCGCACGGTTGAGGATATGTATCAGCTGCCGAAACGGTCTGAGGAATTTACCAATCTGCAATCGGTAATGGATAGTGCGATGACGGGCCTTGATTACAGCGCGCCCATCTCCGGTGAGCATCAACAAACCGTACAGATGTCCGACTTAAACGGTGACGGTAATGTGGAGTATATCCTCTTTGCCAAAGGCACAACGGACAAGCCCCTGCAGATCTTTATTTTCTCCGGTGATGGAGAGTCCTACGCGCTGGTGGACACCATCGAATGCAGCGGAACTGCTTTCGAGCAGGTGGAATATGTCCGATTGAATGACCGTCCCGGATACGAATTGGTTGTTGGACGGCAGGTCAGCGACGATGTTTTGCGTTCTGTGTCTGTTTACACCATGGTAAACGGTCAGATGGAGCAGCTCATGACCGCCAATTATTCCAAGTTCCTATGCAGCGACATGGACAGCGACGGTCACAGCGATCTTTTGATTCTCAGACCTGACGATTCTGATTCCGGAAACGGTGTTGCAGAGCTTTACAGTGCTGATGGCGGATCTATATCCCGCTCCGCTCAGGTTAGCATGTCAGCGCCTGCGGACAAGATCAAGCGTATCATTCTCGGTAAACTTCATGGCGGTCGGACGGCTGCTTTTGTTGCCAGCCATGTAGAGCCCAGCGCCATCATCACGGATGTCTATGCTGTGGTTGACGGTGTGTTTACCAATGTTTCTTTTTCCAACGAATCCGGCACCAGTGTCCAGACCCTGCGTAACTATTATGTATACGCAGACGATATTGACAATGACGGTATCTTAGAGCTTCCCAGCCTTATCACCATGCGGCTGCCGCTGGACGAAAAATCAACGGAGAATCAGTATATTATCCGCTGGTATTCCATGACTGCTGACGGCGGGGAAGTCAACAAGATGTATACCTACCACAATTTCGTCGGTGGCTGGTATTTGGAGTTGGACAATGGGTTGGCAGAGCGCATTGCTGTAAGCCAAAAGGGCAACAGCTATGAGTTTGGCATCTGGGACAGCGGATACAAGACATTTGATAAGCTTATGACGATTTATGTTCTGACCGGTCAAAAGCGGGAAGAACAGGCCCATGAGGATAACCGATTTGTGGTATACCGCAGTGAATCAACGGTATATGCCGCAAATTTGGAGGTAGCATCCGCTGCCTATGATATAACGAAAGACAGTGTTATCAAAGCCTTCCACCTGATCCTGCAGGATTGGAAAACAGGCGAAACATAAGAGGTGTTAATATGAAAAAGGTATTGATACTGGAAGATGAAGTAAATATCCGCAGCTTTGTGGTCATCAATCTGAAGCGGGCGGGCTACGATGTCATCGAGGCCGGCACCGGCATGGAAGCGCTGGATATGCTGCAAAAGTATCCGGATATCGGTGTGGCGATCTTGGACATCATGCTGCCGGACATTGACGGCTTTGAGGTCTGCCGCCGCATCCGTGCCACCGGTACAAAGATCGGCGTCATCATGCTGACTGCACGCACGCAGGAAATGGACAAGGTCACCGGCCTTATGACCGGCGCTGATGACTATGTGACCAAGCCCTTTTCTCCTGCGGAGCTGACTGCCCGCATCGATGCATTGTTCCGCCGTTTGGGCGGCGATAAAGTGGTGACTTCAGAGCTGTTGAGCCAGGGACCCTTTGTGATGAATACCCGCAATCACACCTTGGAGAAGAATGGAAACCGCATCCGCCTGACGCAGGTGGAATATGCCATTATGAAGCTGTTTATGCAAAATCCCGGCCGTGCGCTCTCCCGTGAGGACATTTTGGCCGCTGTTTGGGGCAGGGATTACGAAGGCGGGCTGAAGATCGTGGATGTCAATATCCGCCGCCTGCGTATCAAGGTGGAAGATGATGCCCAGAGCCCCACATATATCACGACCGTTTGGGGCTTTGGTTACAAATGGGGTAACTGACCGGTAAGAAAGGATTTTTTCTCATGAAGAAGGTAAGCGGACTGAAAAAACGCTGGCTTATGAATACAGTTGGTGTTGTCTGCACACTGGGACTTGTCTGTGTGCTTGTGGTCACGTTTGCCTTTTCCGCCTATTACTACTCCGCCATGGAGTCGGATATGCGCTACCGGGCGAGGACAACGACGGATTTCTTCGCGGATTACCTCAGCCAAAGCTACAAGGACTATTACCAGTCCTGCATCAATTATGCAAAATCCTTTGAATACAAAGATCGCTTGGAGCTCCAGTTTATTGACGCCCAAGGCCGCATCGTGGCCACATCCTATGGTACATGGGTAGGGGAGACACCAACTACCAATGATATTCAGGATGCCCTTACCACCCGCGTCATCGGCAAATTCGTGGGCAAAAACCCGTCTACCGGCGAAAACATCATGGCCATTTCCTGCCCCATGATCTACAGCAACGGTGAAGTTATTGGTGTGCTGCGCTATGTTTCTTCTACCCGGGTCATCGACCGGCAGATCATAGGTGTGGCGCTCCTGGCACTTGCGGCGTTGGTGGTTGTCGCGCTGGTGGTGCTTATCAGCAGCAATTACTACATCCATTCGATCCTTGTGCCGGTCGCCGAGATCACGGAAAAGGCCAAGCGCATCGCCGGCGGCAGCTACGGCATACAGATCCAGGCGAAATACGACGATGAGATCGGCGAATTGGTGGATACCATCAATGAGATGTCTATTCAGATCAATCAGAACGAAAAGATACAGCGGGATTTTATCTCCTCGCTGTCCCATGAGCTGCGGACACCTTTGACAGCCATTACCGGCTGGAGCGAAACGCTCCTTGCGGATGAGACTCTCGATAAGGAAACAAGGCGCGGTATGCAGATCATTCTTCGGGAGACCAGACGCCTTACGGAAATGGTCGTTGATCTTTTGGACTTTACCCGTATTCAGGACGGCCGCATGACCCTCAATATTGAGCAGGCTGACATCCGCAGTGAGTTTGAGGATACGGTGTATATGTACAGCAGCCGCTTATCCCAAGACGGCGTTAAGATAGAGTATCTTGACAATGATGATGACATTCCGGAGATCCCCTGCGACCCCAAACGGTTGCGGCAGGTTTTTTTGAATATTCTGGACAATGCTGCCAAGCATGGTGGCGACGGTAAAAAGATCGAGGCTTCCATATGCATGGAGGACAGCGATGTAGTTATTCGTATCCGGGATTATGGCCCAGGTATTCCCGAGGACGAGCTACCGCTTGTGAAAAAGAAGTTCTATAAAGGCAGCTCCAAGGCCCGGGGAACCGGCATCGGCCTTGCTGTCTGTGATGAGATCGTAGCCATGCACAATGGCGAGCTGATACTGGAAAATGCCGATGGCGGTGGCACGGTTGTTACTGTGCGGCTGCCGCTGACCCAGTAAGAAAGGAACACTATGTCTGATATTAAGAATGAGCAGCCCTGCAGCGAGAAGTTCAAGACCATGATCGGCGGTCAGGCACTGATAGAAGGCATCATGATGCGCGGCCCTGAAAAGGATGCGGTGGTTGTACGCAACGGGGGAGAACTGAAGATAGAGGTTAAGGACAGAAAGGTAAGACCTAAGAACTCCATTCTGTCAAAGCCCTTTATCCGTGGTGCGGTGAATTTCTTTGATTCTCAGGTTTGCGGTGTTAAGGCGCTGATGCGCTCTGCGGACCTTGCGCCGGAGGATGCCGCGCCTGCGGAAGAACCCTCCAAACTTGATCTGTGGCTGGAAAAGAAGCTTGGTAATGAGGGATTCCAAAAGGCTGTTGTGGGCGTTGCTGTATTTATGGGCCTTGGGCTCTCCATATTGCTTTTTATGCTGATCCCCATGGTCATCGGCAGCCTTTTCGATGGTATTGTCCATAGCACTTTGGGAATCAACCTTATTGAAGGCGTGATCCGCATGGCCATATTTATGGCATATATGCTGCTGGTTTCCCGCATGAAGGATATGAAGCGGGTATTTGCCTATCACGGCGCGGAGCACAAGACCATTCGCTGCTATGAGGCGGGCCTGCCACTGACAGTGGAAAATGTCCGTATGCAGACAAGAAAGCATCCTCGCTGCGGTACAAGCTTCCTGCTTGTGGTGATGGTGATCTCTATTTTGGTGTTCTCCATCGCATCTTCGCTGCTTTTGACGGTGATTCCCGGCTTGGAAGCCATGCGGGGCAGCTTCCTGTACCGTTTTGTTATGATCGCTTTCAAACTGATCCTGCTGCCGTTGGTGGTTTCCATTACCTATGAGATCAACCGTTGGGTTGGCAGGCATGACAATGTGTTTACAAGATTTCTGTCAGCTCCGGGCCTGTGGATGCAGAATTTTACCACATATGAGCCCGATGACAGTATGATCGAAGTGGGTATTGCCGCAGTTGAAGCAGTTCTTCCCGAGGAAGAGGGGGCAGACCGTTGGTAAAGACCTATTCCCAGCTTTATTTAGACACAAGACGTACTTTAATGGCGGCAGAAGATGCTGAAGAAGCAGGTTATATTGCACGGCAGCTTGTGTGCCATGTGTCTGGAAAAACACCTGAGCAGGTGCTTTCCGATCGCGATGTTTACGCATCCGAAGAGATCTGCGCCGGCGTCGACTTTGCTGCCCACAGAGCACTTTCCGGTGAGCCTCTTGCCTATATTTTGGGGGAGTGGGAGTTTTACGGACTCTCCCTTTTCGTTGATAAAAATGTGCTGATACCACGGGACGACACCTGCGCGGTGGCAGAGCTTGCTATCAATAAGGCGCTGCTCCTAAAGAAAGATACCAGAATACTGGATCTTTGCACCGGTTCGGGCTGTATCGGCCTTGCGGTTGCAAGCCGTGTCAAGGATGCAAGAGTCACCTTGGCGGATATCTCAAAAGAGGCCCTTGCGATCGCCAAGAAGAATGTAAACCGCAATAATCTGACAGGTAAGGTCTCCTGCGTACAGGCGGATGCTTTGGGAAAGCCGTCGCCGTTTTTAGGGCAATTCGATTTGATCGTGTCGAATCCTCCCTATATCACCACTGCTGAGATGAGAGAACTTCCCTCCAGTGTCAAGAACTACGAGCCCCATTTGGCCCTCCATGGCGGCGATGACGGACTCCGGTTTTACCGCTCAATCGCAGAAAATTATAAAGCAGCTCTCAAACCCGGCGGTTACCTGTGCTTTGAATTCGGCATGGGGCAGGGTGATGATGTCTGCGCAATTTTAGAAATGAACGGGTATACCATTCTGGAACGCTCCAGAGATTATAACGACAGAGAAAGAGCTGTGATCGCGCAGCTCGGAAAGAAGGATGACGAACATGGCTACTAAGAAAACTGCTTATGAAGCGCCCACTCCCGCATCTGATAAGAAGAAGGCTTTGCAGACTGCACTGGCCCAGATCGAAAAGAACTTCGGCAAGGGTACGGTCATGCGTTTGGGTGATAAGCCCGAAATGAATGTGGATGCCATTCCTACCGGCAGCCTTGCGCTGGATGCTGCGCTGGGCATCGGCGGTGTTCCCAAGGGCAGAATCATTGAGATCTACGGACCGGAATCCTCCGGTAAGACCACCCTTGCGCTGCACATTTTGGCTGAGGCACAGAAGATGGGCGGCGAGGTCGCATTCGTTGACGCGGAGCATGCGCTTGACCCTGTTTATGCAGCTGCCTTGGGCGTAGATACCGATAATATGCTTGTTTCCCAGCCCGATACCGGCGAGCAGGCATTGGAGATCACTGATGCGCTGGTCCGCAGCGGCGCTGTGGATGCCGTTGTTGTGGACTCCGTTGCTGCCCTTGTGCCCAAGCAGGAAATCGAGGGCGAAATGGGTGATACTTTCGTGGGTCTGCAGGCCCGGCTCATGAGTCAGGCTTTGCGTAAGCTGGCGGGTACCATTGCCAAGACCAACTGTGTTGTCATCTTCATTAACCAGCTGCGCATGAAGATCGGCGTTATGTACGGCAACCCCGAGACCACCACCGGTGGTAACGCGCTGAAGTTCTATTCTTCTGTCCGCCTGGATGTGCGTCGCACTGAGTCCATTAAAGAAGGCGGCAATGTCATCGGCAACAAGACCCGTGTTAAGGTGGTCAAGAACAAGGTCGCTCCTCCTTTCCGTGAGGCTTACTTTGACATCATGTACGGCCAGGGTATCAGCAAGTGGGGCGAGCTGGTTGACTTAGCTGTGGAAATGGACATCGTTCAGAAGTCCGGCAGCTGGTTTTCTATGGGCGATGAGCGGATCGGTCAGGGCAAGGACAGCGTAAAGACCTACCTGCAGTCTAACCCCGACGTTGCTGAGGAAGTGGAAGCAAAGGTTCGTGAGAACCTCATGAAGGCAACTGCTCCCAAGGCACCCGCTAAGGCTGCTGATCGGCCTGTAGCCGTCAGCGCTGACGATTTTGACGATGAGGATTGATCGGTTAGTTACCACGCAGGACAGGGCAGGACGCTACCGCGTGCAGTTTGCCGATGGCACGGTTATGCGTCTTTACCGGCAGACGGTTGAGGATTTTGGACTTTACACCGGCATGGAGCTTAGTGATGCCGAAATGGAAAGACTCCATACTGCTGCCGGTGAAATGTCCGCAAAAATGCGGGCTGTGCGGATCGTGTCGGCAACCTCTGTTTCCAAGAAAGATCTGCAGCAGCGGCTGATCCAAAAAGGGGAGGACCCGGAGCAGGCGAAAGCTGCGGTAGCGTGGATGGAAGATCTTTCCTTGATCGATGACCGAAAGACTGCTGAGCAGGTGGTTTCCCGCTGCATTTCCAAGGGCTATGGCATTGCAAGAGCAAAGCAGGCCCTCTACGAAAAACGGATTCCCAAGGAATACTGGGATGAAGCACTTGCGGACTACCCCGATCAGTCGGATGCGATCGCTGATTATCTTTCTTCCAAGCTGTCAGCTGACAGCGACGAAAAGGATATCCGCCGTGCCATTGATGGGCTGATCCGCAGGGGTCACAGCTACGGCAGTATCCGCCGTGCATTGGATCGGCTATCCTTTGATACAGATGAACTCCCGGAGGGTTAATTTTTCATGGCGAATATTGGTTTTATCAGTCTTGGCTGTGCCAAGAATCAAGTAGACTGTGAGCGGATGATGTACCGCGTGCAGGAGGCAGGCCACACCGTGTGTCCCGGAATCTCAGGCTGTGATGTGGTGGTTATCAACACCTGCGGCTTCATTGATTCTGCAAAAGCAGAGGCCATCGACTTCATATTGCAGACCGCGGCTCTCAAAGCAGCGGGTCAGGTTGGTAAGATCCTGGTTACCGGCTGTCTTTCTCAGCGGTATCAGGATGAGATCATGCAGGAATTGCCGGAAGTGGACGGCGTGCTCGGCACCGGCAGCTATACGGAGATCGCACCAGCCATTGAATCACTTTTATTAGAGCAGCCGGTCAAGGAATTTGGCTCTATCGATACACCTGAGCAGGAGACCGGTCGAATCTTGACCACACCGGAGCACTATGCTTACTTGAAGATCGCAGAGGGCTGTGACAACCGTTGCAGCTACTGCATCATCCCTTACCTGCGGGGTAAATTCCGCAGCCGTCAGATGGATGATGTGCTGTACGAGGCGAGACTTTTAGCAGCCAGCGGCGTTAAGGAGATCCTTGTTGTAGCGCAGGATACCAGTCGCTACGGAACAGACCTGCCCGGTCACAAGCGCTTGCTGCCGGAACTGCTTCGTGAGCTTTGTAAGATCGATGAGTTGCATTGGGTTCGCGTGCACTATGTGTATCCTGACGAGATCGATGATGAATTCATCGAGGTCATGGCCGCAGAGCCGAAGATCGTAAAGTATTTGGACATTCCCATCCAGCACTGCAACAGCAAGATTTTGAAGCTGATGAACCGCCGTGGCGATCGGGAATTTCTTGAGGCGCTGTTTGATAAACTGCGCAGCCGCATTCCTGGCCTGGTGCTGCGAACCAGCGTCATTACCGGCCTGCCCGGTGAGGGTGAGGAGGAATTTGCGGAGCTGTGCGAATTCCTGAAGGAGCAGAAATTGCCCCGTGTCGGTGCCTTTGCTTTCTCTCCGGAGGAGGGCACGCCTGCAGCGGAAATGGAGTATCCGGACAATGCCGTGGCACAAGCCCGTGCCGAGATGATCGAGACGATCCAGTCCGGCATCATGGATGACTACTGTGCATCCTGGATCGGCAAGACCATGGAGATTTTGGTCGATGGATATGACGAGGAAGCGCAGCAGTATTTTGGACGCAGCTATGCGGATTCGCCGGAGATTGACGGTAGGGTATGGCTTGCGTCGAAAGATGACCTTTCTGAGGGTAGTTTTGTTACGGTAAAGATTGACGGTGTTATCGACGGAGATCTATCCGGTTTTGTAGTGGAGGAATGAGAAATGACATTAGCAAGTAAAATCACTTTGGCCCGGGTTGCATTCATCCCGTTTTATATGCTTTTTATGTACTTAAGCGGCGGCCAGCCCAATCTGTGGATGTGGCTTTCCCTGGGCGTGTTTATCATCGCAAGTCTTACCGACTATGTGGATGGTCAGATCGCCAGAAAGTTCAACCAGATCAGCGATTTTGGTAAGTTCCTTGACCCCCTTGCGGACAAGCTGCTGACCATCGCGGCTTTGACTATATTCACAGAGTGGGGCAGGATGCCTGCGTGGGCGCTGATGATCGTGCTGACCCGTGAATTTGCCGTTACCGGTCTGCGTCTGGTGGCTGTTGGTAAGGGCAAGGTGATCGCTGCCGGATGGAGCGGCAAGGTCAAGACCGCCAGCACCATGATTGGACTGTGCGCCTGGATGGCATTTCCTACCTTCCCTTGGCTTGGCTGGATCATTACAGCCGTAATTGTTGTGACTACGGTTTACTCTGGTATTGAATACTTCGTTCAGAACTGGAAATGCCTTTGGGATTAAAAAGGGGTAGCTATGAATATTCGTGAGATCAGTGAGATCCGGCGGCATATCCGTCGGGATCGCAGCAATATGACGCACCTTTACGGCTGCTATGTGAATACAAATAAGGAAATTATTTCAGAGTTCAAGCTGAGCACCGGCATGATGTCCGAGAACGAAGGGGAAAAGTACTTCGGTCTCCTTAAGCGCACCCTGTCCGGTACCATTGGTAAGAATCTGCTGGATATTTCATTTGAGACTTCTCAAGTGGGCAACAGCGAGGAGCACACCTTGCTGATGCAGCTGCGCAAGACTGCTCTTGCGGATGAGGAGCTCCGCATTCGCTTTTATAAAAAGGTCATTGAGTCCGTTTCTCTTAAGGATAACTATTTGATTCTGATCGGTTGCGACAGCTACGATGTACCCTTTAAGAGCAAAGACGGCGAAAATGACAGCGCAAGATCCGATGAGACTTATACATTTCTGCTGTGCGGTGTTTGCCCTGTAAAACAGGTGCAGCCGAAGCTGCACTACATTCCGGAAGAAAAGGAATTCCACGATGGCGGCATCGTAAATGCGGTCAGCGCCCCGGAGCTTGGCTTCCTGTTCCCGGCATTCGATAACCGCAGCACAAACATCTATAATGCCCTTTACTACACCCACAGCCCCAAGGATAACCATGAAGCCTTCGCTGCTGCTGTGTTCAATACCCGGCTGCCGCAGCCTGCTGCTCAGCAGAAAAAGTCCTTTGAGGCCCTTTTGGGCAGTGCATTGGGCGATGAGTGCGATCTGGATGTGGTGCAATCCGTCCATGATGAGCTGTGCCAGCGCATTGAGCTCCACAAGGAGAGCAGAGTGCCGGATACACTCACCGTAAGCAAGAACGATGTGAAAAATGTTCTCAGCGCCTGCGGCGTCTCTGAACCTCACATCGCTAAGTTCAGCGTGGATTATGATGAAGCTTTTGGCTTTGAAGCGGAGCTTCATCCTAAGAACATCATCGACAACCGCCGCATTGAGATCAAAACTCCGGATGTATCCATCAAGGTTGCACCGGATCGGGCAGATCTCATTCAGACAAGAGTGATCGGCGGCGTGAAGTACATTCTCATTTGTGCGGAAGAGGATGTGGAGGTCAACGGTGTGAGCATTCACATCGAAGATAAAGAGGGCGCATTGGTCTGATTTTAAAGCGAAAATGGAGGCGCGGTTATGGCATCTGTGCGACAAAGAAAAACAGGATTTGATTTAACCAGCAAATGGGCCGATGCGTCGGTTCTTTGCATGGCTTTCTCTCTGTTTTTTAGAATGGTATATTATTTTGGCCTGACTGTATTTGCGGATCACGGCTTTTTGGAGATCCTATTTGTGATGGTTCTGCCGCTGGCGCTGTGTATCGGCTATGTGGTATTGATGCATTACCTCAAATGGAACGCACCGGGCACTTACGGACTGATTGGTGCGGCCCTTTGTATTCTGCTGATTCTTTGGAGCTTTTCCACCGGTAATTTCTTCAGAATCGTTGTTTCTGCAGCGTGGTATGCCATTGCAGCCGGTATTTTGCTGTTTGTGGTTGACGGCAGTCTTCACGCAAGAGGGCTTTGCGTAATGATGCTTGGTGCGCCTATCGTTGTTCGTTTTGTGTTTTTTGATATTGGCCGCTTGGGTCTGTCCGGCTGGGTGCTGGAGGCATCTGTGCTGTTTATGCTTGCTGCGCTGATGTTCCTGCCGATGGCAATGAAACGGATCAAGAACTAAATTAAAAGGCATCCGCCGTTTGCACCGAACCAGTAAAACTGGACAATAGACAAAAAGGCCCCCTGTGTAGGATAATAACTACACAGGGGGTATTGTTATGGAGAAACGAAAATACACACATCTGAAAGCCGTAGAGGGGCTTATATTGTCGATGCGACA
>JAZUNW010000082.1:0-3195 GCA_045604325.1 Faecousia sp. | reverse complement strand
CTTTGCATCACCGTGGACTTCCAGACCGTGGGCGACGAAACATGCGAGGCTGACAACTGTGTCACCGTCCGTGACCGTGACACCATGGAGCAGGTCCGGATCCCCATCAGTGAGCTGAAGGCTTACATCGAAGAGAAGTGCAGATTCTAAAAATCCCGCCGCACCCATTGGGTGCGGCGATTATTTATGTAGGGCTTACACTTCCGGGTCGAGATATTTGCGGATCAACAGGCCGGTGATGATAGCGCTGCCGCCGCTGGATGCGTTGGCAACAAAGCTGGAGAATTGATTGGAAGTAAGGTCAGACAGGCAGCTGACTGCGGCGGCGCCGCCGATGATGAACAAAATGATCTTCGCTGCCTTGACATATTCTACTGCATAAACACCCTGCTGAATGCTCTGATAAAAAGACTTGGTAAACCGGTGCAGATACCGGTTGATGAAAATGTTAACGACCACCACAATGGCGGAAGCGATAGCGCAGATGATGATGATAACTCCTCCGGAGACAGAGGGCAGGATCGCCAAAAGGGAAGCAGCAACATCGCCTTCAGCGACTTCGCCAAGAAGTGCTTCCCAGAAACCATCCATGCTGTTGCTGATAATGTTGAAAGCAACGGCAAAGATGATGCCCATAACCAGTACCAGACCGGCGGCCACGTAGGTAATCACATACTGGGCATACAGCGCGCCGCTGACACAGCGCAGGTGGTTTGCATCTGCCATGTCCTTACGGGCTTGGGCATAGGTCAGCCACAGAAACACCGTGATGAGAATGTTAATAAGCGGCACAGAGCCGGCGGACAGCGACATCAGGCAGGATACGCTCAGCAGAATGCACACCACTAAAAACAGTGGGTCTTTCAGTGCCGGCAGGATCTGAGTGGCGAAAGTGCCTTGAGGCTGGATGTCATGAATCAGACGCTCTCCACACTGGGGGCAAAAGGCATTGCTTTGGGCGGTCTCAAAACCGCATTTGTTACATTTCATTGGGACAAACCTCCTTTTTGGTATTTCTAACCATATCATAGCACGAATCGGCGATGAGTACAATATATTTTTGAGAATTGCATTTTGTAAACAGCTGTGGTATAATGCAGTCAATATTTTAATTGAAGGGGTGACAATATGCGTACCTTTTCCAAGTCCAACAAGCTGGACAATGTGCTTTATGATGTGCGCGGACCGGTGCTGGATGAGGCCAACCGTCTGGAAGAGCTGGGCATGAACATTCTGAAACTGAACATCGGCAATCCTGCCCCCTTCGGCTTTACCGCGCCGGAAGAGGTCATTCAGGACATGCGCGACAACATCGTTAATAGCCAGGGCTATTCCGATTCCCGGGGTATCTTTGCGGCCCGGAAAGCGGTCATGCAGTATGCCCAGCTGAAGCACATTCCCAATGTGACTATGAAGGATGTATTCACCGGCAACGGTGCCAGCGAGCTGATCCAGATGAGCCTGAACGCTTTGCTCAACACCGGCGACGAGGTGCTGATCCCCAGCCCCGACTATCCTCTGTGGACAGCCTGCACCAATCTTGCCGGCGGTAAGGCTGTGCACTATATCTGCGACGAGCAGTCTGACTGGAATCCTGACCTTGCGGATATTGAAAGCAAGGTGACTTCCAAGACCAAGGCCATCGTCGTTATCAATCCCAATAACCCCACCGGTGCACTGTATCCCAAGGAGATCTTGGAGGGTATCGTGGATATTGCCCGCCGCCATGAGCTCATCATCTTCTCTGATGAAATTTATGACCGGCTAGTGATGGACGGCATGGAGCACATCTCCACCGCATCTTTGGCACCGGATCTGTTCTGTGTCACCTTCAGCGGCCTGAGCAAGTCTCATATGGTCTGCGGCTTCCGGGTAGGCTGGATGATCCTCAGCGGCAACAAGGAGATCGCCAAGGAGTATATCGAGGGTCTGAATATGCTCTCCAACATGCGCCTTTGCTCCAATGTGCCCGGGCAGTCTGTGATTCAGACGGCTCTGGGCGGCTATCAGAGCGTCAATGAGTATATCGTTCCCGGTGGCCGGGTCTATGAGCAAAGAGAGTGCGTGTACAAAGCCCTCAATGACATTCCCGGTATCACTGCGGTCAAGCCCAAGGCTGCGTTCTATATCTTCCCCAAGATCGATGTAAAGAAGTTTAACATTGTGGACGACCAGCAGTTTGCGCTGGACTTCCTGCGGGAAAAGCGGGTGCTTATCGTGCCCGGCAGCGGTTTCAACTGGCATCAGCCGGACCACTTCCGGGTGGTGTACCTGCCCAGAAATGAGATTTTAGAGGATGCCTGCCACAAATTGGGGGATTTCTTAAGTACATATCGCCAAGGATAATATTTACCGCTCCGGAAATTACTCCGGGGCGGTATATTTTTGAAAAAATGGGACAATACTTCCTCTAAAAGGAGGTAATGGCATGAAACTTAGGGACATTATGACCCGGTCAGTGGTCAGTATTCACCCGGAGGAATCCGTTGCGGTGGCGGCACGGTCGATGACACATTATAATATAGGCGCGCTTCCTGTATGCGGGGATGACGGCAAGATTTGCGGCGTGCTGACAGACCGGGATCTGGTGACACGGTGCCTTGCGTCCGGAAAAACTCCGGAGAACACACGGGTCCGGGAAGTTATGAGCGCGCAAGTGATCTCCGCGTCACCGGAGATGGACACAGCGGTGGCGGCACATCTGATGGGCCGCCAGCAGGTAAGAAGACTGCCGGTGGTGGAAAAAGGCAAGCTCTGCGGCATGGTCAGCCTTGGTGATCTGGCGATAAGGGACGACCTAAACCCCGATGCAGCGGACGCTTTGGGGGACATCAGCAGCAATATTTCTGCCCGATAAACAAAGCTAAAAAATCTTTGCAAAAACTTAGAAAAAAGGTATTGACAAAGGTGCTTTGCAATGGTAATATATGCAGGCTGTCCGATGAACGGAGCATTCCGGGAGGACGGCCTCAGAAAAAATCTTTCAAAAAAGAATAAAAAGTTCTTGACATGGAAGATGCTTTCTGATAGAATGAATAAGCTGACCGTTTGGTTGGGACTGTACCTTGTAAATTGAATAATGTGAGACAAACTAAGACACCTTGGACAATTAATGAATGGATTGTTTAAGATAATTCGTGTACGAATTGAGAAAACAGCCAACGAAAATTCTTGAGTAAAATTTGCTGAGACAAA
>JAZUNW010000081.1:0-25363 GCA_045604325.1 Faecousia sp. | reverse complement strand
CCTCCTTAAAACTGTTTCAGGAAACGAACGTCGTTATCGAAGATCAGACGCAGGTCGGTGATCTTAAGTCTGCCCATAGCCATACGCTCCAGGCCCATGCCGAAAGCGAAACCGGAGTACTTCTCGGGGTCGATGCCGCAGCCCCGAAGCACCTCGGGGTGCACCATGCCGGCACCCAGCAGCTCGATCCAGCCCTCGCCGTGGCAGGTAGAGCAAACATTACCGTCCACCTCGCCGGTGCCGTGGCACTTGTGGCACTGCATATCCATCTCGCAGGAAGGCTCGGTAAAGGGGAAATGGTGGGGACGGAACCGCATTTGGGAATCCTCACCGTAAATCTTCTTCATAATGGCAACCAGTGCGCCCTTCAGATCGCCCATGGTGATGTGCTCATCCACCACAAGACCCTCGATCTGATGGAACATGGGGCTGTGGGTAGCATCGGCCTCGTCCTTACGGAACACACGGCCGGGAGCCAGCATGCACAGCGGGGGCTTGTTGTTCTCCATAAAGCGAATCTGCATGGGGCTGGTCTGGGTGCGCAGAAGTACCGCATCGTCATCGGTAAAGTAGAAGGTATCGCTGCGGTCACGGGAGGGGTGACCCTCCTCAATGTTCAAGCGGGTGAAGTTGTAGCTTGCCAGCTCTACCTCAGGGCCGTCGACGACGGTATAGCCCATGCCCACGAAGATCTCCTTGATCTCCTGCAGGACCATGTTCATGGGGTGCTGGTGACCAAGCTCCACAGCATCACCGGGAATGGTGACGTCAACAGCCTCGTCGATCAGCTTTTGCTCCATAAGGGCAGAATTCAGCTCAGCTTTGCGGTTTTCCAGCTTTTCCTCGATCTCAGCGCGGACGGCATTTGCCATCTGACCCATAACGGGGCGCTCCTCAGCAGTGAGCTTACCCATCATCTTAAGAACAGCCGTCAGTTCGCCCTTCTTGCCCAGATACTGTACACGCAGCTCTTCCAGCGCAGCGGGAGTCTGGGCTGCATCCAGCGCAGACATGGCTTGCGCGCGGATATTTTCCAATTGTTGTTTCATATTTGTTCCTCCTAACGGATCTTGTACAAAAAAATGATCCTTTCATCCTGCAAACGAGGACGAAAGGAATTCCTTCCGCGGTACCACCCACGATTCGCCGCAAACGGCGCACTTTTTAGGTGCTGACACACCCAAGACCTTTAACGTAAGTCACGCGGCTGTTCCTACTAATCCTTCAGACAGCAGCTCCCGGGGGAAAGCCCAATACCGCACCCATGCGGCTCCCACCATCCCGCATTCGCTGAAGCAGTGCATCCGGCACCAGACGACCCGATCATCGCTTTTTTCCATATCAAGCCGATAATAGCACAGTTTATGCATAAATGCAAGAAAAATTTGTAATATATGCCTTTTCACTAAATGACCGTTTATATTAGCAAGCACTACCAAGTATGTCATTCCGAGGGAGCGTCAGCGAGTCGAGGAATCTACGCATTTCGTTTATATTTGCATTAAAATCGGTGCCAAGATCCCTCGGATCCGTTTCACTCCGCTCGGGATGACAGCATTTTTGGTGGTACGATAAACGATCATTTATCATAGCTGTATTACAAAAAACCGCTTTGGGATATTCCCAAAGCGGTTTATATGCTTTAATTCTTCAAGCTTTGGATCGGTGCGGGAATCCGGCCGCCGCGAGCAATGAAGTCGAAAGCGCTTTCACTGTGGACGGGCATAACGGGAGCACTGCCCAGCAGGCCGCCCATTTCTACCATATCGCCTACCACCTTGCCGGGCGCGGGAATGATGCGCACAGCGGTTGTCTTGGAGTTGACCATGCCGATGGCCGCCTCGTCGGCAATGATGGCAGAGATCGTCTCCGCGCTGGTATCACCGGGCACGGCGATCATATCAAGGCCAACGGAGCAGACGCAGGTCATAGCCTCTAACTTGGAAAGGGTCAGTGTGCCGCCAATTGCTGCGGCAATCATGCCCTCATCCTCAGACACGGGAATAAACGCGCCACTGAGGCCGCCCACATGGTTGGAAGCCATAACGCCGCCCTTTTTCACAGCATCATTCAAAAGTGCCAGTGCAGCAGTAGTGCCGTGGGTGCCGCAGACCTCCAAGCCCATTTCCTCTAAGATCCGGGCAACGCTGTCACCCACTGCAGGTGTGGGTGCAAGGCTCAAATCCAGAATGCCAAAGGGCACGCCCAGTCTGCGGGATGCCTCCTGTCCTACCAACTGACCCATACGGGTGATCTGGAACGCAGTCTTTTTCACGGTTTCCGCTACCACATCAAAGGGCTGGCCCTTGACGCTCTGTAGCGCATGGTGCACAACGCCGGGACCGGAAACGCCCACATTCAGCACACATTCCGGCTCTCCAACGCCATGGAACGCACCTGCCATAAAGGGATTATCCTCCACAGCATTTGCAAACACCACCAACTTTGCACAGCCAAGGCCGTCGTTATCAGCGGTAACTTCCGCAGTTTTTTTGATGATGCGACCCATTTCCGCCACTGCATCCATATTGATGCCAGCCTTGGTTGAGCCTACATTGACGCTGGCACAGACCCGCTCAGTGCATCTCATAGCCTCAGGAATGGAACGGATCAAAGTCCAGTCACCTTTTGTGCAGCCCTTCTGCACCAAGGCAGAAAAGCCGCCGATAAAGTTAACGCCGCAGGTCTTGGCAGCGGCATCCAAGGTCTTGGCGATCTCCACGTAGGAATCTGTCTCACAGGTACCCGCGACTAAAGCAATGGGAGTCACCGAGATTCGCTTGTTGACGATGGGAATACCGAATTCCCGTTCAATATCCTCGCCCACTTTCACCAGATCCTTGGCATAGGTGGTGATCTTCTTATAGATCTTCTCGCAGCACTTGGTGATATCCGCATCCGCACAGTCCAGCAGGCTGATACCCATGGTGATGGTGCGGATATCCAGATGCCGCTTATCGATCATATCCTGGGTCTGCAAAATATCTTTTGTATTCAGCATTCTGCCACCTCATATCCGATGCATCGCCTCGAAAATATCTTCCCGCTGCACACGGATAGACAGAGCCTTTTCCTTTCCCATCTCGTCCATGCGCTGAGAAAGCTCCGCCACGGGAATTGCGCAGGCGGATACATCCACCACCATCATCATGGTAAAGTAGCCCTGCATGACGGTCTGACTGATGTCTAAAATATTTACATTAAACTCGGCAAGCTTAATGGCAACGGCGGCAATGATGCCCACCTGGTCCTTGCCCACAACGGTCACGATCGCTTTCATATCTTACACCTCGTAATCTGCCGCATAACGGCTGCTGAGCAAATGGAAGAAATGGCCCTTTGCCTCGATATGCAGGGGGTGCTCTGCGTAGTTTTTCAGCGCATCGGCACTTTCAAACTCAGAGTACAGCGCATAGTCAAGGCCCTGGAAAGCCTCGCGGATCTCCAAATGCAGCAGGCCGGGGATCTTGCCCACCAGGGGCTCCAGCACACTGCGGATCAGCTCCACAGCTTCTTTCTTGTTAACGCCCTCTTTGAGAGTATATAGTACGATATGCTTTACCATGGTTTTTCTCCTTATTGAATGTAAATACCGGAGCCGGAAATCCGGCTCCGGTATGTAGGAATAGCTTATTCAGCCTCAACCTCGACAGTCTCCTCGACCTCAGCCTCGGCAGGCTCTTCCTCTTCCTCGGCCAGCAGGGCACGGATGGACAGAGAGATACGCTTGTTCTCAGCGTCAACATCGGTGATCTTGACCTGGACCTCCTGACCCTCAGCCAGAACATCCTCGGGCTTGCCGATACGCTTGTTCGCGATCTGAGAAATGTGGATCAGACCGTCAACACCGGGCATGATCTCAGCGAATGCACCGAAGGTCATCAGCTTCACGACCTTTGCATTCACAACGTCACCGACGTTGTAGGTGGTCATAAACTGATTCCAGGGATTCATCTCAGCAGTCTTGTAGCCCAGAGAGATCTTGTGCTTCTCGGGATCGAAGGAGATGACATAAACGTCGATCTCGTCGCCCACGCTGACGACCTCAGCGGGAGTCTTGATGCGGTTCCAGCTCAGCTCGGAAACGTGAACCATGCCGTCCACACCGCCGATATCCACGAATGCGCCGTAAGAAGTCAGAGACTTAACGGTGCCGTGATACTTCTTGCCTTCCTCGATCTCAGCCCAGATCTTCTCCTGATTAGCCTTGCGGGCCTCAGAAGAAACAGCGCGGATGCTGCCGATAACACGGCGCCGCGGGCGGTTGACCTCGGTAACCTTCAGCTGGACAGTCTGGCCGACCATGCCGGTCATGTCGCCGCCCTTGGCAACACCGGACTGGGAAGCAGGGATGAACACTCGGATGCCCTTAACAGTAGCAACCAGGCCGCCCTTGTTCTCTTCGGTGATGACGCCTTCAACAGTGGTCTTCTCCTCAGCATAGACAGCCATGTCGTCCCAGATCTTCATGCCGTCCAGCTTCTTCTTGCTCAGCTGCACAGTGCCTTCCTGATCGTTGACGCGAACAACAAAAACCTCGATCTCGTCGCCAACCTTCAGAATGTCCTCAGGCTTTACAGCAGGATCGGCGCTGACTTCATCGTAAGGGATGTAGCCGGCGTGCTTGGTGCCCAGGTCTACCTGGACTTCGGTGTTGCCGATGCCAGTGACGATACCAGTGACCTTATCTCCTGTATTTAAAGTCTTGATGGACTGCTCCAGGAGTGCCTCGAAGTTTTCCTCCTGTGCAACATCAGCATTCAAAATTTCGCTCATAGTCTTGTTGACCTCCTTTATTATCCACGCCGGTGTGGATGCACCGGCAGTGATTCCAACATTTGTAACGCCTGCGAAAAAGTCCTTTTGCAGCTCGGCGGCATTGTCCACCAGCGCGACCTTGTCGCAGTGCTGCCGGCAGATCATAGCCAAGCGGCCGGTATTGGAGCTCTTTGCATCTCCAACAACCACCATAGCCTCGCTGGAAGCGCTAAGTTCCGCCGCTTCCCCCTGCCGAAATTCAGTTGCTCTGCATATTGTATCAAAGATTTTCAAGTTAGTAAACTGTTTTTTTGCAATTTGGACGCTTTTTTTCCAGGATATTTCCGTGGAAGTGGTCTGTGAAACCATGCAAAGGGGCGTATCGGCGGGAATCTCGCCGCTTTGGACCCAATTTTCCAGTTCCTCCGGCGTTTCAAAGATGCGGCAGTCACCGCACCAGCCGGCAATTCCCTCTACCTCCGGATGGGAGCGGGTGCCCATAATAATGGGAAGTCTTCCCTCCTGCTCCGCTTTTTGCACGATTCCGTGAATCCGCTTGACGAAAGGACAAGTGGCATCAATTACCCGGGCGCCCTTGCTTTCCAGTACCTCGCAAACAGCTCTCGACACACCGTGGGAACGAATGATGACGGTCATGCCCGGCACTGCCTGCTCCGGCGTATCGATGACTCTGATACCCATGTCGTCAAACTTGCTGACTACGTGGCGGTTGTGGATAATGGGTCCAAGGGTCACCACCTGCTTATCCTCGGCAGCGGCTTTTTCTACCGTTTCCACCGCGCGGCTGACACCGAAGCAAAAACCGGCACTTTTTGCAATCTTTATACTCATACGGGAATCTTCTTTTCAACAATCTCGCGGATGGCAGCCACAACACCCTCAATATCTAAGTCGGAAGTATCCACCTTGACGGAATCCTTAGCCATCTTCAGAGGTGCAATGGGACGGTGGGTGTCCTGATAGTCACGCTGCTGGATCTCCTTGAGAATGGTGTCAAAATTTGCCTTCTGACCCTTGGCGATCAGCTCATCCGTACGGCGCTTTGCCCGCACCTCGGGAGAGGCGGTCAAAAAGATCTTCACATCCGCCTTGGGCAGCACCACAGTGCCGATGTCACGGCCGTCCATGATGACATTATACTCCTTGGCAACATCCCGCTGCATATCCAGCAGCACATCCCGGACCACCGCATGGGCAGACACCAGGCTTGCCTTCTGGGAAATATCCTGAGTGCGGATCTCGCCGGTAACATCCATACCGTTCATAATCATGTGCTGCAGGCCGTCTTCGTCGTACTCGATATTAATGGTCAGCTCGTCGATGTAACGCTCCACACCGTCCACATCCTTGACGCTGACGCCCCACAGATCAAAAAAGTATGCCACAGTGCGGTAGATCGCACCGGTATCCACATATTTGTAGCCCAGCTCCTTGGCAAGGCGCTTGGCGATGGTGCTCTTACCTGCACCGGCAGGGCCGTCAATGGCGATAGAATATGTTTTAGCCATAGTTAAATCCTCATTTTTCTGTTATTGTTGACGCAGTTTCATAAGGGCAGCGGCTTCCTTCGCCACCACTTCTTCTGCGGTTAATCCAAGCTGTTTTCCGGTTTCTTCCGGAGAAAGGGGCTGTCCACCCTCTAAGCCAAAGCGCAGGGTAAGGAGCTTCGCCTCATGGGCATCCACATTTTCCAAAAGCTCCGCAATCCGCTGGCGCATCTGGAAGTACGCCGTATCCTCAACCGCCTGATCGTCCTCCGGCTGTTGCTCTTTGGGCTGGCTCTCGATCTTTGCCCGGTTCATCATACGGGCAGCCTCCATGGTCTCCGCCACAGCGGCCGTTTCCTCAAGGGTCATGTGGAGCTCTTGCGCGATCTCCTCCATGGTAGGATTTCTGCCCAAATCAGACAGCAGCCGCTGATCCACATCCCGGTAGTCCTCCATGGCCTGCCGCATCTTTTGGCCCACGCCGTTTTCCCGGGCCTGCAAGGTCACGGTTTTTGCAAGGGTGCGCTGAATGCAGCGATGGCAGTAGCTTTCAAAATCGCCGCCACCATACTGCATAATGGCCTGCCACAGGCCCAAGCTTCCCTCTTGAATCAGATCCAGCAGCAGTACCCCCTGCCCCGCAAGGGCAAATGCAGATTCCACCACCTGACCAAGCATCAGATTGGTAAGCTGCTGCATGGCGCTTTCGTCCCCTGCAAGGCACTTTTCTGCCAAGATTTGGGGATCACCGAAAGCAGGGATCGCTGCGATCTCCTCAAGATAGAGCCGCAGCGGATCGTTTTCCTCCAGCGCCCCGGGCAGCTTGTTTTCTTTCACAAGCTGTGCTTCCCTGCGCAGCCGGACCGCTGTTTCACCACTACCCGTTAACTTAGGCAAGTCGGCAATATCCAGCAGAATATCTTTTTCTTCCAGCATTTGCAGCGCATCTTCCAGCACCTCCTCGGATTCCTGCTCCATAAGCGCAAGAAACCGGGTGGCAGACAGGCTGCTTCCGGGACGCAGCGCGTTAAGCGCCGTTTCCCATGCCGAATCTTCAAATGTAAATTCCATCATTCCAAAAATTCCTCCAAGCCCATGGTGCTGCCCATTTTCTGCAGAACTGCCATAGCCTGCTGCTCCACCTGCCGGGCCCGTTCTTTGGTGATGCCCAATTTTTCACCGATCTGGGCAAAGGACCAGCAAGTACCGTCTTCCATGCCATAGCGCAGCCGCAGCACCTGCTGCTGGCGCTCACTCAAAGCACTGAGCATTGCCTGCATGGTCTGATCCAGCTCCTGCCGCACCAGCTCTTCATAAGGCTGTGCCGCCAAAACATTTTCAAGCAGGGCGCTGAAATCCTCCTCACCGTCACCGATGGGAGTATCCAGCGAGCAGACACCGGGATCCAGCTGCTGCAGCTGGGTGACCTTTTCGGGGGTCATGCCGCATATCCTTGCAATTTCTTCCGCCGTGGGCTCTTCACCGGTTTGCTGCAAAAGAGACGCCCGCGCGGCATTGATCTTGCGGATGCGCTCTGCGGTATAGGTGGGCACCCGGATGATGCCATGCTCTGAAAGGCAGCGGGTCACACCCTGCCGGATCCACTTGGTGGCATATGTAGAAAAACGAAAATTCAAGGTATAATCGAATTTCTTTGCCGCCACCAGCAGGCCGATACTGCCCTCTTGTATGAGATCCAGCAGTGGCACACCCCTACCGGCATATTCTCTTGCGATGCTGACAACCAGCCGCAGATTGGAATTGACCATCTTGCGGATGGCCTCTTCATCCCCTTCTGCACAGCCCCGTGCCAGCTCCCGCTCTTCCTCCGGGGTGAGCCGGGGATATTGGCGGATCTCCTGCAGGTACTGGCCGATCTGCTCGTAGTGCACCTGCTTTTCCTTCAAATCAGATGTCATCTGATACCTTTTCTCTCCTTAAGCCTGCTCTGATAAGCAAGCAAATCATCTTCACTGCTGACCCCAGCCGACTGATGCTCAGCACGGATAATGCGAATGCAATCAGCAATCGCCTGCTCGCTGACGGGGCCCTCCTGCCGCTGCAAAACGCCTGTAATATGAGACATTTCTTCTGTGCTCAAGTCCTCCAGCACCGCAACGGATACTTCCATACCCTCCCGGTATCTGCGGGAAAGCTGGCCGTAAACATTGCCGAGCAAGCTGACGGAAAACATCTCCGGGGTCAAACCGTTGCATTGCTGCAGCATTGCCGGCTCTCTGAGGATCTGGGATAGGATGCTTTCCTCTGCCATTGCGGACTTCATATTGTCATACCGGATAGACCGGGCAGTGGGCTGCAACTTCCGGGCAGGGGCTAGGTCGATCTTTTCCTGCTGCTTTTTCGCCTTGCTGACACGGCGTTTGTAAGCCCGCTGGATCTCCATCTGCATAGCATCTGCGCTGATCTTGGCAGTTTCCGCTACGCGAGTACCGTAGACTTCCCGCTGGACAGCGCTGCCCAAAGTGCAAATAAGGTCCGCAGATTCCTGCAGGAATCTCACCTTCTGGTCGTCTTCCCGAATGTCGTACTTCTGCCGGATGGCATTTAACTGATACTCTACCCGGTTGGACGAGCCCTCCAGCAGGAGCTTAAACTTGTCCGCGCCAAATTTTTTCAAAAATTCGTCTGGGTCTTTTGCGTCCTTGATCTGCAGCACTTTTACCTGCAGTCCCGCCTTCTCCAAGATGGGAATGGCCCTTTGAGTGGCATTCTGACCTGCCTTGTCGCCATCGTAGATCAAAATGATCTGCTCGGCATACCGAGTCATCAGGGTCGCTTGCTCTTCCGTAAGGGAAGTGCCCAAGGATGCAACGGCGTTGTCAAATCCGTACTGATGCAGCGCCACCACATCGATATTGCCCTCTACGAGGATCAAGCTTCCTGCCTTGCTCTTCTTTGCAAGGTTCAGGCCAAAAAGATTCTTGCGCTTATTAAAGATCATGGTTTCCGGGGAATTAAGGTATTTTGCGGCATTGGGGTCATTTTTGATGATGCGCCCGCCAAAGCCGATGACATTGCCCCGGACATCGATGATGGGGAACATGAGCCGATCACGGAACCGGTCAAGAAGACCGCCGGTTTTCTGGGACACGGTGACAAGACCACTGTCCTTTAATTCCTGCTCGGTGTAGCCCTTGGCCTTCATGGCTTTTACCATGCTATCCCAGCTGTCGGGGGCATAGCCAACGCCAAAGGTGGTCAGAATGGACTTGGACATACCACGGCCCAAGGCATAACTTAGTGCCTCAGCACCAATGGGTGCGTACAGCTGGCTGTGGAAGAAACGGGCCGCCTCTTTATGCAGCGCCCACAGCCGCTCCTGCTGCTTATAACGGGACTGGTACTGCTCGTCCTCCGGAACGGTCATACCCACCCGCTTGGCAAGGCTGCGGACTGCATCGGGATAAGAAAGTCCCTCCAGCTCCATCTGGAAGTTGATAACACCGCCACCTTTATGGCAGCCAAAGCAGTAATAAATACCCTTATCCGGCGCAACAGAGAAAGAGGCCGTCTTTTCGCCGTGGAAAGGACACAGACCGAACATATTTGCGCCGGAGCGCTTCAAGGCAACGTGCTGCCCCACTACATCCTCAATGGGATTGCGGGCAACCAGTTCATCGATAAATGATGCAGGAAATGCCATACAGCCTGCCTCCTTTCAGATAATCAATTTATTATAACATATTACCCCCGGACTTGCCAAGTCGCCGGGATGAAAATTTCCGTATATTTATCAACCGCATATTTATCCGTCATGCCGGCGATGTAGTCGCAGACCGTGCGCACCATACCGTCAAAGCTGAGCTGAGGCTGAAAATCTGCAGGAAGGGCATCGGGATGGCTTACATAGTACTCATACATTCTTGTAAGCATTTCTTTCGCCTTGCTCTCTTCCCCTTTTGCCACGGGGTTGCGGTAGACCCGCTCAAACATGAAGCTGCGAAGATCCTGCAGCGCTTTTTCCACATCGGGAGAAAGGGCGATCCTCCCTGCTTCCCGGCTTACGCAGATAATATCGCAGACCAATGTATTGATCCGTTCCCGATGGCTGCAGCCCAGTACATCGGAGATAGCCTTAGGAACATCGTCGTTGCTTAAAATGCCAGCGCGGATCGCATCGTCGATATCATGATTGACATAGGCGATCTGATCTGAGCGGCGCACCACCTGGCCTTCCAGGGTCTTGGGAAGTACATCACCGGTGTGTCCAACAATACCGTCACGGACTTCGTGGCTTAAGTTCAGTCCCTTGCCACCGTTTTCCAGAATATCCACTACCCTTAAGCTCTGTTCATTGTGGCGAAAAGGCTCGCCAAGGCAGGCAGACAGCGCCACCTCACCGGCATGCCCGAAGGGGGTGTGCCCAAGATCGTGGCCAAGCGCGATGGCCTCGGTCAGGTCTTCATTCAGCGCCAATGCGTTGGCAATGGTCCGGGCGATGCGGGAAACCTCCAAGGTATGGGTCATGCGGGTGCGGTAGTGGTCGCCCTCCGGACGCAAAAACACCTGGGTCTTATGCATCAGCCGGCGGAATGCCTTAGAGTGGACGATGCGGTCAATATCCCGCTGATAGCAGGTGCGCACATCCTCGTCACTTTGGGCTTCCGGCATGGGTCGGCCTTCGCTTTTATCCGAAAAAGCCGCCAAAGGGTTCAAAAGCCGATGCTCCTGAAACTCCAGTTCTTCCCGAATGGTCATAGCCGTTCCTCCTATGTATTAGAGTCAACAGGAAATGCCCGGTATTCTTTGCCGGTCTCCATTCCCTCAATGGTGGCAGCGGACATGTCCGTCAGCCGATCCAAAAACGGCTGAGCCTGGGCCTCTGCCATCAAAATCTCCAAATCCACCTCAGAGCCGAATTCTGTATTGCGGATAATGCCCCCAAAGGCCTGAACCTCCAGCTTTACCCGTTCGTAAAAGGTATAGGGGCAAGGCACATACAGAACAGTCCACACCCGTTTCATGCTTTTGCCGGCTGCATCCACTGCGATCTTCGCGCCCTTGGTATAGGCTCTTACCAAACCGCCTGCGCCCAGCAAAATACCGCCAAAATAACGGGTCACAACACAAACAACATTGAAAAGCCCCTCCCGCTGCAGCACCTGCAACATAGGCATGCCGGCAGTGCCGCCGGGCTCACCGTCGTCAGAAAATCGGACTGCACCGTCTTTAATGATGTATGCCCAGCAGTTGTGGGTGGCATCGTAATGCTGCTTTTTCATGGCTTGGATCTTCTCCAAAGCCTCTTCTTCCGTTTCTACGGGCCAGATATGGCCGATAAAACGGGACTTTTTCTCGATGAATTCGTCTTCACCAAACTGAGTCGGGACAAGATATTCGTCCAAATTCAGCACTCCTTCGTAATATACTCTCTGAGCCTTCCGTAGAGAATGGGATCTACAACTGTTTCCACAACAATGCCCTCTGCGGTATAATCTACATTCTTTACCTGAGCGCTGGAATGCAGCGTATCCACAAGACCGCCCATGGAATAAGGCAGGGTCACCACGATATGGTGGCGGCTATGGCCCAAAGCGGTCTCAATTGCCTTTAGCAGCTGCTCCATGCCCATGCCCTTGGCAGCGGAAATAGCAACAACATCGCTCCCTACGGGGATATCCTCACGGGATACCAGGTCAGCCTTATTGTAGCATTTCAGCACCGGCGTTTCCGGCTTGGCAAGCTGGGAAATGAGCCTGTCTACCACGGCAATATGCTCTTCCCGGCTTTCGTCTGATGCATCGATCACATGCAGCAAAAGATCAGCATACTCAAGCTCTTCCAAGGTTGCGTGGAACGCATTGACCAAATGGTGGGGCAGCTTGGCGATAAAGCCGACGGTATCGGAAAGGATCACATCCAGATTGTCGGAAACCGTCAGCAGACGGGATGTGGTATCCAGCGTATCGAAAAGCCGGTTGTTGGCGGGGATACCCGCACCGGTCAGGTGATTGAGTAAGGTAGATTTTCCTGCGTTGGTGTAGCCGACGATGGCAACCACCGGCACAGAATTCTTCATTCTGCGCTCCCGCTGGACGCTTCTGACCTGCCGCACCTGCTCCAATTCCTGCTCTAAGCGAGCGATCCGCTCCCGGATGTGCCGGCGGTCGGATTCCAGCTTGGTCTCACCGGGGCCCCGGGTGCCGATGCCGCCACCCTGCCGGGAAAGGCTTTTACCCATACCGGACAGCCGGGGCAAAAGATACTTATACTGGGCAAGCTCCACCTGGAGTCTGCCTTCTTTGGTCTTTGCCCGCTGGGCGAAAATATCCAGAATCAAAGCGCTGCGGTCCAAAACTGTAACGCCGATGATCTCTTCCAGCGCCCGGATATTGCCGGGAGAAAGCTCATTATCAAATACTACCATGGTGGACGCCGTAGCCTCCACCAGCATCTTGACCTCTAATGCCTTGCCCTCACCGATAAAGCTGTGAGGGTCTGGGTTGGGTCGATTCTGTAATATTTTACCGGTACAGAAGCCACCGGCAGTTTCCAAAAGGGCTTCCAGCTCCTCCAGGGTCTCATCCGTAGCGGTTTGTTCTTTTGTAAAGCAGGCTGCGTTCAGGCCGACCAGCACCGCCCGCTCCTGCACAGTTTCAAAGGTGTTTTCCATTGTTCCTCCGTCTGCGGTAAATGATCGTTTATCTTACGATGCGCCTTGGCTCTCCCTCTGGGAGAGCTGGCAAAAATCTTTGATTTTTGACTGAGAGGGCATGCGTTAAAGCACTCTCCGCCCAGTGTGCGCACTGGGCACCTCTCCCAAAGGGAGAGGTAAGTAGGTGCGCTAAACGATCATTATCTTATTATCGTTTTATTATACCACACAAGATACCACAATAGCAACTTTCTTGTGAAAATACTCGAGGAAAACAAAAAATCCGCACTGCGTACACAGTGCGGATCTTCGTCTTACTTCAGGCCGAAACGCTTGTTGAAACGATCAACACGTCCACCGGTGTCAACCAGCTTCTGCTTGCCGGTATAGAAAGGGTGGCACTTGGAGCAGATCTCAACACGAATATCCTTCTTGGTAGAGCCGGTGGTAAAGACATTGCCACAAGCGCAGCGAATGGTGGTCTGTTCGTAATTGGGATGGATACCTTCCTTCATTTTGTTCACCTCTTTCTTCTCATGTAAAAGGGCATAGAAACCCTAACAATCTTTAATCGCCCGCATATCATAACATACCCTTCAAAGAAATGCAAGCATTTTTTTCTCTTTTTTCAAGGATTATTCTTGTTTGGGGTTTCTTCATCCCAAAACAAGTCGTTAAGAGTCACCCCCAGCACCCTGCAAATGCCCACACAAAGTCGGATCGTGGGGTTATAGTCCCCGTTTTCAATGGCGTTGATGGTCTGCCGCGTCACACCCAGGCGCAAGGCAAGGGTATTTTGTGACAATCCGGCTGCAACCCGCGCCTCTTTCATAGCTTGGTTCTTTCCCACGGCTCACTCCTTATGGCGCAGATATTGTACCAGATGGATCACGCCAATACCCAAAAAGCTCACCGCCATGAACATGTAAGCATACAGCCACGTCGTGTCTACATAGCGCCAACTCTCCACAAGCAGCCGGTAAAGCGCAATGCCAAGATGCGTCGCTCCCAAAAGAAAATATCCAACCATAGCTCTTACGGGGCTTACCCATCTGCCAACTGCAGCATGGGTCAGCACACAGTAAAACTCCATAGCCATCAACATGACCGCAATACCTGCCATGATTAGGCTGCAGGACACTACAGCTGGCGCATCCACTGTCACGATATAGATCGTTGCACCAAAGTAGTAAAACAAGCCCACGAAGAAAGCAAACCGGTATCCCTTTCCGCGGTCTGCCATCTGGCGCTCATCATAATTTCCCTCCGGCAACCTTTTTCCCAGCCAAAGGCAGAGCGCACATATTCCGAACACAAGAATCACAACGCCTGCCATCAGCAGCAGGATCAGCCATAGCGTCATAACATTTCCCCCTTTCCGGATGTCAATTATATTTTACATCACACTCGTTAGAATGTCAAATATATTTTACACCTAAAGCAAAAAAGCACCCTCCTTGCCGGAGGGTGCTTTGGGTTAAAATGCCCAGTTGCCGTTACGGAACACAGCAACAGTCTTGCCGTCAGCGCAGACAGCGTCGATATTCATGCTGTCGCAGCCGATCATGAAGTCCTCGTGGATCATGGAGTCGTTGATACCGAGAGCGCGGCACTCCTCCAGAGTCTTGTTGTGGTGATCCTCGATGGTATCGGGGAATCCCATGCCCAGTGCCAGGTGGCAGGCAGCGTTCTCGTCAAACAGTGTATTGTAGAACAGCAGACCGCTCTTACAAATGGGGCTTTCCTGAGGAACAAGGGCGCACTCGCCCAGGTATGCAGCACCCTCATCCATGGAGATCATGGTCTTCAGGAGCTCTTCACCCTGTTCTGCGTGCGCTTCCACGACTTTACCCTTTTCAAAGCGCAGCCAGAAGTTGTCGATCAGCTGACCCTGATAGCTCAGGGGCTTTGTGGAGTAGACAACGCCCTCTGCCTCGCCCTTCATGGGAGAGATGAAGCACTCCTCGCTGGGGATATTGGGGTTGAAGCCGATGCCCTGCTTGGAAACTTCCATACCGCCGCAGAAGACGGCCTGAGGAATCATGCCCACAGTCAGATCGGTGCCGTTGTCGGCAGTATAGTGCAGGGAGCGAATCTTAAGAGAGTTCAGATATGCGCAGCGCTCGTGCAGATCCTTGTTGTGATCCTCCCAAGCCTTGATGGGATCCTCGGTCACACGGGAAGTGGACAGGATTGCCTCCCACAGCTTTTCCATAGCCACGCTGGTGCGCTCACCGGGGAACACCTTCTTTGCCCATGCCTTGCCGGGAACAGCAGCGATGCACCACTGCTGCTTGCCTTCCAGCTGGTCGATGTAAGGCTTCATGATGGGATAGGTCATCTGGCGGGACTTGGCCACCTTCTTCATGTTCATACCCTTCAGACCGTCGGGATCCTCGGAGATCAGATGGATGCGGGCAGGAACGGTATCCACCATGTACTGCTGACGGGCCTTCTGCCACTCAGGAACAGTACCCATGGTGGTAACAGACTGGTAGCGGACATGGATCTTGCTCAGCGGCTGGAATCTCCACTCCACGACAACCTTCTTGGCCTTTGCCTTGTAGGCCTCTTCCACCACCATCTGCACAAATTCCGGCTGATCCAGATCTGCGAAGATCATGACCTCCTGGCCCTTCTGAACGTTAACGCCGCAGCGAACGATCAGCTTTGCATATTCTCTTAAAACGGACTTTTTCATATTGTATCGCTCCTTTTTAGAATTTTTTTAATAGTAGCACACTTTCAGAAAACCGTCAATCCTTGTTGCATTATTTCCTCATGGGTTGTATAATAATCAAAATGCGACAAATGATCGTTTAGTGCACTACTGTGCCCTCCCCTTTGGGGTGGTGCTCCGCGCAGCGAATGGAAATCAATCGCTTGCCGGTGGCAAGCGCACCTAAATTTGAGGGGGGACCGCTTGCGGTGGGAGAGGTGTTTACCTCTTCCGTCACGGCTTACGCCGTGCCACCTTCCCCAGAGGGGAAGGCTTTGCTCACATAAACGATCATTTACAAGGGGTGATCCAAATGCTCACAAAAGAACAGTTCCAGTGCAAAATATCAACCGGTCTGCGTTACTTAGACGGTGCTACCGGCTCCAACCTTCGCAAGGCCGGTATGCCGAAAGCGGTTTGTACCGAGCAGTGGGTGCTTTCCAATCCCGAGGTGCTGGTTGCATTGCAGCGCAGCTATGCCGCTGCAGGCTCCCAGATCCTCTATGCCCCCACCTTTCAGGCGCAACCCATTGCACTGGAAAAGATAGGCCTGGAAAAGCACACGGAGGCCATCAACGCCCAGTTGGTCGCCCTTTCCCGTTCTGCCGCTCCCGATGCGCTGATCGCTGGAGATCTGACCACCTTAGCCGCTTTCTGCGAAAGCTGGAATCCTGCTAATTTCGATCTTTTGGTGGAAAATTCCCGCCGGCAGATCCGGGGTCTTATCGATGGCGGTGCTGACCTTTTAGCGGCAGAAACGCTGATGTATTCCCAAGAGGCAGAGGCCATTTTGACCGCTGCAGAGCTGGAGCAGGCAGGTGCAGTGATGTACAGCTTCACCATGATGGCCGACGGCTCTTTGTTCTCCGGACCCGATGCAGGTCCCATCCTGCAGGAGCTGGAAAAAGCAGGTGCTGCAGCTGTGGGCTTTAACTGTGTGGCAGCCGACCGGATGACCCCCTATCTGGTGTCCAAGCTGCGCCGGTATGTCAAGGGCCCTCTTCTGTGCAAGCCCAACGCAGGCAATCCGGTCATCGACGCAAACGGGCAGGCTCAGTACGACATGACTACTGAGGATTTTGCCGCCGTAATGTCCCAGTGTGCTGAAAACGGCGCTACATTGCTGGGCGGCTGCTGCGGAACAGACCCCGGCTATATCGCCGCAATTCAGGGTATATAAAAATGCCGCCTTTGGCGGCATTTTTATTATTTATGAGGACATAGGCGGGACAACAGAACCGTCCCCTTGTCCCTGTCCCTAGGTATATGGGGTGTCGCTATATGGCGACACCTTTTTTACTCCCATCAAATAACACTATTGCCAAATGCTCTCTGCTTTGTTATAATATTTTCGTTATGAAAGAGAGAATTCATTTGTTTGTCAGCCGTAAAAACGCGCTGACATGGCTGATGGCACTTTGCCTGGTCGGCTCGGCAGTGGCCCGCATTGCGCTCCCCGGTTTGAAAGGGTCCGGAGATGTGCTGAACGTGTGGAGTCAAATCGTTCTGCCAGTAGCAGCCACCTTGCTTTACGTGCTCATCACACTCATCAACGGCAAGGAGATGTTTTATAAGACTGCCATCCCCGTGTGGCTTTTGGGTCTTTACTACGCCCTTGTCCCCCATGCCGTAGTGGGCAGCAGTCCCTTTATCTTAGGCATGTACTACACCTGCATTTTCTTCTACTGCATTGCCTACACCACCATCACCAGCGGCAAAATCCGTTTCCCCTGGCTGCTTGTTCCGCTGTTTTTGGCAGGATTGGGTGCAGCGCTCTTCTCCTTCCGCTCCATGCTGGGCGTCAGGGAACTGCTCCCGCTCCACCCCGCTATTTTGATCCTGCCGGATGCGCTGCTGTTTGTAGGCGGATTGCTGCTGTGCTTTGCCATCCGGGTATCCCCCGCCGGTGAATATCACCCCACTTGGGGCGACCGCAATGACGGCCGCAAGATCCGCACTCTGGCCCCCATGGCGCAGATCACAGCTTACTTCCAGGTTGAGCGTAACACCTGCTCCAACCTCTTTGAAGAAGCCTTTGAGATCACCCATATCGACCGCTATATCCGGCAAAAGCGCCGGGAAGGTCTGACGGATTTCGGCATCACCCATGTGCTGCTTGCCGCCTATGTCCGGGGCATCGCCAAATATCCCCAGCTCAACCGCTTCATTTCCGGTCAGAAGGTCTACTCCCGTGGCGATGACATTCAGTACTGCATGGTCATTAAAAAGGAGATGAATGTAGATTCTCCCGACACTTCCATCAAAGTACACTTAACCCCCCGGGATACTGCCGAAGATGTTTACTACAAGCTCAATGCCGCTGTGGAAAAGGTCAAGGCAACGCAGGAACTGGACTCCAGCTTAGACGGCCTGATTCAGTACTTAAACCTGATCCCCAGCATCGTTCTGAAATTCGTGGTATGGCTTTTAAAACTCCTGGACTACTTTGGCCTGCTGCCCAAGTTCCTGACGGAGCTGAGCCCCTTCCACGGCAGCCTGTTCTTCACCTCTATGGGAAGCCTCGGCATCCCGCCCATCTACCACCATCTGTATGACTTCGGCAATCTGCCCTGCTTCGGTGCATTCGGCTGCAAGCGCAGAGCCTTGGAAGTGCAGGAAGATGGCAGTGTGGTCCAAAAGAAGTACATTGATGTAAGATTTGTTCTGGATGAGCGCATCTGCGACGGTTATTACTACGCAACCTTCTTTAAGCATTACCGCCGCTTGCTCGCTCACCCGGAAGTGCTCGACAATCCGCCCGACGAAGTTGTCCGTGATATTGATTGATTATGAAAACACAAATTCTTGAACATCTTCCCTTAAGCAGCAGCTGGCGTGATAACCTCATTTGGTTTAACGCTGTAGATTCCACCAACACCCGCGCCAAGGCAATGGCCATTTTGGGTGTGCCCCACGGCACTGTGCTGATTGCTGACAGCCAGACAAACGGCCGTGGCCGCATGGGCCGCAGCTTCCAGTCCCCTGCCGGTATGGGTCTTTACATGAGTGTGATCCTGCGTCCTGATTGTCCGCAAGACAAACTGATGCACCTGACCTGCGCCACCGCCACCGCTATGTGCGATGCTGTTGAAGAGGCTACAGGCATCCGTCCCGGCATCAAGTGGACCAACGACCTGGTTTGCGGCAAACGCAAGATTGCCGGCATCCTGACCGAACTGGTGACCACCCCCAACGAGACCGCAGTTATCATCGGCATTGGCATCAACTGCTGTCAGAATGTCAACGATTTTGCACCGGAGCTGCAAAGCTTTGCAGGCTCCCTTGCCATGGCCACCGGCCTGACCGTGGACCGGGCAAAGCTGGCCGCCGCCATGATCGCCCACCTCGAAAAGATGGATGCGGCCCTGCTTTCTTCTAAGGAAGATATCCTCACCCGCTACCGGGCAGACTGCATCACCGTAGGCAAGGATATTTCCATCGTAAGGGGCGATGAAGTGCGCTACGGCCACGCCTTTGGTATCGATGACGAGGGTGCATTGCTGGTAGGCTTCCCCGATGGTCACACAGAATCCGTCAATTCCGGTGAAGTTAGCATCCGGGGCATGTACGGTTACGTATAAAACACAAATTTTTGTTGCATTTCCCCCCGGTTTTGGTTATACTGAACTTAGAAATCCACGATAATGGAGGAATATCCTATGAAAGTTTTCGGTACGGTCGTTAAAATCGTTGTGGCGCTGGCCGCCGCTGCCGGTCTTGTATATGTTTTTGCCACTTATGGCGACAGAATCGCAGCATGGGCAAAGAAAATGCTTGGTCTGTGCAAGGGCTGCTGTGAGGGCGAGGTCATTATCGAAGAGACCGATGAAGTGATCCCCGAAGAAGCTCCTGCCGAAGAGCCGGTTGCAACTGACGCCGATTTCGAGGGCTAAACCCCATAAGTTAAGGGCTGACGCATGGCGTCAGCCCTAATTTTTATACATTTGTCAGAATGTTTATGAGCATCTTCACGCACTTTTCCATATCTTCTACGGGAATGTACTCAAACCGACCGTGGTAATTCTCACCACCGGTGCAGAGGTTGGGGCAAGGAAGTCCTTCATAGGAAAGCCGTGCGCCGTCAGTACCGCCACGGATGGGCGCCTCTCTGGGCTCCATACCGGCATCACGCATGGCCTGCTTTGCCTTTTCCACGATGTGCAGGCAAGGCTCGATGCACTTTTTCATATTGAAATAGCTGTCCTTAACCGTCAGCACCACAGTACCCTCGCCATACTTTTTGTTGAGATACTCCGCAGCAGCGGCCATGACCGCTTTCTTCTGCTCGAATTTTATCATGTCATGGTCACGGATGATGTAGCGAAGGGTGGACTTCTCCACCTCGCCCTGCATATCCGTCAGATGGATAAAGCCCTCATAACCGGTTGTGTGCTCCGGCTTTTGGGCGATGGGCAGCAAGCTCTGGAACTCCATGGCGATATACTGGGAATTGACCATCTTATTTTTCGCTGCACCAGGATGGATATTCAAGCCATTGAACACCACCGTAGCGCCGGCAGCATTGAAGTTCTCATATTCGATCTCGCCGATGGCGCCGCCGTCTGCGGTATAAGCATAGTCCGCACCGAAGCCCTTGACATCAAAGAGGTCCGCTCCCCTGCCGATCTCCTCATCGGGGGTAAAGCCGATCTTCAAGGTGGCGTGGCTCATGCGGGCGGTGAGCAGAAATTCTGCCGCAGTCATGATCTCGGCAATGCCTGCCTTATCATCCGCACCCAGCAAGGTAGTGCCGTCGGTGACGATGAGGTGCTTGCCATGATGGTTTTTTAGGCTGGGATAGTCGGTTTCTCTCAGCCAAATATCTTTTTCCTCATTCAGACACACATCGCCGCCATTATACTCTACCACCCGGGCCTTGATGTCTGCACCGGATGCATCGGGAGAGGTGTCCATGTGAGCAATGAGGCCAATGGTGGGCAGCTTGGGGTCACCGGGCACAGTGCCGTAAACATAGCCATGCTCGTCCATAAAGGCATCATGGATGCCCATAGCCTTCATTTCCTCCACAAGATAAGCACCAAGCAATTTCTGCTTATCGGTAGAGGGACAGGTTTCGGAAAATTCGTCAGACTTCGTGTCAAAGGACACGTACTTCAAAAAACGTTCTGTTATAGATGTCATATCGTTCTCCTAAAGAATAATAAATAGTAGTAACAAACCGCTTAAGATGGAGGCTGTGTTAGCACAAAGCGTGTACAGCAGCAGCTTCTCTTTGGTGAAGTCCGGGATGATTCTACAGTAAATTAAAAATTCGCTGATATAAACAAAGACTTCTGCTATGAGTACAGACAAAAGATATTTGCCGATCACATTATCTCCAGGAAGAATTGTCGGGATCAAAAGTTCCAGAATGTGCATCACAATCTGGGTAACAATATTGATGACCACAATCTTTTTAGTGTAAGTATCATGCAGACCAAAAGGTATTGAGACAAGCCACTCTGTTAAGCAGGTGCTCGCTATAACAATCACATATATCAAAAGCAACACCGGAATAACTGTGGCGTTGATATCATATGTCCCATTTATATTAGGGCCAGGACCATTTGCAAGCACTGTAGCAGGCAGTGCGCACAAAAGCAGTGCCACCAGCAGAACGCAAAAAAACCGTTCTTTTCATCGATTTGCCTCCTTTCAAGAAACAGCAAAGGGCGGAGACTTGCTCCGCCCTTTTTGTATCCGTTTCTTACTTAACCAGCTCGGCGGTATCCTGCGCGATCATCAGCTCTTCGTTGGTGGGGACCACCCAGACCTGAACCTTGGAGTCGGGAGTGGAAATCATCATCTCCTTGCCACGCTTGCCGTTCAGCTCGGGATCGATCTTAACGCCCATAAAGCCCAGATACTCACAAACCTTGGCACGGACATTGCAGTCGTTCTCGCCGACACCGGCGGTGAAGGTCAGCACGTCGATGCCGTTCAGAGCAGCAGCGTAAGCGCCGACATACTTGGCAACCTCATAGCAGAACTTCTCACGTGCCAGAGCGCAGTCTTCGTTGCCATTCTTTGCGCCGTCTTCCAGATCGCGGAAGTCGGAGGAAACACCGGACAGCGCCAGCATACCGGACTTCTTGTTGAGCATATTCAGGCACTCGTCAACGCTCATGCCGTACTTGTTGCAGATGAACTGCACCACAGCAGCGTCAATGTCGCCGGAGCGGGTGCCCATGGGAACACCGGCCAGGGGGGTCAGACCCATGGTGGTATCCATGCACTTGCCGTCCTTAACTGCGGACATGGAAGAGCCGTTGCCCAGATGGCAGTTGACCATCTTAAATTCCTTCTTGCCAACCAGCTCAGCGGTACGCTTGGCAACATATTTGTGGGAAGTGCCGTGGAAGCCGTAGCGGCGGATGGAATCATTCTCGTAGTACTCGGTGGGGATGGCATAGCGGTAAGCCTTGGGGGGCATGGTCATGTGGAATGCGGTATCGAACACGGCCACCTGGGGGGTCTTGGGCATAACAGCCTGGCAGGCACGGATGCCCATCAGGTTAGCAGGGTTATGCAAGGGACCCAGGGGGATGCACTTTTCAATGGCCTTGATGACCTCATCGTCGATAATGCAGGAATCAAAGAACTCCATGCCGCCGTGCAGCACGCGGTGGCCCACAGCGTCGATCTCCTCAACGGACTTGATAACGCCGTCAACAGGGTCTACCAGAATGTCCAAAGTAGCGGCGATGGCTTCGGAATGGGTGGGCATAGGGATATCCTTAACCACCTTATTCTCGCCAACCTTGTGGTTCAGGCGGCCGTCGATGCCGATACGCTCGCACAGACCCTTGGCGGAAACCTCACCGGTCTCGGGGTTCATCAGCTGATACTTAAGAGAAGAGCTGCCGGCGTTAATGATTAAAACATTCATTGGAATATTGCCTCCTAAAAAATATTATTTTCTTTTTTCTTCGTTTGTGGTATGATAGCCATAACTGAAACTATTCTATAATACATTTCCAAAATTCTCAACCCCTGAATGGGAAATTTTTCTGAAAAGGAGGGACTTTTTTGAAAACCGTCGGCATTATCTGCGAATATAACCCCTTTCATTTAGGACACAAAAAGCAATTTGACATCATTCGCCGAAGCCTTGGCAAGGATACGGCCATTGTTTGCCTTATGAGCGGCAATTTCGTTCAGCGGGGCGCACCGTCGATTTTCGACAAGTCCCTGCGCTCCCAAGCAGCCATTTTGAGTGGCGCTGACCTTGTGCTGGAGCTGCCGATCACCTATGCCCTGTCTTCGGCAGAGGGCTTCTCCGCCGGTGGTGTCAAGATTTTGTCCGGCTTCTGCGACTATCTATGTTTTGGCTGCGAGCGCGGCACAGAAGACACCTTGATGGAAACTGCCAAAGCGCTTTTGTCCCCCGATTTTCCCGAAGCACTGCGACTGCATTTGGACAAGGGGCTTTCCTTTCCTGCCGCACGTCAGGCCGCTTTAGAAGAAAAGGGCGAGCTGCTAAAAAGCCCCAACGATATTTTAGGTGTGGAATACTGCAAGGCCATCCTTTCGCAAAATAGCCCCATGAAGCCTCTGCCCATCCGCCGTAAGGGCGGCTATCACGATACGACTGCCGACAGTGAAAACCCCTCCGCCACCGCTGTACGAGCCTTGATTGCAGGTAAGCACGATTGGAAATCGTGTATTCCCGAAGCGGCACTCCCCGTTTTTGAAGGTGCGGCGGTGCACACCCTTGCCGCCGGTGAACGGGCGATCCTTGCGAAGCTCCGGAGCATGACCGACGCGGAATTTGAAGTTCTGCCCTACGGCAGCGAGGGCCTTTGGCGTAAATTCATGCACGCATGCCGCAGCTGCGCCAATTTGGAAGATATCCTCACCGCCACCAAATCCAAGCGCTATACCCGCACACGGTTAGACCGGATGGTGATGTGCGCCTACTTGGGCATAACGGAAGATATGCTGAGCACTTCCGCCCCCTACACCCGGGTGCTGGGCTTTAACGATACCGGCAAAGCCCTGCTAAAGAACGCAAGACTTAGCGGCACATTCCCCCACACCGGCGACGCCACGAAAGATCCCTATGAGCGCTTGGAGCAGCGGGCAAATGATCTTTACGGCCTTTTCCGGGAGGATGATCTCTCCCCTGCCGGTTTGGAAGAAAAAAGAAGAGTATATATTGAAAAATAACGGGCGTGGTTTCACGCCCGTTTCTTTTTGTATTCCTTCGTTAGTCGGGAAAGTTCCGGGGCGAGGGCAGTAAGGACGATGAGGTTTGGGATGGCCATAAGGCCGTTGACTGTCTCGGACAGCAGCCACACTGTCCCCGTTTCCAGCACTGCCCCCAGCACTACCGCAACCGCCTGCAGCAGCACAAATTTCTTCCACACATTCGCTCCAAAGAGATACTGTGCGCATCGGGCACCGTACAGCCCCCAGCCCAAAACCGTAGCAAAGGCAAAGCAGGCCAGCGCCGCCGCAATGAACACAGACACCCAATCGCCGTACACCGCCGAAAAGGCATCCGTCGTCAGTGCCACACCCACATCCTCACCGTAGGGGATCTGCACACCGCTGACTAAGATCACCAGGGCCGTCATGGTGCAGATGACGATGGTATCGAGGAACACTTCCATAATGCCCATAAGCCCCTGCCCGGCAGGGTGCGCTACATTTGCCCCTGCGTGGGCGATGGACGCCGTGCCCATGCCCGCCTCATTGGTAAATACACCCCTGGAAACGCCAATCCGCAAGGTCAAAAAGAGCGACCCAATCGCACCGCCGGTGACTGCCCTTGGAGAAAATGCACCCTCTACGATCGTCCCAAAAGCTGCCGGCAGTGCCTGAGCTCTTGCGATCAGCACTCCAAAGCCCAGCAACAAGTACGCCACCGACACAAAGGGCACAAGCCGCTCCGCCACGATGCCAATGCGCTTTGCACCGCCCAACAGCATAGCCCCGACGATCACCGCCAGCACGATCCCCATAACGACATTGCCCGTTTTCGAAACCGCTCCCCCAAAGGCGGACACTGCTTGATTGACTCCCGTGACAACCGCATTGATTTGCGTTGCATTTCCCACCCCAAAAGCCGCTACAATACCAAAAAAGCTGTACACCGCCCCTAACCAATGCCAGCGATTATGCATGCCTTGCCGGATCATGTACATAGGACCGCCCACATACTCCCCGTTTTCCTTTATCCGGTAGCGCACCGCAAGGGTAGCCTCGGCAAATTTGGTCGCCATTCCCAAAAGCCCACAGATCCACATCCAGAAGATCGCCCCCGGGCCACCGATGGCCATCGCGCCCGCCACACCAACAAGGTTACCCGTCCCCACCGTCGCCGCAAGGGCTGTGCAGAGTGCCTGAAAAGGCGTTACCTGCCCATCTTCTGCCTTGCCCCCTTTTAGCCGGGCAAAAAAATCCCGGAGCGCTTTCGGAAACAGCCGTATCTGCACAAAGCCCGTCCGTATGCTTAAATAAAGGCCCACGCCTAAGATCAGCACCAGCGCCGGCGCGCCCCAAACGATGGCATTGATAGATTCTAACACTTCTACCATAGCGCCCTCCAAATGCAATAAAATTATGGTTTTGCGGTGAGTTTGCCTAAATTCCCTCTCCCGGGGAGAGGGTGCCCAGTGTGCACACTGGGCGGGTGTGGAACGGCGTGCAGCATCAGGTTAAAAAAAGCCTGTTACAGTGACTAAAATTGTAAGGTTACCGCCCGCATTCCACATCAGTCACCGCTTGGAGCGGTGACAGCTTCTCCCCGGGAGAAGC
>JAZUNW010000080.1:0-62063 GCA_045604325.1 Faecousia sp. | reverse complement strand
GAAAAAGGGGTTATTTTTTTGCGCCTTTTTCTCCCATGGATGAGTACCAATGTAGTTTCGGTGTTCGCTAAATTTTCCATAGCCATGGGGATGCAGGGAGGCAATTTTTAAGGAGGTGCCGTTATGCGCGTAAAAGTCACTTTGAGATGCTCCGAGTGCAAGCAGAGAAACTACAACACCATGAAGAACAAGAAGAATGACCCTGACCGTCTCGAAATGAAGAAGTATTGCAGATTCTGCAAGAAGCACACCACTCACAACGAGACGAAGTAAGGAGGTCCCGCAATGGCTGAAGTCAAAAAGGAAAACTGGTTCAAAAGAACCCTGAGCGGGATCGCAAGATACTTCCGTGAGCTCCGCAGCGAGCTTAAGAAGGTCGTATGGCCCACTCCCAAGCAGGTCCTCAAGAATGCCCTGATCGTTGTCGGCTGCGTTCTGGTCGTCGGCGTATTCATCTGGGTGTTCGACCTGGTAGCCGGTACACTTGTCAACGGTCTGATCGGCCTGTTCCACTAAGGTACGCGCCATGGCAGAAGCTGCAAGATGGTATGTAGTCCATACCTACTCCGGTTATGAAAACACTGTAAAGGCCACCATCGAGAAGACCGTGGAAAGCCGTCAGTTGCAGGATCAGATCCTGGCCATCTCCATTCCTATGGAAACCGTGACCGAGATCACCGAATCCGGTGTCAGCAAGACTTACGACCGCAAGGTCTATCCCGGTTATGTGCTTGTTAAGATGGTCTACAGTGATGACACCTGGCATGTCATCCGCAACGTTCGGGGTGTTACCGGCTTTGTCGGCACATCCAGCAACGACCCCACTCCCCTTACCGAAGAGGAAGTTTACGCAATGGGCGTTGAGAAGAAGGAAATCGTTGTCAGCTACGAAGTTGGCGATACTGTCCGGATCCTCGACGGTCCTCTTAGCTCCTTCACCGGTACGGTGGACAGCATTGACGTCGATCAGAACGCTGTCAGCGTGATCGTGTCTATGTTCGGCCGTGAGACCGCAGTCGAGTTTGAGCTCGATCAGGTCGAGGTCATTTCCCAGTAAACGCATCGAATCGGCTTAGCCGGTTGGAACGTGGGAGGGGTAAAAGCCCCGCAAAAAATGCGCAAAGCGCATATTACCACATTATATTCAGGAGGTGCTTATAATGGCACAGAAAGTCACTGGTATTATCAAGCTTCAGATCAACGCCGCTAAGGCAACCGCATCCCCCCCTGTTGGTCCCGCTCTGGGTCAGCACGGCGTTAACATCGCCGCTTTCATCAAGGAATTCAACGCCCGTACCCAGGCTATGGAGGGCTACAAGATTCCCGTCGTCATCACTGTTTATGCAGACCGCAGCTTCACCTTCATCACGAAGACTCCCCCCACCCCCCTGCTGGTCCTGAAGGCCGCAGGTCTGGAGAGTGGCTCCGGCGTTCCCAACAAGACCAAGGTCGGCTCCATCACTGCCGCTCAAGTCACCGAGATCGCCAAGACCAAGCTGCCCGATCTGAACGTTAACACTCTGGAAGCCGCCGAGAGCCAGGTTCGTGGCACTTGCCGCTCCATGGGTATCACTGTTGTCGACTAAAATTTGCTGACCGGGGTTCAATAGCCTCGGATATGTGGGAGGATTTTTCCGCATCACCACTTAAGGAGGATAATTACATTGTTTAGAGGTAAAAAGTACAAGGAGAGCGCGAAACTGATCGATCGCTCTGTTCAGTATGATCCCAATGAGGCCCTGGATCTGGTTGTGAAGGGTGCTTCCGCTAAGTTCGACGAGACTGTCGAGCTGCACATTAAGTTAGGCGTTGACTCCCGTCACGCCGACCAGCAGGTCCGTGGCGCAGTCGTTCTGCCCAACGGCACCGGCAAGACTGCCCGCGTGCTGGTTTTCGCTAAGGACGCTAAGGTTGACGAGGCTACCGCTGCCGGCGCTGACTATGTTGGCGGCATGGAGCTGGTTGAGAAGATCACCAAGGAGAACTGGTTCGAGTTCGACGTGGTCGTTGCTTCCCCCGACATGATGGGTATCGTTGGCCGTCTGGGTAAGGTTCTGGGCCCCAAGGGTCTGATGCCCTCTCCCAAGGCAGGTACCGTCACCCCCAATGTTGGCGCTGCTGTTAAGGAAATCAAGGCTGGTAAGGTCGAGTACCGTCTGGACAAGACCAACATCATCCACTGCCCCATCGGCAAGGTCTCCTTCGGCGCAGAGAAGCTGGGTCAGAACATGGATACTCTGATGAACGCTGTTGTGAAGGCTAAGCCCGCTGCAGCTAAGGGTCAGTATATCCGTTCCTGCACCGTGGTTTCCACCATGGGCCCCGGCGTGAAGGTCAACACTTCCAAGTATCTGTAATTTAGATAACAAAACACCGGAAAGCTTCCGCTTTCCGTTGTTTTCTTTTTCATCATACGACCGAGCCAGTTTGAACGATCTTTTCTCTGATTGAAAGCAGATCCTCAAATGTTTCCGGGCGTTTGTTTAAGTCCCGCAGCAACGCGGAAGGATGGTAAATGGCAGTCATCCAAATGTCGTTCTTCTCCACCCACTGGCCATGCTCACGGGTTATGCGGTAGTCCTCCCGGATCAGCCGCTTGGCGGCAATACGGCCAAGACAGACGATGATCTTTGGCTTTATGATTGCCACTTGATTGCGAAGATAGTCAATGCATGCATCCTGCTCTTCATCCAATGGGTCACGGTTGTGGGGCGGACGGCACTTAACGATATTGGCAATGTAGCAATTTGTCGATCTATCCAGATCGATGATAGAAAGCATGTCGTCCAGCAGCTTTCCTGCAGGGCCAACGAAGGGTTCCCCCCTTAAGTCCTCCTGCTCACCGGGACCTTCTCCAACAAAAAGAACATCCGCGCATTTGTTGCCAACTCCAAAAACCACATTCGTTCTGCCTTGGCAAAGTCCGCACCGCCGGCAACCATTGCAGGTGCTCTGTAATTCATCCCAAGTAAGCATATCACAGATCCCTCCGGCGATTCCTTCTTCTGCGGCGTTGACGCTGACGCATTCTTGCAGCAGAAACTGCCCGCAAGATCAACAACACAGCCACAAACAAAACTGCCACACCGACAATGATTCCAACAACGATCCAAACCGCAGAAACATCAACATTCGTATCATCAATCAAATCAGAAGATATGGGCTGCTGATAGGCATCCACCCGGTTTGCTGCCACAAGGTCCGTCTGTGCAAGGCAAATGTTTTCATACCAAACCTGCACATCAGATACAACTTGACCCTTTTCAACAGGGGCTTTGAGTCCGGCAACAGCATCACCGTAGATCCAATTCAGCTTTGTTTCGTCCACACCGATAGGAAGCACCGTAGAAAGCTCCGCTGTAGGCTGGGTAACAATGTCATTGGCACCACCGGAAACGGGATACTGCTTCAGCGCTTGATTTGTGTAAAAGATCTGCCGATACTCGAATCCGGAGCTGGCAAAATCCAGAAGCACCTTCATCTCTTCAAAGTTACCGTGGGTCTGAAGTACGATACCTTCTTCGGCATAGGTAGGCTTGGCGCCCATAACGAGACCAATGAGCTTCATACCGTTTGCCTCTGCGGTAACAGCCAAACATCTGCCGGCTTTATCCGTAGAACCGGTCTTGCCGCCGGTGACCCGCTCATCATAAAACTTTGATATATAGTCGGTGCTCATCATATAGTTGGAGGTCTGAACAACGCGCTCATCGCTGATATCGGTTGCAGGAACAGTATAGGTCTTTGCCGTAAACATGGCTTCAAACCGCTCATCTTCCAGACCGTATTCCAGAATGCGGCAAATGTCTCTTGCCGTGGTATACATGTCCTTGTCGTGAAGGCCATGGACATTGGTATAGTTCGTACCGGTGCAGCCAAGCTGCTGGGCCTTTTCGTTCATCATCTGCACGAATGCTTCCTGACTGCCTGCAATGTGCTCAGCGATCACCACTGCGGCATCGTTTGCCGAGGGCACCATCAAGCAGTAAAGCAGCGCTTCCAGGGTAAGCTCCTCACCGGCAACAAGGTCAACGACCACGGAGCCTTTGCCGGCAATGACATTGAGAGCAGATTTGGTCACCAAAACAGTATCGGAAAGATTGCCCCGCTCCAGTGCAACAATGGCAGTCATGAGCTTGACCATACTTGCAGGGTAAATTTGCTCGTCAGGTTTCCAGGCGTAGACCATGGTGTCGCTGTTGAGCTCGTAAAGAATGACCGCCTTGGATGTCTTTAATAGCTTTTTGCTCTCGCTTAGGGGAATCGCAGCATTGACACTGTGGCTGCCGCTGGAAACAGACATATCGGCGGCAGAAACAGGCAGCACAAAAAACTGTGTCAGCAGCACAAGACACAGTAATATGCAAATAATGGCGGATTTTCTCATATTTCTACCTCAATATCAAATAACCGGACTTGTCCGGCAGAAAGAAGTCGTGTATAATACTTGATTATAACAGCTTTTTATACCGTAGTCAATCCGGGAGGGTATTCCCCATGAAAAATAAGAGCATGATCGCTTTGCTTATTGTTTGCTGTCTATTTTTCGGTTTTCTTGTGGGCTTCTTTATTGGACGCAACATAAGCGGCACACCTATCCTCGTTTCAAAGCTTCCTCAAGAGACAACCGGCGAAACAGCCAAACAAACGGAACCACCTACGCAGCCAGCAGGTCTCGTAAACATTAATACCGCTACTTTGGAACAATTAGACACCTTACCGGGTATTGGCCCAGTGACCGCACAGAAAATCATTGATTACCGTGAGGAAAACGGCCCATTTTCGGATATCTCACAGCTGACTCTTGTCAGCGGTATCGGTGTTTCAAAGCTGAATGCCATTTTAGACTATATCACCGTCGGTGATTAAAGGAGTTTACCTATGAAATTTGTATCCTGGAATGTAAACGGCCTGCGGGCCTGCATGCAAAAAGGCTTTATGGATGTATTTCAAAGCATGGATGCAGACTTCTTCTGTCTGCAGGAAACAAAGCTGCAAGAGGGTCAGATCGACCTCCAGCTCCCGGGATATGAGCAGTACTGGTGCTATGCAGAGAAGAAAGGTTATTCCGGTACTGCAATTTTTGCAAGGCGCAAGCCCCTGTCGGTTTTTTACGGCATAGGCATTCCGGAGCTGGACACGGAAGGCAGACTCATCACTTTGGAATATGAGACTTTTTTCCTTGTCACCTGCTATACGCCCAATGCCCAGCGCGAACTCGCCCGGATCGATCACCGGATGAAATGGGAAGATGCATTTCGCGACTATCTCATGGGCTTAGACAGCAAAAAGCCCGTGATTATCTGCGGCGATTTGAACGTCGCCCACAAAGAAATTGACCTTAAAAATCCCTCTTCCAACCGTGGCAGTGCGGGATTTTCCGATGAAGAACGGGACTGCTTCACCCGTCTTTTAGACAGTGGATTTACGGATTCTTTCCGTCACCTCAACCCGGAGGTGACCGGCGCATACACCTGGTGGAGCTATATGTTCAACGCCCGCAAGAACAACGCAGGCTGGCGGATCGATTACTTCCTTGTGTCTGACCGTCTGAAAGAAAACATTGTTGACGCACCGATCTACCCTGACATCATGGGCTCTGACCACTGCCCCGTGGGTTTACAGATCGAGCTTTAATCGATCACTACACCAATCTGCCCGTCACGGATGTGCATATATGCGTTTTCCAGTCTGCTCAGGTAAGAAAATGGCTCGTCTGCGGATATAGGCACAAACTTCCCCGCAAGCTTCGGATGGCGGGGAACTGCCCGAAATTTAAGCTGTCCTTCCCCTAACCGCTTTGCCGGCAGACGGGTGGTAAGCACAAACGCACCGCTTTGGGGCACCAAAAGTCCCAAATCCTCGCTTTTTTCTCCACAGCTAACATGCACCTTGTAAGCTACCTCACCGCTAAGCCTGCAGCGGCAGAAAATGCGATAGTACAGCCCTTCCTTTTCTATCTGCGCCTTGCCGATGGACTCCGTCCCCAAAATGATATCGTACATAAAATCTCCCCCTTGCAGCAATGTATGCCGCAAGGGGGATTTTCATTCATTGCAGGCCATCGCTGAGCCCGAAACTGACTGCGATGGCATCATTTACTGCAGACATATGCATATCGTCCAAATGGCCCATATGCTCTCTGAGTCTTTTTTTGTCGATGGTGCGGATCTGCTCCAAAAGGATCACAGAATCCTTGCTGAGACCCACGCTTCCACCGGCAATGTTGATATGTGTCGGGAGTCTGGCTTTCCCCGTCTGACTGGTAATGGCGGCGGCAATAACGGTGGGCGAATGTCGGTTGCCGGTATCATTCTGGATGATGAGGACCGGTCTCGTACCCCCCTGCTCACTGCCGACCACCGGAGACAGGTCTGCATAAAATATATCTCCGCGTTTTACAGTGGTATCCATGTGCTTCACACTCCGATGATATCTCGCCAGCGCTACCGAACTTAAGTTCCATATGTAACGCGGCTAAATCTATTCTCCCACACACATCGGAAATTTATACGGAAGCACCTGCGATTTATCCTATGCATAAAGCGCCATAAAGTTACTGAAACTTAAAATTACTGACGGCAATCGACAGTATCCGTCTGCCTTGCCACAATATCTCCCCCCGCTCCGGCAGATCGTTTCCATCCAGCCAGATATCGAGGTGCAGGGCATCGTCTTTGTAGCTGTCGTCAATGGCCAGCCGGAGCTTCTCACCCTCTGCTCCGCAGGAAGTCAGATACCCGCTCCTAAGGGTGTTCATCAAGATCCACGGTCCGGTCACCGGGGTCACCTGCCCATCCGCAAGCAGCTCAAATGCTAAGGCATGACCGTCAAAGGTCAGTTTGCCGCCTTTTGCGGATACCGTGCCGGTGATGCCTGCAATGGACTGCGGCTCTGTAACAGAAAATGTCAGCTCACCCTGGGCATCCACGACGCAGTCAGCTGAGAAAGTATAGGTCTTGTCACCGTAATCGGCTGTGATCGCCGCATCAAATGTTGCGCTGCCGGCAAGCAGCTTTGTGCGAAAGGCCATAGCTCTGTCCATGGCTTCATTCGAACCTGAGCAGCCTGTCAGCAATGCCAAAAAACACAAAATACAAAGAAATCGCTTCAATGGTATCCCGCCCTATTTCATAAGTCGCGGAAGCACCTCCAGCATATCGCTTGGCAGCATACCGTACTGCCCCAGCGAATCTGCACAAACATCCCCGGCAGCACCGTGAAGATATGCACCGCAGGCAGCCGCATTCAGCGGCTCGATGCCCTGTCCGATCAAGCTAACGATGATACCGGCCAGCACATCTCCACTGCCGCCAACAGCCATACCGGGATTACCGGTGGGATTTACAAAACAGCTTTCCCCATCGGTGATGACCGTCTCATGCCCTTTCAGAAGCAAAGTACAGCCATGTTCTTGTGCAAAGGAAACTGCCGCTGCAACCCGGTCATTGCCAATTTCTCTGCCTAAACGCTTAAATTCGCCTGCATGGGGAGTAAGGATCGTAGGATAATGCCTTTCGCGCAATATATCCATATGCGCACCGAGCACATTTATGCCGTCCGCATCCACCACAACCGGCCCTTGAAATTGACGAAGAACCGCTGTCGCAACATCCGTAACGCCCTGTGACCTTCCAAGCCCCGGACCGACCAAAACGGCATCCATATCCTTTAGCCGATCTAAAATCGGTTCTACCGCACTTGCAGACAGCATACCGCCTTCATCCGGCAGCGCAAAAACGATGGGCTCTGTCAATTTGATTGCTTCAATGGCATAAATGCTTTCCGGAACTCCCAGGAACACAAGTCCTGCGCCGCTGCGCAGTGCGCCCATTGCGGAAAGTGCCGCAGCTCCGGTATACCCGCGGCTGCCACAAAGCAGAAGAATTTTCCCGAAGTTTCCTTTGTGAGCAGTCTTGTCCCGATCCGGCAGCATAGAAAGCACTTTTTTCTGGTCAAGCTTTTGAATTTCCATAGTTGCACCCCATTTCTTCATTCAATCGTACCATAGGCGCGCATGTGCGTCAACTTTCATTTGTATCAGTTAGAATTCTGCGGTACATACTAACAGCAAGGATGGTGATTTTCATGGCAACCAACAAACGGGGAAAGCAAAGCTTTGCGCTGCCGCAAATGCCCGTGATTACAGCATGGGCCAGTGTTGCGGGAAAAAAGGAATCGGAAGGCCCATTATCCCACTATTTCGATGTAACCTCGCAGGATACCTATTTCGGCCAAAAAACATGGGAGCAGGCAGAAAAGCAGATGCAAAAAATAGCGCTGGACACCCTAATCAAAAAGGCAGGTATCTCCAAATCCCAACTGGGTCTTGTGTTCTCAGGTGATCTGCTGAATCAGTGTATCGGCTCGTCATTTACCCTGCGTAATACCGGAATTCCCCACATTGGTCTTTATGGCGCATGCTCGACTATGGCAGAGAGTCTTCTCATGGCTTCCATGGCCGTCAGCGGCGATTTTTCAGACAAGGTGGTAGCAATGACGTCTTCTCATTTTGCCTCCTCTGAGCGCCAGTACCGCTTCCCGCTTGGTTATGGCGGTCAGCGGACTCCCACAGCTCAATGGACCGTCACCGGATCCGGTGCAGCATTGGTGTGCTCCGCAGGCAAAGGACCGCGCATTGCAGGCTGTACCATCGGCACGGTTACCGATTTAGGCATCAAGGATGCCAACAACATGGGCGCCGCCATGGCCCCTGCCGCCTACGCAACAATCAAAGCCCATTTTGATGATTTTGGAACAGCACCGGAAGACTATGATCTGATCGTCACAGGCGATTTGGGTCAGTTGGGCAAAGACGTGCTGCTGGAGCTTTCCAAAAAAGACGGTGTCAATCTTGGAGGCAAAATTACCGATTGCGGCACGTTGGTATTCGATCAGCTGAAACAGGATGTTCACAGCGGTGGCTCTGGCTGCGGCTGCAGCGCCATCACTCTGTGCGGATATCTCCTTAGTAAGCTAGACGCGGGAAAGCTAAAAAAGATTCTTTTCTGCGGTACAGGCGCGCTGCTCTCACCCACATCCACACAGCAGGGTCTGCCCATTCCCGGCGTCTGCCATGCCGTGGTCATCACAGGAGGAAGAGATTAAAATGGACTATATAAAAGCATTTATCATCGGCGGACTCTTCTGTCTTGTCGGACAGATCCTCATTGACAAAACAAAGCTGACCCCTGCAAGGATCCTTGTCAGCTATGTTGTGATCGGCGTATTTCTTGGGGCCATCGGTGTATATGAGCCTTTGGTGGAGTTCGCTGGCGCAGGTGCAACCGTACCGCTGACGGGTTTCGGTTATAACTTAGCAAAAGGTGTAAAAGAAGCCATTAACGAAAAAGGTTTCCTTGGCATCTTTATGGGCGGGCTGAAAGCAACCGCCGGCGGTATCGCCACTGCGATCACCAGCGGATTGCTGGCAAGCCTCATTTTCCGGGCGAAGGATAAAGCTTGATTTTTGGGGCAAGATAGTTCTGCGGCAAAAGCCGTAAGTACAGAATTCGGAGGAAATTACGATGAATAACCAGAACAAGAATCAGAACCAGAATAACAACCAGAACCAGAACAACAGCCAGAACCAGAACCAGAACAACAATCAGAATCAGAGCAACAACCAGAACAAGAACAGCCGCTAAAGGATAATGGGCACGCAATGAAATGCGTGCCCATTCATTATATGTCGGCAAATTGGTCCAAATGGAAAAAGTACAAAAGGCATTTCTTTACGGGAAGGCCGTAGATCCTTTCAAGAGCATCTGCATATGCCTTCACCTGCGGCCGGTAGTGGGAAACCCTTTGGGACAGCGTATCCTCGGTCACATAGTCTGTCTTGAAGTCCAGAACTGTGATACCGTCATCTTCGATGAGTGCACAGTCCACAACGCCCTGCAGCAGGATCTGCTCACCGGCAAGCCCCGGTGCATAGTTTTCTCCGTCATCTAAAATGGAGAACTTAAATTCACGCAAAACTTCCTTGCCGTTTTGCAGCTTTTTGCCGATGTCCGTTGCAAACAGATTGGCGATTTTCCGGGCATCCACCATATCCCGCTGCTGACGGGTAATGAATAAGTGGTCACAGAGTCTATCGATCTCCCTTTGCACAGATGCGGCATCAATGCAGGCATCGTAGCGGATATGCTGCATCACAGCATGGACCGCTGTACCGTAATCCGTGCCCCGTATCCTGCTGTCACCTATGTTTCTCCAGTTTTGGTGGGTCGGCAGGAATTCCTTGGCATTTTCTGCAGCCTCGGCATCCTTTAACCTGCCCTTTCGCTGGGTGGCTGTTTGCTTAGACGGCGCTTTGGTGGCGACATCGTGGGCATACCGGAATGAAAGACTCTCTTTAAGCCGTGCCAATGCATCCTCAGGCATTTGCGGCGCTACCTCTTTTTGTGCAGAAGCGGATATCTGTGTATCTTTCACCACCGCAGTATCGATCAACCAGGCAGGATCACCCCGTCGCGTTTCCTTGGGTCTGCCGCCGATCGCAAAGAGTTTACCGGCCTCTGTGCGCTGCAGTGCTGCAAGGAGCACCCAATCACCGGGACAAACAGCATCGGCACAAAGCAGCTCTGCGTTTCCAATGTCCATCCGACAAACGGTATCGGAAATATCGCTTTCGAGGGACTTGGATGCGTAGACCATGATGAGACGGTCTCTTGCCCGGGTCAACGCAACATATAGCACACGAAGCTCCTCAGACAGGCTGTCGGAGATCATTTTCGTGGCGATGGCCCGCTTTGCGATGGTAGGATAGCGTACACGGTTAGTTGTGTCCACAGCGCTTAAGCCCAAACCAAGCTGCTGATCGCACAAAACCTGTCCTTTTACATCCTCACGGTTAAAGCTGCGGGAAAGGCCCGCAACGATAACCACCGGGAACTCAAGGCCCTTTGACTTGTGGATGCTCATCAAGGTCACCGCACCGGGAGTCGTCTGTTCACCGGCCGTGATAAGCCCTTTTTCCTCCATAGCAGAAAGATGATCCAGGAACTGGTCCAAGTCACGGTGTCCGCCGGTCTGATACTCCGCAGCCATACGATAGAATGCCAGCAGATTTCCCCTGCGAATGTCACCGTCCGGCATAGCACCGTAAATCGAGTCTATGCGGGTAAGATCGAATACCTGCTGAATCAATTCCGTAAGAGTCTGCAGCCGCGCGCTGCGCCGAAGAACGGAAAGCACATTGAAGAAGGCTGCCGCTTTCGGTAGGTCAGATGCCCGCAGCGCATCATAAACACTGCACTTTCGGTTTCCGCTGCGAAACACCGCCAAATCATCCGCAGTAAAGCCAAAAATCGGGCTTGTCAGCGCGGAGATCAAAGGAATATCCTGCCGGGGGTTGCTGATGGTCTGCAGCAGCGAACGCAGCGCAGAGATCTCACCGGTCTGCAAAAGGTCCTCACCGCCGCCGGTTGTGCACCGGATACCCTGCTTTGCAAGGGCGGCTGTAAAATGGGAACCAACAGAACCGGGAGAACGGAGCAAGATGGCAATGTCATCCGGTCGAATGGGTCGAAGCTCCTCCCCTTGGCGCACATAATGGCTGCCATCCAGAAGATCCTTTATTCGGTCCGCAACAAATGCCGACTCCTCGTCATAGGTACTCTCCTGCACATCCACAGCCCATAATTCTGTCTCCGGCTCACCCAGCGGCACATGGGCAATTCCCTCCACAAGGGCTTCATCCTCTGTGTAGGCAAGACCGCCTACATTTTCAGACATACAAGTCGTAAACACATCGTTAACAGCACTTAGGACCGCACCACCGGAGCGGAAATTCTTGGTAAGGAGCACCTTTCTTCCCTGCCCTTGCACAGCCTCATCCGCACTTGCAAATTCCCGGTACTTCTCCAGGAAAATCCTGGGGTCTGCAAGGCGGAACTGATAGATAGATTGCTTCACATCGCCAACCATAAAGCAGTTGTTCCGATCTGCAGTCAAGGCAGTGAAGATTGCGTCCTGAACGGCATTGGAGTCCTGGTATTCATCCACCATGATCTCCCGAAAGCGTTTTGAAATCTCTTTCGCAACGGATGTCGCGCCGTTTCTGCGCTTACCAAGGAGCAGATCCAGTGTGCGCTGCTCCAAATCGCCAAAGTCGAGAATGCGCCGTGCAGTCTTGACGCGGTCAAACTCCTTGGAAAAACGTTTCACGAGGTCTACAATGCCCTGAATTGACGGGACAGACTGGGCAAGATCCCCAAGGACAATACTGCTGTCGTCTGCAAAAGCCTTCAGTTTCTTTTCAAGGCCCTTTTTACAGGCATTTCTAACGGCTTTGATTTGTTCTATGAGCTGAATATCCGTGCACTTCTTGGAAAAAGTCAGCCTGCCGAAATCAATGTTCCTGCGCTGCACTACCTCGTCCCAGCTGTTGCTGCTGCGCAGGTCTTTCAGCTGTTTGACGGTATCCGAAAGTATAACAGAGGGCTTTTCCATGCCCTCAGATATCGCAGCAGACGCTGCGCAGGCCTCCATGGCCTCGATCTGAAGGTCAAGATATCGCATAAGGTCTGTCATCAAGTAAGCGCCCCAAACAGTCTGTGACGCATCCTCATGCTGGCCAACCTCCGCATTTTTGACGCATGCATCCAGCCATCCATCGGGGTCTAAGTGGCAGCGGGAGCTGTCAAAGACCTTCAGCAAGATTTCCGGCACAAGCCGGTCATCCCGTCCAAGTCCCTGGGTGTCCACAAAGGAGCGGAACGGAACATCTGTTTCTGCATTATCGTAAGCAGAGTCCAGCATTTTTTGCATGCAGGTTTCCCGGAGCTCCCGGCACTCATTTTCATCAGCCACACGAAAGTCCGCTGGCAAATCCAAAAGATAGGCATATTCTTTTAAGATGTCCGCGCAAAAAGAGTGGACTGTGGATATCTTAGCCATGTATAGCCGCTGCATCTGGTGCTGCAAATGCCGGTTTTCCGGATCGGCAGCCATGTGCTCCGTCAGCTTGGCTGCGATCTTGCTGCGAAGCTCCGCTGCTGCGGCCTTTGTGTATGTGATGATGAGAAAATCATCCACCTGTGCGGGGTCAACGGGGTCTAAAAGATAGCGCAAAAGGCGGTCAACAAGCACCTTTGTCTTGCCGGAACCGGCAGCGGCAGAAACCAGCAGTTTACCCCCACGGTCTTCCACAGCTTTTCTTTGCTGCAGGGTCAATGTTTCAGCCAAGGCGCTCCACCTCCTTTTCTACTTCCTGCCAGAACCGGTCGGCATCCATAGCTTTATAATTACGCCGTCCGTCCACCTCACCACGGTGGCAAATGCTGCCGTAAGGACAAAATGCGCAGGCATCGTGGGATGTACCGCGGGTATAGGGATTGGGGGATACATTTCCGGATGCAATATCATCCACCATTCGCCCAAGCAAGGAGAATACGTACTGCCGCAGCAGCTTCAGCTGGCTTCGATCTGCAAGATCACCTGCCAAAGTACCGTCCTTTTTGCGGGTGCAGCAAAGTCTTGCCATATCATCAGAGGGATCCATGGCGGCAAGCACATCTTCATCACTGAGAAGAAGTCCTTTGCGCTTCCATTCTTTCATGCGCAGCTTTTCCGCTTCTTCTGCCGTTAGCCTGCCATCTGCATGGATAACGGGGGCTCTTGCGGGGAAATACTGCACACCGGCAGCAACGGAGATTTCTCCAACCACTTCTTCACCGCTCTGCTCCAAGGCAAAGAGATACAGTAACATCTGCAAGCCCACGCCATTGAACACATCGCAGTAATCAAAATCCTTTTTTCCGGTCTTATAGTCCACAACACGAAAATAGTTACGGCCGTTTTCCTGCCAGATATCCACACGGTCAACAAAGCCACGGAGTGCAGCCTGCATATTTTGGGCGGGCACATCGATAGCAGCCATCTTGCCGCCGCTGCCAAAGGCCAGCTCAAACTCCGCAGGCGCAAATTTCGATTCTTTCAGCTCCTGCCAAAGATCTTTGACAACCATTTCCAGCTCCCGTTTGTTGCGGCGGAACAGGTAGGAAATCCGCTGAGAGTCGATCTGGCTGAAGCGCTGGGCTGCATATGCATCGGAGTGTTTGAGTGCAATCTCCATTGTCTGTTCCAAGGAAACTTCGCTGAAACCGCCGAGGGCCATGACCTCACATGCGGTTTTTTCCAGCACCGCATGGACATAAGTGCCGAATTCCGCAGGATCTACAGTCACTTCTTTCCGCTCCTTGGCATTCATGCCATACTTAAGGAAGTAAGAAAGGCGGCATTCTGCCTGCCGGTCCACTTGAGAGGCGGACAAATTCAGCTTTTCACCGTACAGAGCAGATACATGGTCTTTTTCAATAGAGCCAAGCTGGTGCTGAAGCTTTTTGCGAGTGTCATCGTACCAATCACAGACACCCAACTCATCAGCTGCGGATGCTGCGTTCCATTTTGCAAGGTAAGCGCCTGCGTCACGGGCATCTGCTGCGGCAGGCGCGGGCTTTACGAGCCTTTCTCCTCCTGCCATCTGCGCCAGCCGGCGATACACATATGAAGGCTGTCCGCCGCAATAGGAAACTGTCACTGTTTCGGACGCACCACAGAACACACCGTAAATTTCCGCGAACTCTGCCTGAATACCCTCAATGGCACCGCCCGTAAGCGGCACGCCAAGGTTGCGCAGGGCGACCCGCTCCTGGTCCGTCAACAGGCCTGCAGAGCCGGCATATCCGGGCAGCGCACCTTCCGATGCACCAAGCACAAACAGGTGCTTTACCTGGTGGCAGCGCATGGCGCTGACCGGGCCAACGGTAACTGCGTCCAGTACCGGGGGGATCGTGCCCACATCGTACTGACTCAACAGCAGTTTCAGCAACCGGGTAAATACCTCCGGCTCCCAGGCCGTATTGCCAAGAACATCCTCCATCTGCTCCAGCGCGCTCAGAAGGATCTCCCAAAGCTGGCCCAGAATCTGGGCACTGCGGTTATCACCGGCAGCATCCATTTCACTTGCCAACTCTTCCAATCGATTTGCAAAACCGATCTGTTTAAGAAAGTTATAAAGCGCAGCAATCTGATCGGAAAGGTTCTTTGCACCCTTAAATCCATCGTGTAGGCTGAAAAGCGGCTCCAGCGCCAATGTGCGGGCGGCGTTCAGATTATCAAGCCGCGCTTTGGCATCCTCTGTCCAGTTAAGGCCAAGGCCGTCGGGATGCTGCATCCACTGCTCCTGCCAGCGCTTGCCGCGGATGCCCCAAAGCACAGCGTAGTTTTCCACATCATCGCAGGTATCCGGGTCTAAAGGCGAAAGGATCGACTTCAAATACCGCAAAACATCCCTCTGTTCAAAGCCATCCAGCGCCGCATCCAGGGCAGACAGCACCGTTGCAATGACCGTCTTATCCAAAATATCTTCGCTGCCGGACAGATACATGGGAATCCCGCTGCGTTTAAAATGCAGATTGATTACATCGCTGTATGCACCCATATCGGCACAGACGATGCCAATATCCCGGTAGCGGCTGCCATTATGGACAAGCTCACAAACCCGGTCTGCCACTGCACCGACTTCATCAAACACATTTTCCGCCTGGATAGCAGTCAGGCCGGGAACACACTCCGGCAGTTTGCCCTGAAACAGCGCTTCACATGCTGCGCTCAAGGGTGCAGCACTGCCCTGCAGGCAAGTTATCTGTACTTCAACACCCGCATATCGGGCAAACTTGATAAGCTCCGCAGCGGTCATGCCTGCCTTCTCAAAGGCAAGCGCTTTTGTATCCACCGCATCGCAGTTAATGCCAACGGTAACTTCTGGGGAAGTCTCTATCAAATACTCCAAAATGGCAAGATGCTGCCGGGTAAAGTCCGGAAATCCGTCTATGTAGAAAACATGGTTCTTGGCAAAATCCCCATCTTCGAGCTGCTCTAAGAGCCATGTCATTTGGTCTCTGGGGTCTTTTTTGCCCCGGCTGCAAAGGCTGTCATAGGTGCCAAGCAGCAGCGACAGTTCTTCCAACTTTTGAGCAAGGGTCCCTTCCGTACGGTCCGCAGCAATAGCAAGGTCTTCGGAAGAAATGCAGCAGCGCTTGAATTCATCCACCGCATCGACCACTTCGCGCAGAAATTCCGGTTTGGTCTCTACAGAAGCATAGGCCTTCAAGCGGCTGTGAAGCTGCCGTGCGGCAGCAGCCATGGCAACGATCCGTCCGCCGTTATCCAGACATTCCTCAGCAGCAACACCCATACTGTCCGCCACGCGCCGTGCAAGACGGGTAAAGGACAGCACTTCTGCATACCTACTGGCAGTATCACCGGCAGCCGCGCACAGACGGCGCTCCGTATCATGGCTGATGAGCTCCGGCACCATGAGGATACGGCCGCCCCGCTTTGCAGCTACATCCGCTGATATCAGTTCTAATATTTCATTACGGACTGCCACCCAGTCCTTACCGATGAGTAATCGGAGCATCCGACTCCCCCCTCTCTTTTTCTACATAATATCACAGATTCTGTCCAAAAAACAGGGTGTTATCCATTTCTGTGAAAGAAATTTTGAATTCTTCCAAGGAAGTCCAGCACAAAGAACCGCACCTCGTAGACTTTTTCCTGCTGCAGGGCACCGGTAAGGCTGTCTTCAAAGCCGGAACCGGCCGCAGTTACTGCAAACTCCTCGTTTGTTGCACCAAGGCAAAGGGTGGGAAACACAACGCACCACCAGTTCTTCCCTTCGCCGTCACCAATGGTAACGCGTAAGGATTCGTAGACTCCGGCAGGCAGCGAAAAGGTATCGTATTCCCGGGTGTCAAAGCTTTCCTGCGTCAGCGAAACGGCTGCCTCATCCCCACAGCCGGCATCTGCAAGCACTTTATTTGCAATTTCCTGCAACCGGTCAATATGCTCCATAATATACGCTTTGGCCTCATCTACTGTAGGAAGCTTCTCCATAACGCCGCTCAGCTCTTCCACGATGGCATCCCGCACCTGCAGTTTTAACGCCTGATCCTCCTGAGAATCAGAGGCCGCAACCACATGCAGGCGAATGAGATCACCGCTGAGCAGCTCACGGTCAGCCAGTACCGTGCCAAACCAAAAGAGTATATAAATCGCCAGACAAAATGTAAAGAATTTAAAGAGTTTTCGCATATAAAACACCGTCCATACTGAAATATCTCCAGTATGGACGGATTACGGCAAAATTATACAGGCATGGCGATAAATACCTGGGGATAGTTATCCTTCAGCATGTTGCAAACAACAGCGGCATACTCAAAATTGGGCATAATACCAAACACCGCAGAGCCGGAACCGGTCATCTGCTGTGCCACAGAACCGTAGGAATTAAAAATGGATTTAATGTAATTCAGTTCCAGATGATCCGCTGTCACCACAGGGTCAAAAACATTCCAGATGTTCTCTGCAACTTTACCCAAATCACCGGCAAGAAGCGCACTTTCCATAGCCTGATTGTCGGGGTGCTTTGCAATGGCAGACTCGTCCAGCTTCTTGTAAAGTTCGGCGGTAGAGCAAGAAAAGTCCGGCTTACAGACAACAAAAACACACTCCGGCATGTCCGGCAGCTTCCGCAGGCGCTCACCACGGCCTTCTACCATGGCAGTACCGCACAAAGTACAGAACGGAACATCGCTGCCCACCTGTGCGCCAAGTTCTGCCAGAGCAAGGATAGAAAGGGGTTCGCCATAATGCCTGTTCAGCGCACGAAGGACAGCCGCAGCATCGGCGCTGCCACCCCCAAGGCCGGCCTCGGAGGGAATCCGCTTGGTAATACGAATCTCAAGGCCGTCCGGGTCTTTGCCGACGGTATCAAGATATATCTTCGCAGCCTTCCACGCAAGGTTTCTCTCATCGGTGGGGATACCTTCCTTATCACACTTTAAGCACCAGGGCTTGCCTGTGCCCACATCGATCTCAATATCATCGCGGATAGAGATGGTCTGCATAACACTTTTTAGGTCATGGTAGCCGTCTTCCCGCTTACCAAGCACATCCAAAGTCAAATTGATCTTTGCAAATGCACCCTCATATAATGTGGTCATCATGTTGCCTCCATTTGTTTTTTCTTATTATAACTTAAAAATAGCAAATTTGCAATGTATAATTCCCGCTTTATGGGGGATTCTATGGGTGTCCAAATTCTTGATTGGAGGTAGTTTCATGGATACACTGGCATTGATCCTCTCCATCGTCGGCAGCCTTAACTGGGGCCTTGTGGGTATTTTCCAGTTTGACCTGGTAGCATGGCTCTTTGGCGGCACCGGCAGCGTAGTCAGCCGCATCATCTACACCGTGATCGGTCTTGCGGGTCTTTGGTGCATTACTCTGCTGTTTCGCAAGGGTAGACACGTGGAAGGCGAATAAAAAAACGAGGCGGCAGCACTTAGCGTGCTGCCGCTCCAATTATTTCATTATTTCGCAACGCGAACGATGCAGGTGTAGGTCTCACCCTCGTATGTAGCCCGCAACATGGTCTTACCGGCTGCAACCGCTGTGACAACACCCTTATCGTCAACGGTGCAGATGCTGGTATCGTCAACGCTCCACTGAACGTCAGCAGCATTGACATCCTTGGGACAAGCGCCCCAGGGACTTGCGCCGATCCGAATGGTGGAATCATACATGCCGCTTTCTTCGTCGAATTCAGCCCAACGGAATGCAAATTCACCCACATTACCGGTGTTGCCGGGGGTAGTTGGTGCCTGAGTGGGAGCTTCAGTAGGCTCCTCCGTGGGCTCCTCGGTAGGTTCTTCTGCAGGGAAGTTGCAGATAATGCGGCACTCGGCTGTTTTCTCACCGCAAGTTACGGTAATCACAGTTTCACCTGCACCAACCGCGGTAATGCGTCCGTCGGAAGCGACTGTAGCGACTGCCTCATCGGAAGATGTGAAAGTAACGGTGTCGGTGGTATTTTCGGGAGTGGGCTTAGCAACCAAAAGCCAATCAGCACCGGCAGCGCGAAACTCGATGGTCTTGTTGGAGATCTCCAGTGCGGTGCAGGGTGTACCCTGGCCGGATGTATCCTGAGTGCCAGGATCTTTCGTGCCGGACTGGGTTGTACCGGGATTCAGCGGAGTATCGTTGGTATTGGGCACAAGGTAGCGAACGCCGATGTAAATGACCACCGCCACAATAGCCAGCAGCAGAATGATTACAACTGCAATGAGGCCCTTATTTGCACCTTCCCCACCGTCATCTTCTGTGTTTCTGGATGCGCTGCGGCGCTCCTGCTGGACGCTGCTATTTCTGTTGCGACGGCGAACATTCTGCTTGGAGAAGCGTCCGCCAGGGACATAAGCGTAAGTAGTTTCATCAGCCGCATCACCGGCAGAAGTCTGATCGGCAGATACCTTTGCACTGCCGCAAATGGGACACTGGGTAGCCGTTTCCGGGTATGCAGTACCGCAAACATCACAAATCACTTTATTCATATTAGACCCTCCAATCCGGCACAGCAACAACTGCACCAACATTTTTGCCATTATAACACAATGTGTATTTATTTGCAAGTACACAAAAACAATCCGTACCCTTTTTCACGAATTATACTATGGCAATTCACGGAATTTCGACGAAAACACCACAACAAAATCCCCGTAAATGTGGTTGCAATTTTATGATTTTTCATTTATTATATAGACATATACGATATTAAGGAGGCGATGGATTTGTCCGAGCCCAATGGCATTTCCCAACTGCTTGACGGATTGGTGGTCGGTGAGCCCATCAGCGAGCACCACGGTATTCGCTGCTGTCCGGCTATGGCCCAGGATTCTGACGATAAATACATAATCAAGATTCTTTCCGTTCCTGCATCTCAGGTGCAGCTGGATGCTCTGCTGCTGACCGGTGCTTATAAGGATCAGGAGTCTGCCCTTGCATACTTCAAGGAGCTGTCGGACGGTGTGGTCCAAGAGGCTGAGATACTGCAAGAGCTTTCCAATTTAGAGGGCTTTGTGGGTTATGATAGCTGGCATGTCAAGGCTAAGGAAGATGGCACCGGCTACGATGTATTTCTTCTCGGCGCATACCGACCCACCTTGGAGCGTTACTGTGCCCGTAATGCCATGACCCATTCCCAGGCAGTAAACCTGGGTCTTGATATGTGCGCTGCCCTGTCCGTATGCCGCCAGAGCGGTTATCTGTATGCCGCACTGAAGCCGGACAATATTTACATCGGTGAAAACGGTGAGTTCCGCATCGGTGATCTGGGCTTTATCCCCATGGATTCGCTGAAATATGCATCTCTGCCGGATAAGTACCGCAGTGCCTATACTGCTCCGGAGATCGAGGATGCCTATTCTGCCATCAACGAAACCATTGATGTGTATGCTCTGGGCGTGATCCTTCATCAGGTGTATAACGGCGGCGAGCTGCCTGCCGACCCGACCACTGCACCCGTCTATGCAGACGAGGAAATGGCTGCAATCATTCTGAAGGCATGTGCCGCCGACCCCAATGACCGCTGGCAGAATCCTGCTGAACTGGGCCAAGCGCTGGTGGGCTATCTGCACAATAACAGTGTTGACGGCACACCTATCGTCCCCCCTGTTGCCGAAGAAACAGAAGAAGTCCCCGAAATTGTGGAAATCTCCGAAGAAAGCCAGGAAACTGCAGAGGTCATCGCTGCTGTGGATTCCGCCATGGGTGATGACGCAGAGCAAGTGCAGGAGCAGCCGGAGGCTACAGAAAGCACAGAAGCCGAGGCTGCAGAGGATAATGAGCAGCCTGCCGAAGATGTCGATGAGATGCTTGCACAGGCAGACGATCTGATCGCCCACGAGACACCGGATCCCGTTGTCGCCCCCGATCCCATCGATGTGCCCATTCCTCCCAAGATCGTTCCCGAGAGCGATGCGCCGGAGGACGAGACGGTAACTGAAGAAGCCAAAGAGGAAGCGGCCGACGAAACCACTGATGATGCCGCGGTAGAAGAAACGGTTGCAGAAACCTCGGCAGAAGAAACTGCTGCAGAAGAAGCTCCCACGGAAGAATCCTCCACAGAGGAAACCCCCGCAGAAGAAACTGCTGAGAAACAACCGAAAAAATACACCGGCCTTATCGCTATCCTAACAACCGTTCTTGTCCTTTTGCTACTTGCAGTTGGCGCAATTTTCTATTACGAATACTTCTACATCCAATCCCTACATGATCTGTCCCTTGATGGTGCTGAGGATTACCTCACAGTCAAGCTGGATACGGAAATCGACAACAGCCTGCTGACTGTCTACTGCTCGGATACCTACGGCAATACCAAGCAGGCAAGTGTTGTCAATAACACCGCATACTTCACACAGCTGAGCCCCGACACCCAGTATAAAGTCTCCGTGGAGATCTCCGGTTTCCGCAAGCTCATCGGCACCACATCGGACACCTACACTACCGATCCTTGCGCCAACATCACAAGCTTCACCGCCGTTACCGGTCCGGAAGATGGTTCTGTGATCTTAAACTTCGTTGTGCAGGGCCAAAAGGATACCCCTTGGCGGGTGGTCTACCGGGCTGCCGGCGAAGAAGAAAAGACCCTGGACTTTACCGGCAATATGGTCACTGTTACCGGCCTGACCGTTGGTGCCAAGTACTCCTTCCGTCTTGAGACAGCCTCTACTCTGTATGTCACCGGTACAGACACACTGGAATACACCGCGTCCAAGGTCATCACAGCAGAAAATCTCACAGTAAAGGGCTTTGATGGCAACACACTAAATGTACTTTGGAATGCTCCCGAGGGTGTAACTGTTGGCAGTTGGACTGTTCGCTGCTATAACGATGCAGGCTATGACAACACCGTCACCGTAACGGACATGCAGGCAGCCTTCACTGTCACCGACCCTGCCGCGGCATATACCGTTGATATAAAGGCAGAAGGCATGTCCATGAGCGTCCACGAGGGCATTACCGCAAACTCCGCAACTGTCAAGGAGATCAAGTTTGATGACAGTGCGGCCGGAAAGCTGACTGTCAGCTGGACCTATGAGGGTACGGCTCCGGAAGGCGGATGGCTGCTTCTTTATACCGTTGACGGCAGCGAGCCTCAAGTGGTCCGCAGTGAAACTGCCACTGCTACTCTTCCCAAACTGATCCCCGGCGGCAGCTACACCTTCACTTTGCAGGCCGCAGCTGGTACATCTGTTTTCTGTGAAAGCGCATCCTTTAAGGCTGCCGGCGGCACCGCATTCAGCGGCTACCGCGTAACAGCTGATAAGGTCACCTTTAAGCTGTGCCGCACTCCCAACAAGAAGAACTGGACCAGAAAAGACCTTAAGAACACAGACTATACTACTGAATTTGCTGTCGGTGAAAAGGGCTCTATGCTGGTCAAGCTGGAAACAAAGTACAGCGGCTCCAAGGACAATATCACCACCTTGTTCGTTATCCGTGATGCCAATAAGAATCCTATCAGCATCGAGAGCAACACCCGTACATGGAATGCCATGTGGAATCAGGGCTACTGCTCCATGAATATTCCGGTTATGCCGGATGCTGCCGGAGTCTATACCTTGGATATTTACTTCAACAATGCATTTGTTAAGACCGTAAGCTTCACCATCAAATAAACATAAGCAGCCATGGGTATCCATGGCTGTTTTTTTGTCAAAAAGGGCTTGCATTATTCCACGGGTCGTGGTATAATGTCCGCAACTCAAATATATGGAGGCCTATCATGGTCACAAAGCCTGCTGCACAGTTCTATTATAGCTACTATTACTTTTTCAAGGACAAAAAGTAATAGCGATTTGTGCTGCAAGGATTTTTTAACACTTTGTTTTTACATGCGCCGCACAGTATCGCAGCTGTGGGGCGTTATTTTTATTAGGAGATGTTTTTATGATCGCAGTTCTGAGGCACGGCACAACAGGCGAGCAGACCCAGCATTTGATTGCATGGTTGCGGCACATGGATCTGGATGTTCATGTTTCCCAAGGTCAGGAAGTGACCATCCTCGGCCTTGTTGGTGATACCAGCCGTGTGGATATGGAGCTTTTGGGCAGTTTGGAGATCGTAGAATCCGTCAAGCGGGTATCTGAGCCCTTTAAGCAGGCTAACCGTAAATTCCACCCCAACGATTCCATTATCGAAGCAGGTAATGTGAAGATCGGCGGCGGCTATTTCGGCATGATCGCCGGACCCTGCTCTGTAGAATCTGAGGAGCAAATCATCGGGGTTGCCATGGCAGTTAAAGAAGCCGGTGCCAATGTGCTGCGTGGCGGCGCTTTCAAGCCCCGCACCTCGCCTTATGCCTTCCAAGGCATGAAGGATGAGGGTATCCGTCTGCTATTGAAAGCAAAAGAGGCAAGCGGGCTTCCCATCATCACCGAGATCATGAACATCCGTGCTCTCGACCTTTTTGCAGATGTGGATATCATTCAAGTCGGCGCCCGGAATATGCAGAATTTCGATCTTCTGCAGGAGCTGGGCAAAACAAAAAAGCCCATCCTTTTGAAAAGAGGTCTCGCAAACACCTTGCAGGAGCTTTTGATGAGTGCAGAATACATCATGAGTGAGGGCAACGAAAATGTGATCCTCTGCGAGCGGGGCATCCGCTCATTTGAAACCTACACCCGAAACACCCTTGATCTGTCAGCCGTGCCGGTGCTCCATGAACTTTCTCATCTGCCCGTTGTCATCGATCCCAGCCACGCAACCGGCAAAGCCAAGCTGGTTCCTCCCATGGCTGCTGCCGCTGTGGCGGCCGGTGCGGACGGCATTATGGTAGAAGTCCACAACGACCCCGCCCACGCCCTTTGCGACGGCGCCCAATCTCTGACACCGGAGCAATTTGCCGAACTCAGCGCCCGTGTGCAGAAGATTCGGGAGGCTATGCAATGAATGTTGGCATTTTAGGCCTTGGCCTTATCGGTGGCTCTATGGCAAGAGCCTACGCCAAGGCCGGTCACAGGGTTTTTGCAGCAGAAAAGGATGAAACCATCCTCTCTTTTGCTACGCTTGCCGGTGCTGTACAGGGCACTCTTACCAAGGATACCGTCTGCAAGTGCGATCTCATTCTGCTTGCCATTTATCCCGACGGTTCTGCTGCCTGGCTGGAAGAAAACGCCCATCACATCTCCCCTGCCGCCTTAGTTATGGATCTATGCGGCATAAAGGAAGAGATCTGCGCCCGTTGTTTTCCCCTTGCGGAAAAGTACGGCTTTACCTTTGTGGGTGGACACCCCATGGCAGGCTCTCACTATTCCGGTTTTAAGTACAGCCGCTCCAATCTGTTCCAAGGTGCTCCCATGGTGCTTGTTCTCCCAAAATTTGACGATATGCATCTTCTGGAACGGGTCAAGTATGCCCTTTCTCCTTGCGGATTTGGCGCATTTTCCGTTTGTACAGCCAAAGAGCACGACCGGCTCATCGCCTTTACATCCCAGATGCCCCACGTGCTGAGCAATGCTTATATCAAATCCCCCACCGCACTGTCACACAAAGGTTTCTCCGCAGGCAGCTACAAGGACCTGACCCGTGTGGCATGGCTTAATGCGAAAATGTGGGCGGAGCTTTGCATGGAAAACCGGGAAAATATGCTGTTTGAATTAGATACTTATATCGAAAGTCTGAAAGCCTACCAAAAGGCTCTGCAGGAGCAGGATATGGACACCCTTGTTTACCTTCTGGATGAAGGAAAAAAGCGCAAGGAGGAAGTGGACGGATGAAAACCATCACAGTCAGCGCCTCAAAAGAATACGAAGTAATGATCGGTTCCGGTCTGCTTGCTGAACTTGGCCAGCAAGCAGCAAAGGTATGCAAAGCCGGCACCGCTGCCATCATCAGCGACACAACTGTTTGGCCCATTTACGGCGAAATAGCGCAAAAAAGCCTTGCCGATGCGGGATTTCAGGTCGTAAACTATGTATTTCCCGCGGGGGAAAGCAGCAAAAACGGTAATGTTTATCTGGATATTCTGAACTTTCTTGCCCAAAATCATATCACTCGCTCTGATTGCATCATCGCCTTGGGCGGTGGTGTCGTTGGCGATATGGCAGGCTTTGTGGCTGCCACCTATCTGCGTGGCATTCCGTACATTCAAGTACCCACCACTTTGCTGGCGGCTGTTGATTCCTCCGTTGGCGGCAAAACTGCCATTGACCTGAGCGCAGGCAAAAATCTTGCAGGTGCTTTTTATCAGCCCCGGCTGGTACTGTGCGACACCGATACCTTAAGCTCCTTACCGGAAGACATTTTCCGTGACGGTTGCGCAGAAGTTATCAAATACAGTATCCTCTATGACCCCGCCCTTTTTGACCATCTGGAAGGAAAAGGAGAGCAGTTTGACCGTGAAAGCGTCATCGCCCGGTGCGTAGAACTCAAGCGGGATGTGGTGATGGAGGACGAATTCGACACCGGCCCGCGAATGCGCTTGAATCTCGGCCACACCATCGGTCACGGCGTGGAAGCAAACAGCAATTTTACCGTATCCCACGGAAAAGCCGTTGCCATTGGCATGGCCATCGTCAGCCGCAGCACCGCAAAGCAGAATATCTGCGATGATAAAACAAAAGACCGCATTATCTCTATGCTGGAAAGATTTGGTCTGCCGGTCAGTACGGATTGCTCTGCGGAAGATATTTATACCAGCGCCCTTTCCGACAAGAAACGCATGGGCGGCAAGGTCAATCTGATCGTTCCGGAGCGGATTGGCTATTGCCGCATCCAGAGCACAGATGTAGCTGACCTCAAATCCTTTATTGAAGCAGGACTTTGATATGGACATTACCATAAATCCGGGGAAACTGAGCGGCAACGTCGCCGTTATCCCCTCTAAATCCCAAGCTCACAGGTTCTTGATCTGCGCGGCATTTGCGGCAACAGAAACTTCCCTCATCTGTCCCGATACAAACCGGGACATTGCGGCAACCGCCGATTGTTTGCGCGCATTGGGTGCTGACATTCAGCGCACCTGTGACGGCTATCGCATCACTCCCACCAAAAACATCCCTGAGAAAGCAGTCTTGGATTGCTGCGAAAGCGGCTCTACCTTGCGCTTTATGCTGCCCATCGCAGGAGCATTGGGCGTGGATGCCACATTCAAGCTGGCAGGCAGGCTGCCCCAGCGCCCCCTATCCCCGCTGTGGGAGGAAATGGAGCGCATGGGTTGCTCCCTGACCCGACCGTCAGAAAACACCATCCGCTGCTTCGGCAAGCTGCAGAGCGGTGATTATACCATTGACGGCGGCGTTTCGAGCCAGTTTATCACGGGTCTTCTCTTTGCCCTGCCTTTCATTCATGGACAAACGCGCCTTAACATTACCGGCAAGCTGGAATCAAAGCCCTATATCACCATGACTGAAAATGCAATTCAAGTATTTAACTACCCCGGAAAGCCATCACCCGGCAGCATTGCCGTAGAGGGCGATTGGAGCAACGGCGCATTTTGGCTTTCTGCCGCATTCCTTGGCAGCGATGTATTTGTGTCCAATTTGAACGAAAACTCCCCCCAGGGCGATAAAGCTATCAAAGATATTCTGCCTATGCTGGGATCCTTAACACCTACAATCAGCGCCGCCGATATCCCGGACCTTGTGCCCATCCTTGCTGTGGCAGCAGCTGCGAATAACGGCGCTGTTTTTACGGACATCGGTCGTCTGCGTCTTAAAGAGTCCGACCGGGTCGCATCGGTCGTTGCCATGCTGACCGCATTGGGTGGCAATGCAGAAGCCACCGAAAACACCCTTACAGTTCACGCGGCAAAACTTACCGGTGGAACTGTGGATGCCTGCAACGATCACCGAATCGCCATGGCAGCAGCAATCGCATCCACTGTATGCACTTCACCCGTTACCGTTTTGGGCGCAGAGTGTGTCAGCAAATCCTATCCCGCATTTTGGGAAGAATTCACCCGTTTAGGAGGTAATTATGAGCAGTACCTACGGTGAAAATTTGAAATTATCCATTTTTGGTGAGTCTCACGGACCTGCCATCGGCATGACGCTGGACGGTATCCCCGCCGGTCTTCCCGTGGACACCGAAAAGCTGCAGGAATTCTTAAACCGCCGCGCACCCGGCCAAAATGACTGGTCCACACCCCGCAGGGAGGAGGACCGCCCTGAGTTTTTGAGCGGCATTGTGGACAGGCTTACCTGCGGTGCGCCCATCGCTGCTATCATCCGCAACACCAACACCAAAAGCGGCGATTACGATAACCTCAAAAACTGTCCCCGTCCCGGTCATGCAGACTTCACCGCCCAAATGAAATACGGTGGATTTCAGAATGCGGCCGGCGGCGGCCACTTTTCCGGTCGGCTCACCGCTCCTCTGTGCATAGCTGGCGGCCTCTGCAAGCAGTGGCTGGAGGAAATGGGTATTCGCATTGGGGCACACATTGCATCTATCGGCACAGCAAGCGATGGGGCATTTGACCCTATTGCACCGGAATTTGATAAGGTTGGCAATATCTTCCCTACCTTGACCGCGGAATCTGCTGAGGCAATGCGCGAGGCTATCGCCGGCGCAAAGGAACAGGGCGACAGCATTGGCGGCACCATCGAATGCGCCGTTACAGGACTTCCCGCCGGTGTCGGTGAGCCTATGTTCGGCGGTATCGAAAACCGCATTTCCCAAATTGTTTTTGGCATTCCTGCCGTTAAGGGTATTCAGTTTGGGGATACCCAAGCCTACGGCAGCGAGAATAACGATGCTTTCACAATTCGTGACGGAAGAATCGAAACCGTCACCAACCACTGCGGCGGTATCTTAGGCGGCATCACCAACGGTATGCCGGTGATTTTCCGCGTATCCGTAAAGCCCACGCCGTCTATTGCAAGACAGCAGCAGACTGTGAATCTGCAAACCGGCGAGATCACCACCTTACAAGTAAAAGGCAGGCACGATCCTTGTATCGTCCCCAGAGCCGTACCGGTTGTAGAAGCAGCAGTTGCCATTGCCATCTATGACATGATCCTGGGAAATACACAAGCCAGCAGGAGGAAATAACCGTGGATTTAAAAGAATTACGCAGCCAGATCGATAGTATTGATGACCAGCTGGTAAATTTATTCGCCCAGCGCATGGAGGTCTCTGCCAAAATCGGCGACTTCAAGAAGGCACAGAATCTTCCAGTATTCGTTCCTGCCAGAGAGCGGGAAAAGCTGCAGGATGTGGCACAAAAAGCAGGCCCGGAGATGGCGAATTACACCCGGGTTCTATACTCTATGCTCTTTGAGCTGAGCCGCAGCTACCAAAGCAAGCGCAACGATGCCCTGACTCCTCTGTTTGAAAACATTACCAAGGCCATCGAAAATACGCCAAAAATGCTTCCCCAAGCGCCTATGGTGGCATGTCAGGGTGTAGAGGGTGCTTATTCTCAGATCGCCTGTGAAAAGATCTTCAAGAGCCCCTTTATTATGTATTTTAAGAACTTCGACGGTGTATTTACCGCCATTGAGCAGGGTCTGTGTCAATATGGAATTCTGCCCATCGAAAACTCTACCGCCGGCTCTGTGAAGAAAGTGTACGATTTGATGATTAAGCATAATTTCTCTATCGTACGGACTTTCCGCCTCAAAGTGGATCACAATTTGCTTGTCAATCCCGGAACGGAACTTGAAAGCATCAAGGAAATCTATTCCCACGAGCAGGCACTGAATCAGAGCGCTGATTTCCTCTCCAAGTTCAAGGGTGTTAAGGTCATCCCTGTGGAGAACACTGCCGTTGCTGCCGAAATGGTAGCTTCCTCCGGTCGCAACGATGTTGCCGCCCTCAGCAGCCGCAGCTGCGCAGAGCTTTACGGGCTTAAGGTCCTTGCCAATTCTGTGCAGGATCAGGGCAACAACTACACCCGGTTTATTTGCATCAGCAAAAATCTTGAGATCTACCCCGGTTCTGACAAATCAACCGTTATGATGATCCTTAACCACCGTCCCGGTGCCCTTTACAGAGTGCTGGCACGGCTTTATGTGCTGGGCATCAATGTAACAAAACTGGAGTCCCGTCCCCTGCCGGACCGTGACTTTGAGTTCATGTTCTATTTTGATCTGGATACTTCCATCTATTCTGAGGAATTTGTGCAGTTAATGTGTGAGCTGGATGATCTTGCGGAAGAATTTAAGTATCTGGGTAGCTACAGCGAGGTCGTATAATGAAATGCGGACTTCTCGGCGGAAAGCTTTCCCACAGCTATTCGCCCCAGATCCACGCCCATTTGGGTACTTACAGCTATCATCTGTTTGAAAAAAGCAAAGAGGAATTGGATACATTCCTGCACACGGCTGATTTTGACGCCATCAATGTGACCATCCCCTATAAAAAGGATGTCATCCCCTACTGCGCAAAGCTATCAAATACCGCCAAACGGCTTGGTGCGGTCAACACCGTGGTAAAGCAGCCGGACGGTACACTTTGGGGGCATAATACGGACTATTTCGGCTTTGAGACCATGCTGAAGAAGAGTGGTCTGTCCGTTTGCGGCAAAAAGGTACTGGTGCTTGGCAGCGGCGGTGCGGCACAGACAGCCATAGCTGTGCTGCAAGATCAAGGCGCAACGGCTGTGGTGATCTCCCGTAGCGGCGAGAATAACTACGAAAACCTGCAAAACCACCCCGACGCCAAAGCCATCGTCAACTGTACGCCGGTGGGAATGTACCCCTACAACGGCGTTTCCCCCGTCGATCTCAGCCGTTTCCCGCAGCTAGAAGGTGTGCTGGATATGATCTACAATCCGGCACGGACGAAGCTTTTGCTGGATGCCGAGGCAGGAGGCCTTATCGCTATGAACGGGCTTCTGATGCTGGTCGCCCAGGCAAAAGAAAGTGCCGAATGGTTTACAAACGCAACCGTTGCGGATGATAAAATTCAGCAAATACACTTTCTTTTGTGGCAGCAGATGAAAAACATCATCCTCATCGGTATGCCCGGCAGCGGAAAAACCACCGTCGGTGCGTTGCTTGCCAAAAGCATGGGCAAGGAATTTATCGATGCAGATGCATACCTTGCAGAAAAGGCTGGTCGCAGTATTCCGGAGATCTTTGCAACCGACGGTGAGGACGTATTCAGAAAGCTGGAGACCGAAACGCTTTCAGAACTGGGAAAGCGCTCCGGTATCATTCTTGCCACCGGAGGCGGCTGTGTGACACGCCCGGAAAACGATCCACTTCTCCACCAAAACGGCACCATCTTCTGTATTCACCGGGATCTTGACCAGCTGGATACCGCCGGCAGGCCCATTTCTCAGATCAAGAAGCTTACGGATCTGTATGCCGTCCGCAAACCGCTTTACGAGCAATTCGCAGATCACCACATTGATAATAACGCCCCGGCAGAAGCAGCCGCAGCGGAAATCCAAAGAATTTGGGAGGAATCGGTATGAGGATCCTTGTCATCAATGGCCCGAATATCAATATGCTGGGTATTCGTGAGCCTGGCATCTACGGCAAGAAGACCTTTCAGGATCTTCTTGCGCTGATTGAAACCACTGCCCAAGCGGAAAGCTTGGAGATTGAGCAGTTCCAGAGCAATCACGAAGGTGCGATCGTGGATAAGATCCAGGCAGCCTACGGTAAGATCGATGGCATCGTCATCAACCCTGCCGCCTATACCCACACCTCTGTTGCCATCCTGGATGCGCTGAAATCTGTGCAGATTCCGGCTGTGGAAGTCCACATCTCGGATGTGGATGCCAGAGAGCCATTCCGCCAGATCTCCTACCCCGGTATGTACTGCGAAAAGACAATTAAGGGACAAGGAATTGATGGCTACCGCCAAGCGCTCCTTTATCTCAAAGAAAAGTACGGAAAATAAGAAAACCCACCGGATATCCGGTGGGTTTCTTCATTTGCGAAAGACAATAAGTTTGCTAAAAAAGTAGTTAAGCACTACGACGAACGCGCTGGTAATCAGTTTCATGGCATTGCCATTCCATTTCGCCAAATCCACAGTTAAGAAGATGACCAGAGTTTCCAGCAGACCGGAACCGATACGGCAGCTTACAAATTTTACAAGCTCCGGCCAGACAGTCTTTGCCGACCAATCGTGACTTTTAAACACAAAGGGTTTATTGGTCACAAACGCAAAGGCAACTGCCGCCACCCATGCGATCACATTGCTAAGGCTGGCGGAAAGATGCAGCAGGTTATAACACGGCAGATACACCGCATAATTGACCACTGTGGTAAGACCACCGAAAAAGAGATATGCAAGTATATCGTGGTGACTGCGGATAAAGTTATTCATCAGATACCCAAAAGCTTTTCCAGCGCAGCCATCTTCAGACAGATACAGAACACATCCATTGCCTTTTCCAGTTCCTCCACAGGCGGCAGGCTGGGTGCGATGCGGATATTGCTGTCGTTGGGGTCGATGCCGTAAGGGTATGTGGCACCGGCGCCGGTCATGGTAACGCCGGCCTCAGCACAGAGCGCCAGCGCCCGCTTTGCCGTACCGGGCATGGTATTCAGACTTACAAAATAACCGCCAACAGGCTTGTTCCAGCTGGCAAAATCCAAAGGAGCAATGCTTTCTTCCAGCTTGGAAAGCACCATTTGGAACTTAGGTGCCATCAAAACGGCATGGCGCTTCATAAGCTCCAGAGTAGTAGCCTTATCCTTCAGATAACGCACGTGGCGCAGCTGATTGACCTTGTCGTAGGAGATCATCTGCACTCCCATCAGCTTTGTCATATACTGGATATTTTCTTCAGAAGATGCCATGACAGAAATACCAGCGCCGGGGAATGTGATCTTGGATGTGGATGCAAACTCATAGACCATGTTAGGACGACCGGCCTCAGCGCACAGGGAAATAATGTCCGCAAAGGGCTTGAACTCCCCTTCAAACTCATGGACGCAGTAGGCATTGTCCCACATAATGACAAAGTCAGAAGCTGCAGGCTTCAGCGCGGCAAAGCGGGCTATAACCTCACCGGAGTAAATAACGCCCTCAGGATTGGAATACTTGGGCACGCACCAAATACCCTTAACAGCAGGATCCTTCACCAGCACCTCCACCATATCCATGTCAGGGCCATCCGCTGTCATGGGAACGGTGATGAGCTCAAAGCCAAAAGATTCTGTAATGCGGAAGTGGCGGTCATAACCGGGGCTGGGGCAAAGAAACTTGATAGTCTCTTCCTTGCACCAGGGCCGTGGACTGTCCTTTAGGCCATGGGTGTAGGCCTTGGAGATCACATCGTACATCAGCGTCAGACTGGCAGCGCCGCCGACAAAGGTTTCCGTCCACTTGCAGCCCAAGACATCTGCCCAGTATTCACGGGCGCACTTGAGACCTTCCAGTTCACCGTAGTTTCTGGCATCCACACCATCACAAATACAATCATCGGCATCTGTTAAGACACTCAGAATATCGCTGACAAGATCAAGCTGAAGCTTAGAGGGCTTACCTCTTGCCATGTTCAGCTTCAAGCCCTGAGCTTTGCAGGCATCAAAGGCTGCGGTAACAGATGCATATTCACTGCGCAGCTGTTCCATATCCATAGAAGAATAGGTATTCATAAAAATCACCCTTTCCATTTATTTGCAAACCATTATACATAGCTTTCACGAAAAAAGCAATAAAAAACCATTGTGAATTTCATATATATGTGCCAGCACCTTGGAGATATAATTCATCGTTTTTTCCCCTTGCATTTTATGGCAGTATCGCATAAAATTGTAATATCATTTTTTAAAATGCGGCAGTATTGTCGCTTTCCATTTGGAAAGGATGGGTCATCATGAGCAACTTCATAAATGTCCCCGAAATCTTCGGCATCGATGTCTTCAATGAGGCAACTATGAAGCAGCGTCTGGTGCCGGAAATTTATAATGCATGGAAGCAGTGCATCAGCACTGGCTCAACTCTGCCTCTGGATGTGGCCAACGCCATTGCTGAAGGCATGAAGGATTGGGCTATCGAGCGAGGAGCGACTCACTACACCCACTGGTTCCAGCCCATGACCGGCATCACTGCTGAAAAGCACGATTCTTTCATCTCCCCCACCGGTGACGGCAAGGTCATTATGGAGTTTTCCGGCAAGGAATTGGTTCGTGGTGAGCCCGACGCAAGCTCTTTCCCAAACGGCGGTCTTCGTACCACCTTTGAAGCCCGGGGCTACACCGCATGGGATCCCACCGCTTTTGCCTTTGTGCGGGATAACAGCCTTTACATCCCCACCTGCTTTTTCTCTTACACCGGTGATTCTCTGGATCAGAAAACACCTCTGCTTCGCTCTCTTGAAGAGGTTTCCCGTGAAGCAGTCCGTATCCTGCGGCTCTTTGGCGACAAGAAGACCCAGCGTGTCATCTCTTCCGTCGGTGCTGAGCAGGAATACTTCATCATCCCCAAGGCGATGTATGCCCAGCGGGAAGACCTGCGACTGACCGGACGTACTCTCTTTGGCGCACGGCCACCCAAGGGTCAGGAAATGGATGACCATTATTTCGGCACCATCCGTACCCGCATCAGCAGCTTCATGCAGGATCTTGATGAACAGCTTTGGCGTCTTGGTATCTTAAGCAAAACCAAGCACAACGAAGCCGCACCCTGTCAGCACGAGATGGCGCCCATCTACTCCGATGCCACCAACGCCTGCGATGCCAACCAGCTGGTCATGGCCATTATGAAAAAGTGTGCCGCAGCCCACGACCTTGTGTGTCTGCTCCACGAAAAGCCCTTTGACGGTGTCAATGGCTCCGGTAAACACAACAACTGGAGCTTGAGCACTGACAGCGGTGAAAACCTCTTCAAACCCGGCAAGACTCCTGCCCAGAATGCTCAGTTCCTCGTGTTCCTTGCGGCATTTATCAAGGGTGTGGACGAATATCAGGATTTCCTGCGGTGCACCGTTGCATCCGCCGGTAATGACCACCGCCTGGGCGGTCACGAAGCCCCCCCTGCCATCGTGTCCATCTTCCTGGGCGATGAGCTGAATGCGGTTGTCCGTTCCATCATTGACGGTACCAATTATCAAGATCCCGAAAAGCGGATCATGCGTGTGGGTGTGGACGTGATGCCTGCAATCCCCAAGGACACCACAGACCGCAACCGTACCAGCCCCCTTGCATTTACTGGTAATAAGTTTGAGTTCCGTATGCTGGGCTCTTCCCAGTCCGTTGCAAGCCCCAACATCGCGCTGAATACCATCATGGCCGAGGAGCTGCGACAGTTTGCAGATACCCTTGAAAATGCCAAGGATTTCGACAAGGCCCTCCATGATTTGGTCTGCAAGGTTTTTACCGATCATCAGCGAATCATCTTCGACGGAAATGGCTACTCCGAGCAGTGGAAGCAGGAGGCGGCTCGCCGTGGATTGAGCAATTACCCCTCTACCGCGGAATGTCTTGCCGCTTACGATTCTGATAAGAACATTGCGCTGGTCACCAGCCACGGCATCTTCACGGAAACTGAGTTCCGTGCACGCCACGCAATCCATCTGGAAACCTACTGCAAGACCGTAAACATTGAAGCCCGCACCATGGTGGATATGGTCATGCACCAGATCCTGCCTGCCGCACTGCACTACAGCTCTGACCTTGCAAAGGCTGTCCTTCGCAAGAAAGATGCAGGCATCACCGCAAAGACAGAGGCAATTCTTGCAGAGCGGTTAACCTCTCATATCGACAGTCTGTACGAAAGCTGCGAGAAACTCCGCACCGATCTGCAAACGATTCCCGAAGGAAATCAGCCCGCCGCTGACTACTTCCACAATGTTATTACCGCAGATATGCAGTCTGTCCGCCGCAGCGCCGATGCTCTTGAGGAACTGACTGACAAGACATACTGGCCCTATCCCACCTATTCCGATCTTCTTTTCTACTAATAAAAACAACAGCACCCCATTTACCGAAGTAAACGGGGTGCGTTTTTTTATAAATTATTTTCCTGTAGAGCCGAAACCGCCTGCACCCCGCACTGTATCCGAAAGTTCCTCTACCTCTTCGTAAGCAGGGGTCAGTACAGGGGTAATCACAAACTGGGCAATGCGCTCACCGTGTTCAACCGTCTGTGCAACTTTGCCGTGGTTTAAAAGCACCACACGGATCTCGCCGCGGTAGTCACTGTCGATGACGCCAACCTTGTTGGCAGGAGCAAGTCCCCGCTTTACGCCCAAACTGCTGCGGGCATAAATAAGACCGGCACAGCCCTTAGGCACTTCCAGCGCAAGACCGGTGGGAATCCAAGCAGTTTCACCGGGCTCGATGGTGACAGGTGCGTCCAGGCAGGCATATAAATCAGCACCCGCTGCCTCCACAGAGCCGTAGGTGGGCAGAGTCGCGTTGGGCGACAGTTTCTTTACTCGAATACTACTCATTTCTTAATCCCCTTTCTTTCTCCCTGCCAATCCTGCCAAAGGACGACACTCCCCTGCTCCAGCGATGCAGGCACATCAATCAGTCGCTGGTTTTCAGACCCACGGAAACGCAGAGAAAGATTTTTCTTCGCTTCCACAAAAGGCCCGTCTACCAGGACATCCAGATAGCTTAAATATTCCTTTGTGATCTCCCAAGAGCCCAAACGGCCGGAAAGAATATCCTTGTCAAACAGATACCCTGAGAACGCCCAAATACTCTTTTCGGGATATTTCGCCTTGATTTGCCGCAGCAGACCGACGATGGCCGGCTGGTTTTGGGGCTCAAAGGGCTCGCCGCCCAGCAGGGTCAAGCCCTTGATGTGGGGCGGCGCCAACATGGTAAGAATCCGGTCGATGGTCTCCTGGGTAAAGGGCGTACCGTAATCAAAATCCCACGCCACTTCATTAAAGCAACCGGGGCAGCGGTGGGTACAGCCGGACACGAACAAACTCACCCGCACACCGGGTCCGTTTGCAATATCGCAGTTTTTAATCGTCGCGTAATTCACTTTGCTTCCTCCGCATTCTTCAGGCCCAATTTGCCAAGCCAACGGAAGCTCAAGGGCCAAAGGATACCGGCGGCCAGCACGATCAGGAAATACCGCACCGCACGGGCGATCAGAACATTGCCGAACACCGCCTCCAAGGGAGCTCGCATGCCCTCTTTCACAGCAAGCACAACCAGCAGCCCGAGAACGACCTTAATGATCTGCGCCCACCAAACCGCCTTGGTATCAAAATGCAGCTTCATTTCGTCCGCAAAATAGATCACCAGCACACCTGCGCTGCAGCCGATGAGGGTGTAAGAATTTTTCAGCGCCGACTCATAGTTGTGCACATCCAAATCCGCAGGGAACGGATACAGCTCCACATATGCCAAAAACGCTCCGCTGAGAACAAGCATCGAAACAAATACCCACGGGATATATTTCTTCTTATCCCCCAGCATCAGCGGCTTCAGCACAAAAATCAGAATCACAGAGATCAGTGCACCGATCAGCACATCCGCAGGAGTGTGGACACCTAAGTACATTCTGGAAAAACCAACCAAGGCCGCTATGGCGATGCAAACAGCTATGACGGCATTATTCTTTACCGATGCGGCAATGGCACCAAAGGTGCCGACTGCGGACTGGGTATGGCCGCTTGGGAACGAGTAGCCGGAAGCCGCTTCCCGCGCCTCTTCCACAATAGTGAAGTCTTTGTCCAGTACCCAGGGTCGGGGCACACGGCACAAAAGCTTCATAAACTGGCTGACAAGCGTTCCCATCAGACCCACGCCCAGTACATAGTAGCCCTTATATTTATCCACGCACCAGAAAACGATCAGCGCGGCGACCAAGAATACCGTTTCCTCACCGAATGTAGTGATAGCAAGCATAATGTCATTCAGCCACGGCATACGAATGCCTTCCAACCAATACAGAAAACCCATAATGTACCTCCTGCTTATTTTTTGTCATTATAACACAGATACGCCCGGGACGCAAATCCCGGGCGTATCTTTTTTGCAGAATTTAGGGCAGCATTGCCAAAATTTCCTTCTTGGGCAGTGCGCCAAGGGATTGTTTCACAACATCACCGCCGCTGAATACCATCAGCGTGGGAATGCTGGATACATTATAACGGACAGCAAGCTCCGTTTCCTGATCCACATCGATCTTGCAGACCTTAATGTCCTCCCGCTCTGCTGCGATCTCATCGATGGTGGGAGCCACCATCTTGCAGGGGCCGCACCAGGTTGCAAAGAAGTCTACCAGCACGGGCACTTCGCTGTGCAGGACCTCAGACTCAAAGTTTTCTTTTGTAATATGAAGAACAGACATTTTCGTTACCTCCTGTTGTTTATTGTAATCTTAGTATAACCCACAGCATTTCATTCTTCCGTGACAAAGTCACAGGATGACAAATACCTTGATACTTTTTTGATTTTATCATATAATAGTCTTACTATCAATACTCGGAGGCCAAATATGCCCTACTATTTTTACGGTTTCGACTGGACATATCTTTATATCATACTGCCCTGCATCTTGCTCTCGCTCTGGGCCAGCAGTAATGTAAACTCCACATTTAACCGCTACTCCAAGCATCACAGCATCCGGCGCATTACCGGTGCCCAGGCCGCCCAGCGCGTTTTAAGCGCCAACGGCGTTTCCGGTGTACGCATTGAGCGGGTTAGCGGTAACCTGACCGACCATTTTGACCCCAAGACCAATGTAATTCGTCTCTCGGACAGTGTTTACGATTCCACATCTGTTGCTTCCATCGGCGTTGCCTGCCATGAGGCGGGCCATGCTGTGCAGTATGCAGAGAATTACGGCCCTATCAAGCTCCGTGCGGCAATCATTCCCGTAACGAATTTCGGCAGCAAGCTTGCCATGCCGCTGATCCTGCTGGGCATTTTGCTCTCTGCTTTTGCGGACATGAGCTACGGCCTTGTCTATGCCGGTATCGCCTGCTTTGGACTTTCCCTTGTGTTCCAGCTTATCACTTTGCCCGTTGAGTTCAATGCAAGCCGCCGGGCTATGACCGCAATTGAAGAAGTTAATCTGCTGACGGACGAAGAACAGAGGGGTGCAAGGAAGACCCTGCGGGCCGCCGCCATGACTTATGTTGCAGCGACCGCCGTTGCCCTTGCACAGCTTCTCAGACTGATTTTGCTGTTCGGTGGCGGAAGACGCAGAAGAAATAACTGAATATTATCCGCCCCGGGCTTGACAACCGGGGCGGATTTTTATATAATCACCCAGTATGAAAAGTATGAAAAATGTGAAAGGAGCAGCTTATGGCAGGCGGCAAGCACATTTTAGCAAAACAAAGTGCCCAGCGAGTCTTCGGCACGGCGAAAGTCGGCGACCGCGGGCAGATCGTGATCCCCAAAGAAGCCCGGGAATTCTTCGGTATTGAACCCGGTGATACATTGCTGATTTTAGGTAAGCACGAGACGGGGCTCATTGTAACCAAGCCGGAAACTCTCAACAATCTTGCCAACCAAATCTTCCAAACTGTAGAACGTGAGGACGAAACATGAACGAATTAAATCATTTATACGAAGAAATGGGAATCTCCCCTACTGTATATGCTTACGGTGAAAAAGTGATTGAGAAGCTGAAAGACCGCTTTGATGAGATTGACAAGGTTACAGAATACAACCAGGCAAAGGTGCTGTCCGCCTTTCGGAAGAACCGGGTATCTGCCACCTGCTTTGCCACATCCACAGGTTACGGCTACAACGATGAAGGCCGGGACAAGCTGGAACAGGTATATGCCGATGTGTTCCATACGGAAGCAGCTCTTGTGCGGCCTCATATCACATGCGGTACTCATGCACTGACAATTGCATTATCCGCAAACCTGCTGCCCGGTGACGAGCTGCTCTCCCCTGTAGGTCTGCCTTATGATACACTGCAGGAAGTGATCGGCATCCGTCCCAGCCCCTGCTCCTTGGCAGAATACGGCGTAACATACCGGCAGGTTGATCTGCTTGCCGATGGCACTTTCGATTACGAAAATATCAAAAAGGCAATTAACCCCAAAACTAAGATGGTCACCATCCAGCGTTCTAAGGGCTATGCCACCCGCCCCACCTTCTCGGTTTCCCAGATTGGTGAGCTGATTTCCTTCTGCAAGAATATCAAGCCCGACATTGTTGTTATGGTTGACAACTGCTACGGCGAGTTTGTCGAACCCATTGAGCCCTCTGATGTTGGTGCTGATATGATCGTCGGCAGCCTAATCAAAAACCCCGGCGGCGGTCTGGCATCCTCCGGCGGCTATATTGCCGGCACAAGGGCCTGTATCGACCGCTGCGCATACCGTCTTTCCGCTCCCGGACTGGGTCAGGAAGTGGGCGCGAATTTTGGTCTGATGGGTTCTCTGTATCAGGGTTTCTTCCTGTCTCCTTCCGTCACTGCCAGTGCAGAAAAGGGCGCCATCTTCGCCGCAAATCTGTATGAGCCTTTGGGTTTCCGCTGTGTACCCAACGCAACCGAAAGCCGCCATGACATCATTCAAGCTGTGGAGTTGGGCAGTCCGGAAGGTATGATCGCTTTCTGTAAAGGCATTCAGGCTGCTGCTCCTGTTGACAGCTTCGCAACTCCCATCCCCGGTGATATGCCCGGCTATGACAGCCAGGTTATCATGGCTGCCGGTGCATTTGTTCAGGGCTCAACCATGGAGCTTTCCGCAGACGGCCCTATCCGCGAGCCCTATGCCGTATATTTCCAAGGAGGTCTGACATGGCACCATGCCAAGCTGGGCATTCTCATGAGCCTGCAGAAAATGGCTGATGCCGGTCTTATCAATTTATAAAGAGAGGTAAATTATTATGTGGTTCTGGTTTGCGATTATCGCGCTACTTTGCTGGTCCGGTTCTGACTTCTTCTCTAAGGTCGGTTGCCGTGACGCCAGCGACAAGTACAGTCAATTTAAGATGGTCATGGCTGTTGGCCTTGTTATGGGCCTGCACGCTGCTTATGAGATCTTCGTCGGCGGTGTTGAGATCAGCTGGCAGGTCATTTGGACATATCTGCCCGTATCCCTGCTGTACATCGGCTCTATGACACTGGGCTATGTGGGTCTTCGCTACATCGAGCTTTCCATTTCCAGCCCAATCTGCAATGCATCCGGTGCGTTGGTTGCCATCATCGCCATCATCAGCGGCACTGCAGACCCCATGGAGCCCATTCAGTATGTTGCCATTGCACTCGCTGCTGTGGGTGTCATCGGTCTTGGCTTTGTTGAGGCAAACGAAGACGAGGCCCTCCGTGCTGCCCGGCAGGAAGCATCCAACTTCAAGTACGCAAAAAGTTGGCTGGCGCTGGCGCTGCCCCTTGCCTACTGCCTTTTAGATGCCGCCGGCACATTTGCCGACGATCTGGTACTGGAGACCCTTAATGAGGACAGCGCAAATGTCGCCTACGAGCTTACCTTCCTTGCCGCCGGTTTTGTCTGCTTTATCTACACTGTTTTAATCAAAAAGCAGAAGCTGATGCCAAAGATGGAAGCGCCCAAGTATGTCGGTGCCATCTTTGAAACCGCCGGCCAGCTGGCCTACATATATGCCCTTGCCAGTGGTGAAAGCGCACTGGCTGCTCCCATCATTTCTTCCTACTGCGTGGCATCCGTTCTGTGGAGCCGCATCTTCCTGAAGGAGAAGCTCAGCTGGAAGCATTACGCCTGCATCGCAACCACCATTGTAGGCATTATCATCATGGGTGTATTTGATATGTAACCAAAAAGTCACCGGATTTCCGGTGACTTTTTTCGCACTATTTCCATTGACACAGATTTGTCGTTATGATATAATTTCAAGGATAAAATGAACAGGTTTGGGCTTTTACCACGAAAGGAGACCGCTATGGCAATGCAGAACGAAAACAACACCGCGCTGGCAGCATTTGCTCCTAACACTCGTGTTTCCGTTATGGACCGTCTTTCCTCTGTTGATCTTTGCGCGTTCAACTCCCCTGAATATGCTGTTTTTCCCGGCTTTTGCGATGTGCATGTGCATTTTCGTGAGCCGGGTTTTTCTTATAAAGAGACCATTTTCTCCGGCTCTTTGGCAGCCGCTCACGGCGGCTACACCGCAGTGTGCACCATGCCCAACTTAGACCCCGTACCCGACAGCAAGCAAAATGTCCGTATGCAGACGGATCTGATCCGCCAGGACGGTCTGATTCACGTTTACCCCTACGGCTCCATTACTGTCGGCCAAAAGGGCGAACAGCTTTCCGATATGAAAGGCATTGCCCCCATGGTCATCGCATTTACTGATGACGGCAAGGGTGTGCAGAATGAAGACATGATGCGCAAGGCCATGCTGCAGGCCAAGCAGCTGAGAAAGCTGATCGTTGCCCACTGTGAGGTGAATGCACTTTTAAACGGCGGCTACATCCACGACGGCGAGTATGCAAAGGCAAATTCCCACCGGGGTATCAGCTCCGAAAGCGAGTGGAAAATGATCGAGCGGGACCTCAAGCTGGTCAAAGAGACCGGCTGCGCCTACCATGTTTGCCACATCTCCACTAAGGAAAGTGTAGAACTGATTCGCAAGGCTAAAAAAGAGGGCGTCAATGTCACCTGCGAGACTGCCCCCCACTACCTCATCATGGACGACAGCTTCCTTTTGGAAGAGGGTCGCTTCAAGATGAATCCGCCCCTGCGCAGTCCTGAGGACCGGGAGGCCCTCATCGCAGGCTTGCAGGACGGCACCATCGACATGATCGCCACCGACCATGCCCCCCACTCTGAGGAAGAGAAGAGCAAGGGCTTAGACAGCAGCGCCTTCGGCATCGTAGGCATTGAGACCGCCTTCCCCCTGCTTTACACATATCTGGTAAAAGAAAACATCATCACTATGGAACGGCTGATGGATCTTTTGGTCTACGCGCCCCGCAAACGCTTTAATATCCCCCTGGGCTGCGACTTCTCCATCTGGGATCTGCGGCAGACCTATGTCATCGAGCCGAATGAGTTCCAGTCTCAAGGCAAGTCCACTCCCTTCGCCGGCTGGCGGGTATGGGGCAAGTGCATGGCCACAGTTTGCGGTGGCAAGCTGGTCTGGCTTGAGAAAATCAGAAAATAATATAATTTATATAGATCATTGGAGGCAGAATTTATGGCTAAGCGTACGGATTTGAAGAAAATTATGATTATTGGCTCCGGCCCCATCGTCATCGGTCAGGCTGCGGAGTTCGACTATGCAGGCACACAGGCTTGCCTTGCTCTTAAGGAGGAAGGCTATGAGGTGGTACTTGTTAACTCCAACCCCGCTACCATCATGACCGACACCACCATTGCAGACAAGGTCTACATGGAGCCCTTGACTTTGGAGTATGTGGCAAAGATCATCCGCTATGAGCGTCCCGATGCCATCGTTCCCGGCATTGGCGGTCAGACCGGCTTGAACCTTGCCATGCAGCTGGAAAAGAAGGGCATTTTGAAGGAGTGCCGTGTGAAACTGCTGGGTACTTCCAGCGCATCCATCGAGCGTGCTGAGGATCGCGAGCTCTTTAAAGAGCTTTGTGAAGAGATCGGCGAGCCTGTTATTCCCTCCGAGATCACCTACTCATTAGAAGAAGCCAAGGAAGCTGCAAAGCGCATCGGTTACCCCGTTGTTCTGCGTCCTGCCTTTACCTTAGGCGGCACCGGCGGCGGCTTTGCTTACAGTGAAGAAGAGCTGGTTGAGGTGGGCATCAATGCCTTTAACCTCTCCCCTGTGCATCAGGTGCTGATTGAAAAGTCCGTCAAAGGCTACAAGGAAATTGAATTTGAGGTCATGCGCGACGGCACCGATCATGCCATCACCATCTGCGGCATGGAAAACATCGACCCCGTCGGTGTCCACACCGGTGACAGCCTTGTGGTTGCTCCCATCATGACCCTCAGCCCCGAAGATCAGAAAATGCTGAACGATTCTGCCATCAAGATCATCCGCGCGCTGAAGATCGAAGGTGGCTGTAATGTCCAGTTCGCTCTGGACCCCCACTCTTCTCAGTACTACCTCATTGAGGTCAACCCCCGTGTTTCCCGCTCTTCCGCTCTGGCATCCAAGGCATCCGGCTACCCCATCGCCCGGGTCACCGCTAAGATCGCTGTGGGCATGACCCTTGAGGAAATCAAAATCGCCAACACCAATGCTGCTTTCGAGCCCCGGCTTGACTATGTCATCGCCAAACTGCCCCGCTTCCCCTTCGATAAGTTCGCCTCTGCCACCAACACCCTCGGCACCCAGATGAAGGCCACCGGTGAGATCATGGGCATCGGCTCTACTTTGGAAGAGTGCCTCTTAAAGGGTATCCGCTCCTGCGAGATCGGAGCCCACCATATCCACCGCCCCAAGTTTGACACCATGACCACAGACGAACTGCTGGAATACATCCATGTTTTCCGTGACGATAACATCTACGCCATCGCTGAGTTAATGCGCCGTGGTGTTGCTTCGGATAAGATCCATGACATCACCAAGATCACTGCCTACTTCCTTGAGGCCATAGCGCGGATCGTGGAGATGGAAAAGACGCTTTCTGCCAATGTCCGGGATCTTAACACTTTGATTGCCGCCAAGAAGATGGGCTTCGGTGACCGGATCATCGCAAAACTGTGGAACTGCAAGGAAATTGATGTATACAACTTCCGTAAGGAAAACAACCTCTTCCCCGTTTTCAAGATGGTGGATACTTGCCACACCGGCGCGTATATTCCCTATTTCTACTCCTCCTACACCGGCGAGAACGCATCCCGGCTGACGAACAAGAAGAAGATTATTGTGCTGGGTGCAGGTCCTATCCGTATCGGTCAGGGTGTTGAGTTCGACTACTCCACCGTTCACGCCGTCATGACCATTAAAAATGCCGGTTACGAAGCCATCATCATCAACAACAACCCCGAAACCGTTTCTACCGACTATACCACAGCAGACAAGCTGTATTTTGAGCCTCTGACTCCCGAGGATGTCATGAACATCATCGAATTTGAAAAGCCCGAGGGTGTCATCGCTTCCCTTGGCGGTCAGACTGCCATTAACCTTGCTCAGCCTCTGGCTGACCGTGGCGTGAAGATCATCGGCACTGACTGCGCCGCTATTGACAAAGCAGAAGACCGCAACGCCTTTGAAAACCTCCTCAACGAGTTGAACATCCCCCGTGCAAAGGGTCAGGCTGTCACCAAGATTGAGGACGGCATCTCTGCCGCTGCTGAGATCGGCTACCCCGTTCTGGTTCGTCCCAGCTTCGTTCTTGGCGGCCGCGCAATGCAGATTGTTGCCAACGAAAAGCAGCTGCGCCACTACCTGAAGACCGCCGTTGAGATCGACGAGGACAAGCCCGTTCTGGTTGACAAGTATATTGAGGGCCGTGAGGTGGAGATCGATGCCATCTGCGACGGACGGAATGTGTTTGTTCCCGGCATTATGGAGCTGGTCGAGCGCACCGGTGTCCATTCCGGCGACTCTATCTCCGTCTACCCCTCCTTCTCTATCTCCAATAAAGTCAAGGGCACGATTCTGCAGTATGCAAAGAAGCTGGGCCTTGGCATCGGCATCGTTGGTCTTTACAACATCCAGTTCATTGTAGATAAGGACGACAATGTGTTCATCATTGAGGTCAACCCCCGTTCCTCCCGTACCGTCCCCTTCCTGAGCAAGGCAACGGGCTACTCCCTGGCAGACATTGCCACCGAGGTCATTCTTGGCAAGAGCCTTAAGGAACTGGGCCTTTTCGACATCTATCCCGATGAAAAAGAGCGTTTCTATGTAAAGGCTCCCGTATTCTCCTTTAATAAGATCCGCGGTTTGGATGCCTACCTCTCACCCGAAATGAAGTCCACCGGTGAAGCAATCGGCTACGATAGAAGTCTGAACCGTGCCCTCTTTAAGGCACTGCAGGCTGCCGGCATGAAACTGCAGAACTACGGTACTGTCCTTGCAACCATCGCTGACAAGGATAAGGACGAGGCTCTCCCCCTGATCCGCCGTTTCTACAACCTGGGCTTTAACATCGAAGCCACCGCCGGCACAGCCAAATATCTCAAAGAGCACGGCATCCGCACCCACATGCTGAAAAAGATCAGCGAAGGCAGTGAGGAGATCCCCAATGCACTGCGTCAGGGTCACATCGCATATGTCATCAACACCCGTGACCCCGGTTCCAACCAGTCCGACGGTATCCAGATCCGCCAGCTGGCTACCGAGTTCAACGTGACCATGTTCACCGCTCTTGATACTGTCAAGGTGCTGCTGGATGTTCTTGAGGAAACAACGCTTACCATCTCCACTATCGACGCGTAAGGAGACAACATGAAACAAAGTATCTTTACGATCCTTTCCAACGAAGCTCTGACAGACACCGTCTATAAGATGGTGCTGCGGGGCGATACCTCTACCATCACAGCACCGGGCCAGTTCGTGAACATTCAGCTTGACGGAATGTTCCTGCGCCGCCCCATCTCTGTATGTGATTACGATGATACAACCCTTACCATCGTTTACAAGGTAGTTGGCAAGGGCACCACGGCCATGAGTAAAATGACTGCCGGCACAGAGCTTGACATTCTTACCGGCCTTGGCAACGGCTACGACCTTAGTGTAAGCGGCGATTCTCCTCTGCTCCTTGGTGGCGGCGTTGGCGTACCTCCTATGTATAACCTTGCTAAGAAGCTGATGGAACAAGGCAAGAAAGTTTCCGTTATCCTTGGTTTTAACACCAAAAGCGAGATTTTCTATGAAGAGGAATTCAAGATACTGGGCTGCAGCGTAACCGTTACCACCGTGGACGGCAGCTATGGCGTGAAAGGCTTCGTCACCACCGCCATGCAAACCACGGACTATTCTTACTTCTACACCTGCGGCCCGGAGCCCATGCTGAAGGCCATATATAAGGCAAGTGCCACTTCCGGTCAGATGAGCTTTGAAGAGCGGATGGGCTGCGGCTTCGGCGCTTGCATGGGCTGCAGCTGCAAGACGCTAACCGGCTACAAGCGCATCTGCAAGGACGGCCCTGTGATGCGAAAGGAGGAGATCTTATGGGAAAATTAAGTGTCAACCTCTGTGGAATTGAACTTTCCAATCCCGTGATCCCTGCCTCCGGCACATTTGGCTACGGCTATGAGTTCGCTGAGCTCTATGATATCAATGAGTTGGGTACATTTTCATTCAAAGGCACTACAAAGGATGCCCGTTTCGGCAATCCCACTCCCCGAATTGCGGAGTGCACCGCCGGCATGATTAACGCCGTCGGCCTGCAAAACCCCGGTGTGGAAAAGGTCATTGCTGAAGAACTGCCCAAGCTGAAAAAATGCTTCCATAAGCCGGTCATGGCGAATGTTTCCGGTTTTTCCGTGGAAGATTATGCATATACCTGCGAAAAACTTGATAAAGAGGAGCAGGTCGGCTGGCTGGAAGTGAACATCTCCTGCCCCAATGTCCATGGCGGCGGTATGAGTTTTGGCACACAGCCGGAAGCAGCCGCAGAAGTGACCAAGGCTGTCAAAGCGGTCACCACAAAACCTGTCATTATCAAGCTTTCCCCCAATGTCACCGATATTGTTTCTATCGCAAAGGCTTGCGAGGATGCCGGCGCTGACGGCATCAGCCTCATCAACACACTCTTAGGTATGCGTATCGACTTAAACCGCCGCAAGCCGGTGATCGCCAATAAAATGGGCGGTTTCTCCGGCAGCGCAATCTTCCCTGTGGCTGTCCGCATGGTTTATCAGGTGGCAAATGCCGTCAAGATTCCCGTTGTGGGTATGGGCGGTGTCAGCAGCGCAGAAGATGTGATTGAAATGATGCTGGCAGGCGCCACCGCTGTTGAGGTAGGCGCAGCAAACCTTGTAAATCCCTACATCTGCCGTGACATTATCCGGGATCTTCCCGAAGTTATGGCAAAGTACCGTATCAACACCTTAGAAGAAATTATAGGAGGCGCAAAATAATGGGTAAGGATGTAATCGTAGCATGTGATTTTTCCTCTGCTGAGGCAACCTTCGCATTTTTAGACAAATTTACCGGCAGAAAGCCCTTCGGAAAGATCGGCATGGAGCTTTTCTCCGCAGAAGGCCCTGCAATCGTTAAAGAGATCAAGGCCCGTGGCCATAAGATCTTTCTGGACTTAAAGCTTCACGACATTCCCAACACCGTTAAGAAGGCCATGTCTGTGCTGTCTAATCTGGATGTGGACATCACCAACCTCCACGCTGCAGGCACGAAGAACATGATGAAGGCCGCCTTAGAAGGTCTGACCCGCGAGGACGGCACCCGTCCCCTGCTGATTGCCGTGACCCAGCTGACCTCTACAGACCAGGAAAGTATGGAAAACGATCTGATGATCCATGCCCCCATTGACGAGGTCGTTATGCACTACGCTGCCTGCGCCGAAGAGGCCGGCCTTGACGGCATCGTCTGCTCGCCTCTGGAGGCAGGCAAGGTCCACGATAAGTGCGGCAAGAATTTCCTGACTGTGACTCCCGGCGTCCGCTTTGCTGATGGCGATGTGGGCGACCAAAAGCGTGTCATGACCCCCGCCGCGGCTAAGGAGATCGGCTCTGACTACATCGTTGTGGGCCGTCCCATTACCGCTGCCGCCGATCCCGTTGCCGCTTACGAGCGCTGCGTTGCAGAGTTCTGCGATTAACGAGGATCGTCCCCCTGGAAAGGAGAAATAAATATGTTTACTGCTGAAGAAATTCTACAGCTGATTCAAAGTTTGATCTGGCTGCTTGCCGGCGTCGGCATTTTCATTGTCGGCATGAATTTCATGAGTGATGCGCTGGAAAAAAGTACAGGTTCCGGCATGCAGAAGCTATTGAGCAAGATCTGTGGCAACCGTCTTTCCGGTGTGGGCATCGGTGCCGGTGTCACTGCCATTATCCAAAGCTCCTCTGCAACATCCGTCATGGTCATCGGCCTTGTAAATGCCGGTGTTATGACCCTGATGCAAGCTACGCCTATCATCATGGGTGCCAATATTGGTACTACCATCACCGGTATTTTGGTGGCACTGAAAAATGACTATTTTGAAATGGCAATGTATTTATTGGCCTTTGCCGGTGTTATGATGGGCTTTTTCAAAAAAGAGAAGATCAGAATCATCGGTAATCTTTTTAGCGGCCTCGGTCTGATTTTCGTTGGTCTGAATATTATGAGCAGTTCGGATGCCTTCGGAAATGCACTGGTCAAAGAACTATTCACTCAGATTTTCAGTGTTATCAACTTCCCACTGCTGCTGATACTTGTCGGTGCGATTTTTACTGCCTTGATCCAGAGTTCATCAGCTGCAACCGGCGTGGTCATCACAATGGTTGGTACCGGTGTTCTTCACCTGGATCTGGCGCTGTTTATCGTGCTTGGTGCTAATATCGGTACATGTGTCACCGCTTTATTGGCATCTGTCGGCGCAAACGCCAACTCCAAGCGCGTCGCCTTGATCCACTTTACCTTTAACACCATTGGCACGATTTTATTTGCTTCCGTTATGTGGATGTTCCACAAGCCTATGGTGGCACTTCTGGTCAGCATTTTTCCCGGTAATGATGCCATGTCCCTGCAGATGCGTGTATCTGCATTCCATGTGATCTTTAATGTTACTACAACACTTTTGCTGCTTCCCTTTGTAAAGCAACTTGTTGATTTTTCCAAGCTTGTCATTCACGACAAAAAAGAAACCAAAAAGCTGCACAGCCTTCGCTTTGTGGACGATCACATGCTGGCAATGCCCTCTGTTGCTGTAGCGCAGGTAAAGCAGGAGATCGGCTATATGCTGCAGCTGGCCGAGGATAACACCAGGCTTTCCTTCAATGCCATGCTTGCCGGCACGGATAAAGACAGCGAAACCGTCACAGAGAACGAAGCCATCATTGACTTCACCAACAGCGCACTAAGCAACTTCCTCATCAAACTTTCCTCCTCTGCATTGGATGCAAGCAGTGAAGCCGTGATCGGCTCTTACTTCCATGTGCTCAACGACTTGGAACGTGTGGGTGACCACGCAGTGAATTTCATGGAGATCTGCCAGGGAATGAAGCAAAAAGGCCTGTCCTATTCGGAGCAGGCAACAGAAGAGATCCGCGCCATGTGCGATGAGGTCCTTTCCATGTTCCATGTTACCAGACAGACATTCGAAAATCTGGACCATGGGCTGCTGCCGGAGCTGACCGCGCATGAAAACCGCGTGGATGATATGAAAAAGTCCCTTACGGCCAAGCATTATGCCCGATTGGCTGAAGGCAGCTGTCACGTAACCCACAGCCCTTACTACACTTCCACTGTTGCTGGTTTGGAGCGTGTTGCGGATCATCTGGTCAATGTTGGCTACAGTATCGTCAACCCTACAGGCTCACAGACTGAGCATTTGTAATTCGAAGGAGAATCATTATGGAAAGCTATAAGAGAGAATTTATCGAATTCCTGCAGGATGCAGGCGTATTGAAATTTGGCGATTTTACCGCCAAATCCGGCCGTAAGATCCCCTATTTCGTCAATGCCGGCATGATTAAGACCGGCGACCAGATCACCAAAATGGGCGAATTCTACGCCCGCGCCTACGAAGAAAGGCTGGGAAATAAGAAGTCCGTTCTGTACGGCCCTGCTTACAAGGGCATTTCTCTGTCCATTTCCGCTGCTGTTGCCCTTTCCAAAAAGGGTTTGGATCTTCCCTTCTTCTTTAACCGCAAGGAAGTCAAGGATCACGGTGAAGGCGGCGTCTTCGTGGGCTATGTGCCTCAGGCAGGCGAAGAGATCGTCATCATCGAGGATGTCATCACCGCCGGCACTGCGATCCGTGAATCCATGGAAATTTTGAAGCACCTGGAAGGTACCAAGGTGGCTGCTACCTTCATTATGGTTGACCGCAAGGAAAAGGGTCAGACCGAAAAGGGCGCTATGCAGGAGATCGAGGAGCAGTTCGGCTTCCCCGTCTACTCCGTTGTGGATGTTTATGATATCATCGAATATCTGGAAGAAGACCCCGCAAACGAGGAAAATGTGCAGCGCATCAAGAACTATCTTGCTGTGAACGGAGCGAAGTAATATGAGAAGTCTTATCAGTATTCTGGACTTTACCGTAGAAGAGCTGGACGCGCTCATTGCCACCGCCAAGGATATTATCGCCCATCCGGAAAACTACTGGGATAAGTGCGCCCACAAGAAGCTTGCTACCCTCTTTTTCGAGCCCTCCACCCGTACCCGCCTTAGCTTTGAGGCAGCTATGCTGGAGCTGGGCGGCAGTGTGATTGGCTTCAGCGAGGCAAGTTCCTCCTCTGCAGCCAAGGGCGAGAGCATGGCGGACACCGCAAAGATCCTCAGCTGCTACGCAGATATCATGGCCATCCGTCATCCCAGAGAGGGTGCGCCCTTTGTAGCATCTCAGGCCGCTACCATTCCTGTTATCAACGCCGGTGACGGCGGTCATCAGCACCCCACCCAGACCTTGGCCGATCTTCTGACTATTTCCCGGGAAAAGGGCCGCTTAAAAGATCTGACCATCGGCCTGTGCGGCGATCTGAAGTACGGCCGCACCGTCCATTCTCTTATCGAGGCAATGGCCCGCTATACCGGCATCAAATTTGTGCTGATCTCCCCTAAGGAGCTGCGCCTGCCGGACTATGTGCGCTGCAATGTGCTGGATGCGGAGCAGATTCCCTACACCGAGGTCACCTCTTTGGAAGATGCAATGCCCGAGCTTGACGTGCTGTACATGACCCGCATTCAGAGAGAACGCTTTGACGATCCTGCCGAATATGAGCGGCTGAAGAACAGCTACATACTGGATACCGAAAAGATGAAGGTGGCCAAGCAGGATATGTGTGTGCTGCACCCCCTGCCCCGCGTCAATGAGATCAGTGTAAAGGTCGATGACGATCCCAGAGCAGCCTACTTCCGTCAGGCACTGAACGGCAAGTACATGCGTATGGCACTGATCCTTAAGCTTCTTGAGGAAGCTAAAAATCCAAACAAGAAAACCATGGATACTGATCTTGTTTACGACAAGATTTGCACCAATCCTAAGTGCATTAGCGCTGTGGAGCAGGAGCTGCCTCAGGTAAGCCGCCTTGTGGAAGGTTTCCACCGCTGCATCTACTGCGATCAGAAGGTATAAAAACAATCGGGTGTGCTTTTGCACACCCGATTATTTTCTAATATTTAGCAGCCGATCCAGCATAAAGAAGCACACATTTCCCAAAAGCAAGGTAACCATCGTCATCACCATGCCCATTTCCGCAAATTCTGCAGCAATCTCAGCCATGCCGAAAATATGCATCAGCAGCCAGTACAGCAACAAAATAACCGCATTAAAATAGATGCCTTTCCACAGCCATTTTACGGGCAAGCTGTCCATTTTCGGCTTAAGGATGGAGTAGTATCCCAACGCCAAAAACACCGCGGCCGCTTCCTTGTCAGGGCTAAGGAGCAATGACAGGATCGTAACCGCACCGTACCATGCCCAGCCGATTCTGTTTCCGCATTTTCTGCAGACAACTTTTAGAAGCACCATGCACAGCACGGGGCAAACGAAGGTCGCCATGGGAATCATCGTGCCCAGCGTCATAACCACTATCGCCAGCGCTGCCAGTACGCCCCCAAGGGCAATGTCGTAGCTTTTACGCCTTGCCATTTGCTTTAAGCAGGCCGTACTTAATGTCCCACAGCTTTTGACTCAGGTCCACATAGTAGGTATGGGGGTTATCAAAGCGCTTGACCTCATCCCACAAGGTATCCACCTGCTCCATGCAGTAATTTCTTACCTGCTGCAGGTCGGGGCACTTGTACACAAGCACGCCTTTCCTAAAGATCGGCACCTGCAGTTCCTTGGCAGTGAAATTGTAAACCGTCTTGGTCTTCCATGTTGCCTCGGGATCGAAGATCTCCATATCCTTGCTGTCATCCACAGTTTCGTCGTACACACACAGATAGTCGGCAATGGCCTTACCGGTATCGTTGCCATAGAAACGGTACAGCTTCTTGAAATGGGGATTTGTGATCTTACCCACATTTTCAGAAATCTTGATCTTGGGCTGGATGGTGCCGTCTTCCTTTTCAACGGCTGCAAGCTTGTACACACCGCCAAAAACCGGTTCGCTGCGGGCCGTAATCAGCCGTTCACCGACGCCGAACATATCGATTTTCGCACCTTGACGCAGCAGATCCTGAATAATATACTCATCCAAAGAGTTGGAAACGGAGATCTTACACTCTGTCCAGCCGGCATCGTCCAGCATTTTCCTTGCCTTTTGTGTCAGATATGCCATATCGCCGGAGTCCAGGCGGATGCCGCACTTGGTAATGCCCTTGGGCTTCAGCACTTCATTAAACACCCGGATGGCATTGGGCACACCGGATTTGAGAGTGTTGTAGGTATCCACCAGCAGTGTAGCATTCTCGGGATAGATCTCACAGTAGGCCTTAAATGCCTCATACTCGCTGTCGAACATCTGCACCCATGCGTGGGCCATGGTACCGCCGGCGTAGACGCCGTACAGCTGGTCGGAAATGGTGCAGGCAGTTCCATTGCATCCGCCGATATACGCCGCTCTGGAGCCTAAGATAGCCGCGTCAGCGCCTTGAGCGCGGCGAGAACCGAATTCCAGCACCGTTCTGCCCTGGGCTGCACGGACAACACGGTTTGCCTTGGTAGCAATGAGGCTCTGGTGGTTGATGGTCAAGAGCATAAAGGTCTCGATGAGCTGCGCCTCGATGGCAGGCGCTTTCACCGTAATGATGGGCTCATGGGGGAAAATGGGCGTGCCCTCGGGAACAGCCCAAATGTCGCCGGTAAACTTAAAGTCCGCCAAATACTGCAAGAATTCCTCGCTAAAAAGCTTTCTGCCCCGAAGATATTCAACGTCCTCAGCAGAGAAATGCAGATTTTGGATGTAATCCACGATCTGCTCCAAGCCTGCAGCAATGGCAAAGCCGCCGCCATCGGGACACCGGCGGAAGAACAGATCAAAATAAGTGATACGGTCCTTATAGCCCTTTTCAAAATAACCGTTACCCATGGTCAGCTCATAAAAATCACAGAGCATGGTCAAATTCAGTTTTTCAGATGTTGCCATTAACAACACTCCTATCCGTATTTTTGTACCTATATTATATCGCCCACTTACGGAAATAGCAACCGCTTTTTTGTTGACACCACTACTTTCTTGGGATATATTGGTGATAGAAAGGATGTGAACATATGACTGTTGAAGTTGGAATGAAGGGCGAAGCCTCTACCTTGGTAGAGCATGGGGATACTGCGGAAGCTGTAGGCTCTGGCTCGCTCCTTGTTTACGCAACCCCCTGTATGGCCGCACTGATGGAAGGCGCTTCCTGCGAGGCAGTTGCTCCGGGCCTTGAGGAAAATGAGACATCTGTCGGCATCGAGCTGAACTTAAAGCACACCTCCGCTACCCCCGTGGGTATGGAAGTACGGGCTGAGGCCGTGGTCACTGCCGTTGAGGGCAAGATCATCACTCTCGAAGTCAAAGCCTACGATGAAGCTGGCGAGATCGGCAGCGCGACCCATAAGCGGGCAGTTGTAAGCCCCCAGCGTTTTTTGGATAAGACCTACGCAAAACTGTAATATAATAGGCCGTGGATCACCACGGCCTCACTTTTTTGCACTGCTTCGGTACTGCGTTGGTGACATGCCTGTACGATTCTGAAAAACACGGTTAAAATTCCGTATCGAAACAAAACCAAGCTCAGATGCGATCTGCGCCACCGGAACATCTGTCGTCTTGAGCATATAGCAAGCATCATCGACCTGCAAGGAATGGATATACTCCGGCAGTGTGGTCCCCATTGACTGTGAAAACAGATGGGATACATAGCTCTCATTATACCCGGCCGCCTTGGCAATGTCGCGCCTTGTCATATTCTCCCGGTAATGTGCATTCAGATATTCCAGGATCCGGCGCAGCGCCTCTTCTGTTCCCGGCTGTCGCTGTTGTAGCTGCAAACACCCCAACAGTTTCCCAAAAATAACAGCCAAGTATCCCTGCATCACAGCCTCCGATGCCGTCTGCTGGTCACAAAAGGCCGTATCCATCATTGTAAGGATCGCAGGATCATACTGTCCGCTGTGCAAAACAGGGCAAATCGGAAGCTGCTTCATCAAGGTATTATAGTATGCAGGCAGATACCGCTTAACGGGCACGACCAGCAAATAGGCCTTCAGCTGCTGGCTGTCCTCATAGCGATGGAGCTGATTTGGAAATACTACATACACGTCCCCTTTGTGAAGCACCGTCTGCGAATTTCCGCAGAAGAAGCGGCAGCTGCCATCAAGAATAACGCCGAACTCCACCTCACCCTGTGCATGATTGCCAAAGTCCAGCGTATCGCGCATGGAGAAAGAAAAAATATGGTCAAATTGATAATTAAGCCGCATACAGGTATCCTTTCGCACAATATGTCCATTAATTCCCGGATATTGTCTTGTATTATAGCACGAATTGTCCTATAATGCAATTATCAATACATAAAAGGAGTGCCTATAATGCGAAAATTTAACAGATTCACATGTCAGCCCCCCATGCCTCTGGGCAAGAACCGCACCTTCATCACCGGTCGCAAAGCCCACTGGGCCATCGCAAAGCAAGGTGTGCTGGAAGGCACAGTTTTGCTGAAAAATAATGGAACATTGCCTCTGGCTCCCGGCGCAAAGATCTGCTTGTTCGGCAGCGGCTCTGCAGAGTTTGTCTTTGGCGGCGGCGGCAGCGGCGGTGTTAATACCGATAAGAAGATCACCCTGGCCGACGGCCTTCAGGCAGCAGCAGACAGCGGCAAGATCGCATTCTTCACTCCCCTGGTAGAATTCTACCACAAAGAAGAACGGGCGCAGGTTGCCGAAGCAAAAAAGACTTACGAAGATATGTCCTATTGGCGCAGACTGCGCAATATTCCCACCCCGGACATGCCCGAGGAGCTGTACCAGCAGGCAAAGGCATTTGGTGACACCGCCATCTTCTGTATCGCCCGTTTCTCCTCCGAGGGCACAGATTGCGGTGACCGCAACGGCTTAGAGGGTGACTTTGATTTGTGGAAGAATGAGCAGGCTCTCCTTGACCGTCTGTGCGCTGATTTCAAGCGTGTTATCGTGGTACTGAATACCTGCGGTCCTGTTTCCACCAAGGAGTATAAGTACAACGACAAGGTAGATGCTGTAATCTACGCAACTTATGGCGGCGGTATTGCCGGCGAGGCACTGACCGAGATTCTCCTCGGTGAAAGCTACCCCTCCGGTAAGCTGCAGGATACCCTTGCTTACGATCTTTACGACTATCCCGGCACAGAGCAATTCCTTACCAACCATGATTATCAGGAATACACCGAGGATATTTTTGTCGGATACCGCTACTTTGAAACCTTCGCACCGGAAAAGGTGGTCTATCCCTACGGCTTTGGTCTGGGCTACACAACGTTTGCTGTAACCAAGCAGTCCGCCCAGCTGGAAAAGAACACTGTTAAGCTTGCAGTAACTGTCAAGAACACCGGCATTTTCCCCGGAAAGGAAATTATTCAGGTATATCTGGAAGCACCCCAGGGCAAGCTGGGCAAGGCAAAGAGGGTTCTTTGCGCCTTCGATAAGACGAGAGAACTCCTGCCGGGCGAGGAAACCGCCCTCAAGCTGAGCTTTGACATTCGGGAATTTGGTTCCTTTGACGATCTGGGCAAGGTCGTCAAGAGTGCCTTTGTGCTGGAAAAGGGCGATTATACCGTCCACGCCGGCACCAGCATCCGGGATACTGAAAAATACCTAAGCTTTACTCTGAAAGACGATATCGTCTGCCGTCGCTGCCATGAATATATGGCACCTCAGGACTTAAAAGAGCGGCTGACCGCCGATGGCACTATGGAGAAGCTACCCAGCATTGCACCCAAAGCCTACAAGCCTAAGCGGTATTTAATCAAAAACGCTAATCCCGATCCCAAGCTTTCCCTGACAAAAGCACTGGAAGATGATCGTCTGGATGATTTCATTGCAGGACTTTCCGACGACATTCTGGCTGAGCTGCTTTACGGCCATCCCCTTACCAACATCGCCGATACCGGTGGTATTGGTGTCACGCCCAAGGAAAAGTGGTGCCCGGAAAAGATTCCCAATGTCCCCACTGCAGACGGTCCTGCAGGCCTGCGTGTGCTTTACGGCTGCGGTATGTATACCACCTATTTCCCCTGCGCAAGCACCGTTGCACAAACATGGAATCTTTCCATCGCAAAGCGCATCGGCAAGGCAGCTGCATTGGAAATTAAGGAAAACAATGTAGGCATCTGGCTGGCACCCGCCCTGAACATTCACAGGCATCCTCTTTGCGGCAGAAACTTTGAATACTACTCCGAAGACCCCTTCGTTTCCGGTATGTTCGCCAGCGCATACGTCAAAAGCGTACAGGCGCAGAACATTGCAGCAACTGTAAAGCACTACTGTGCAAACAACAAAGAAATCAACCGCAAATGCGTTGACTCCCGTGTCTCTCAGAGAGCACTGCGTGAGATCTACCTGCGTGGCTTTGAGATCGTTATAAAGAAGGCACGTCCCTGGGCACTGATGACCTCCTACAACCCCATCAACGGCGTGCAGGCCAGCGCAAACTGGGAATCCATCAACGGAATTCTCCGCGGCGAATGGAAATATGACGGCGTTGTCATGACCGACTGGTGGGCATTCTCCAACCTGACTGATGAGCTTTACGCTGGCAGCGATGTAAAGATGCCTGCATGGATCACAAAGCTTTACCCCAACCATTGCAGTGAGGACTTTGATATTGCCTCTGCCATCACAAACGGCACTATTGACCGCAATGTCGTTTACGCATCTGCAAGACGTATTTTCAAAATGATGGACCACTTAGAATAAGCATAAAAAGAAGGACGGCTGAAAGCCGTCCTTCTTTTTATATCTCTTGTCTGCCTTCCAATGCCCTCGAAAGAGTCACCTCGTCGGCATATTCCAGCTGGCTTCCCACGGGCACACCGTATGCAAGCCGGGTCACCTTGACCTCCATAGGCCTGAGGAGCCGGGAAATGTACATCGCCGTTGCCTCTCCCTCGGTATCGGGGTTCGTGGCCATAATAACCTCACGGACCTCACCGGTGCCAACCCGGTACAAAAGCTCCTTAACGCGGATGTCGTCCTGTGTCACATGGTTTAGGGGGCTGATGACACCGTGGAGTACATGGTAAACACCGTTAAATTCGCGGCTGCGCTCCATGGCGATCACATCTTTCGGCTCTGCCACCACGCAGATCACGCCTTTATCACGCAGGTCATCCCCGCAAATAGGACAAACCGCCCGATCCGTCAGATTCTGACACACGGGGCAGGTATGGACCTCGTTTTTCGCTGCAACGATGGCATCTGCAAAGCTCTGGGCATATTCAGCACTCTGACTCAGCACATGAAAGGCAAGCCTTTGGGCGGTTTTGCCGCCAATGCCGGGAAGCCGTGCAAACTGGTCAGCAAGCTCCTGCAATGCTGCGGGAAAATACTGCATAGTGCCTACCTCAGAACAGGCCGCCCAAGTTCAGGCCGCCGGTAAGACGGGACATATTGCTGGCAGCATCGGCATCAGCAGCACGCATAGCCTCATTGACCGCAGCAATGACCATATCCTGCAGCATATCCACATCATCGGGATCTACAGCCTCGGGCTTGATCTCCAAATTTACCAGTTCATGCTTACCATTGACAGTTGCGCTGACCATACCGCCGCCTGCAGCACAGGTATAGGTTTTGGTCTCCTGCTCCTGCTGCATGCGCATCAGCTCCTGCTGCATCTTCTGAGCCTGCTTCATCATGGCAGCCTGATTCATGCCGCCGGGCATGCCACGGAAATTATTCTTAGCCATCGGTAAAAACTCCTATTCTTTGATATTCACAATATCCTTATGGGCACGGCCAAAATCCATCAGCCGTTCCATTCCGGCGCCGGTTGCAGGCTTTGCCGTCATATCCTCAGCAATGACCCGAACAGGCCTTCCGAGAATAGCGGAAGCCTTTCTGCCCACAAGGGCAAGGATTTCGGGCTTTCCAACCATATCTACAACAAAACCGTTTTTGCACTTCAAAACCACCGTATCTCCGCGCAATACACCTTGTACATCCGCATTGGCCGCTGCAGAGAAGAAACCGGAAACCGGCGGCCGCAGTTCCTGCCGAACAGCACCTGCCAGCTCCGCCCAGAAACCTACCGGCGCTTCTTCTGCCGGCAGTTGGGGAACGATCTCATCTTCCGCCGGGGGTGCATCTGCATCGTCCGGCATAGGCGGGCGCTCTTCCTCTTCTTGGGCAGGTGCAGCGGGTGCAGCAGGCGCTGCTACAAATGCACCGCTGGTGATTTTCTCTTCCAAGCGGGTAAGCCTTGCGTTAAGGGCCTCGGCATCCAGCTGAAGCTGAGGCTGACAAAGGCTGATAATGCAAAGCTCCGCATCCACGCGGCGACTTGCACTTCTGACAAAGCCGGACATGGTCTTTTCCAAAAGCTCCATGATCCGCATCAGCTCACCGGAAGAAATTTTCCGGGCAAGCTGGGTTGCTTCCGAATCCGTAGTGACACCGGAAAGCATGGTAATACCGGCATCCGGAGCGGTTTTCAGAACCAGCAGATCACGGGCAAGACAAGCAAGCTCATCAAGGAGTGCACCAAGGTCCTTGCCATCGGCATACAGCTTGTTAAACAGGGCCAGCGCACTTCGGGTATCGTGATCGGCAATATAGCCCATCAGCTCACCGCATCTTTGCTCGCCGGCAATACCCAGGCACTGATAGACCCGCTCTGCGGTGAGTTCACCGTTTGTTGCGGATGCGCATTGGTCCAGCAGGCTGAGTCCGTCACGCATGCCGCCATCTGCCATCCGGGCAAGGACTCTTGCAGCGCTGTCGTCTAAGTCGATACCTTCCTGATATGCCACATACTGAAGTCTTGCCGCAATATCCTCCTGCGTAAGCCGGCGGAAGGAAAACCGCTGGCAACGGGAAAGGATGGTGGCAGGCACTTTGTGCAGCTCTGTGGTTGCAAGGATAAACAATAGGTGTTCGGGGGGCTCTTCAATGATCTTTAAGAGCGCATTGAAAGCAGAGATAGACAGCATGTGCACCTCATCGATGATGTACACACGCATTTTCACCTGCGAGGGGGTATAAACAGCATCATCGCGCAGATCGCGAACATTGTCCACGCCGTTGTTAGACGCAGCATCGATCTCCAAAACATCCATGCAAGCGCCGGAATCGATAGACCGGCAGGCCTCACAGCAGTTACAGGGATTGCCATCCTGGGGATTCAAGCAGTTGACCGCCTTTGCCAAGATCTTGGCGCAGCTGGTCTTGCCCGTACCACGGGAACCGGTGAACAGATAAGCATGGCTCATTTTCCTGCTCAAAAGCTGGGTTTTCAATGTTTGCGTTACCGCCATCTGACCGGAAACATCGTCAAAAGTCTGAGGACGATACTTTCTATATAGAGCCTGATAGGTAGCCATCTTCCCCATCCTTTCTTATTCTGCATTTTGCATTTTGCATTCTGCATTAAAATAGTTCCGGCTCATAACAAGATCGCACACCCACATTTGAACAAGCCAAATGCCCGGTATCATCGCAGCCAGCTCGGGAGCGGCAACCTCGCGGCACACGAAAAGGTCCGCTTAATGCTGCTTGGTTCCCCACCTGACATGGTTCACGGGATCTCGTTGCGCAAGACCGTTCCTTCAACACCGCTTACGGTGGCCGGACGGCACTCAAGCTTGCCCGGGTGTGGGGATTCATCCCTGCTATAGCGGATTGCAGGCAACAGGGCACCGCTATCTCCCCGACTAGTGCGACCTTGTTACGAGCCGGTTATGCTGTAACAAGACTATTCGATTATCAGTTGACCTTGGATTCGATAAAGGCAGCCAGCTCGCCAAAAGTAGCGATCTTCTGATCCTCCAGATCCAGCTCAACGCCCAGCTCTGTTTCCAGATCCATAATCATCTCAACAATGTCCAAAGAATCGATGCCCAGAGCTTCAAAAGTGGAATCCGGAGTGATCTCAGTGGGGTCCAGCTCCAGCTGCTTGGAAGCATAAGAAACCAGTTTTTCGTACATTATCTTTCCCTCCAAATAAGGTTTTTCTGTCCGCTTTATTTTAATACAACGCGGTATATTTGTCAATGTTTCTTTTTACAGCCCGGCGATCAGCTGGCCGATGTCCTCCGGCGTAAAGGCATAAGTTGTGTCACAGAACTGGCATTCCACAGGAAAAGTCTTCCCCTCTTCCATAATCTCTGTCAGTTCTTTTTTACCAAGGCTTATCAGCGCGCCTGTGACCCGCTCACGGGAGCAATAGCACTTGTAAGAAACTTCTGTCGTCTCCATAAATACCACGCCCAGATCGCCCACAACAGCCCCAAGGATATCCTCAGGTGTCATGCCCTGCTCCAGCATAGCTGTTACTGCACCAGCTCTTTGAATGCCGGCCTCCAGCTTATCGATCACGTCGTCGGGTGCACCGGGCAGCAGCTGCAGTAAATAACCGCCAGCTACCTTAACGGATCTGTCCCGGTCAACAAGGACACCCAGCGCGCAGGCTGTGGGGATCTGCTCACTCTGGACAAAATATGCCGTTACATCGTCGCCGATCTCACCGGAAACCAGCTCGATAGAGCCAACATAGGGTTCTTTCATCTGAAGATCCCGGATCACGGTCAGTGTGCCATCTGTGCCCACAGTTGCGCCCACATCCAGCTTGCCGGGGTACTTCTCCACAAGAGGCACATTGGGCTCTGTTACATACCCCCGCACATTGCCGGTGGGGTCAGAAACGCAGACGATGGTGCCGATCGGACCGCCGCCCTTGATCTGCAGGGTCATAGAGCCGTTGTCCACCTTCTGCATATTGCCCATCATGGATGCCGCAGTCAGCGCACGGCCAAAAGCTGCGCTGGCATTGGGTGTTGTTTTATGGATCTGAGCGCCACGGCGCACCATTTCCGTAGAACGGATAGCGACGACTTTCACAAAGCCGTCCATGCTCATACCGCGAACAAGATAATCTTTCATTTCACTTTGCCCTTTCTCGCCTTAAAATACACACGCTGGTCGGATGCATTGGGGTCTTCCATCCGCCTGTCACCGTAAACGCAGATGCTCGTAAAGCCCGCAGACCGCAAAAAGTCGGTCAACTGAGCAACAGAGTAGGCATACTCCTTATGTTCCTCAAAACTGCGATGCCATACATTGCCGCTGCGCTGGAAAAGATCCATACCATAGCTGCAAATGTTCGTCTGCTCGTCAAATTCGCCACGCCAGACGCAGTAAACATCGTCATCCTCGTCAAGGAAGACCTGACCATCCATGGCACGGAGTTTTTCCGGGGTATTCACATCAAAAATGAAGATGCCACCGGGATTCAGCGCCTTATACACGCGGCGGATCGCCTCTTTACAATCGTTGGGGTCTAGGATATAGTCCAAACTGTCCAGCGCGCAGACTGCCAGATCAACACCTTTCGGCAACCGCAGCTCCTGCAGCTTTTGGCAGACAAACACCGGCGGGCAGTCCAGCTCCTGGGCCTTTTCGCTGGCCACCGTCAGCATGTCCTCTGCCATGTCAACACCGGTGACCTGCAAGCCTCTCTTTGCAAGCAGCACCGATACAGAGCCCGTACCGCAGGCAAGATCAACAGCAGTTCTGGGGCGCAGTCCCTCACAATTCAGAATCTCGTAATAAAAGTCTACCACCGCAGAATAATTTACATCGCTGGTCAGCCGGTCATAGCTATAGGCAAGATCTCGATAAGCATTCATTTTCCTTCTCCTAAAAAACATCCCGGGCTCTCGCCCGGGATGTAAGCTTTCTTACTTTGTTTTGAACAGGTCCATGAAGGCGTCGATGTCGCCAACATTGCCAGCCTTAACAGCAGGCTCAGTACCGCTCTCCGTAGTGGCAGGAGCAGCTTCCCGCTTCTGCTCAAAGCCGGTAGCGATGACGGTGACACGCATCTCATCCTCAAACTCGTCGGTGTAGGTTGCACCGAAGATAATGTTCGCCTCGGGGTTGGCGTTCTCCTGCACGATGCCGGCAGCAGTCTCAACATCATCGAGGGTCAGCTCGGTAGAACCGGTAACATTGACCAGCACGCCGGTAGCGCCGTTGATTGAGGTCTCCAGCAAGGGGCTGTTGATAGCAGCCAGAGCAGCCTGCTCGGCCTTCTCACGGCCGGAAGCAGTACCGACACCCATGTGGGCACGGCCGGCTCCCTTCATGACAGCGCTGACATCAGCGAAGTCCAGGTTGATGATGCCCTTCTCAGAGTAGACAACCAGTCCGCAGATGGAGGTAAC